>VGOB01000132.1 GCA_016865935.1 Chloroflexota bacterium | reverse complement strand
ATGATCGCGTGTCGGGAAAAATGCAAATGCCCAGTCTGGCAGACCTGATTACCCAGCAAGCTGCGCAGCGTCAATTGGGTGCATCGTGGCAACCGCAGGCGGCTCCCCCTACTTATTGAAATGATGCGTTCTGCGTTCCTTGGACAGATTGATGAGCGGCGCTTTTGCACCGCGACTCAAGCGCAGGAGAGAGATAATTCCACTAGAACAATTCACGGAAGGTGCTATAGCAATATTGATAATCGCGCGAACCGCATCGAAAGTTGCTGGATTGACTGGGCTGTTCAAAAAGCACTTGGAGCGAGGATGCAGAGTGAGATTTGTAATAACCAATCCGGAGGCATATGAGCGAAATGTTATTGAAGCAGTTATGCCGACACCGCTCACTGCCGAAAATGCATTGGCGGCTTTTAGTGGAGAATTGGCTATGACTCTATCAAACATCCAAGGTCTACAGAAGTTGTCAGAGAATACCTCCGGGAAAATCGAGGCGAGATTTGTCAACTATATGTCGAATCTGAGCTTTGTCTTGGTAGACCTTGATGGTGGGCACGGTCAGATAATTACTGAGTTGATGCCATACAAATGCCCATTGGACGACCGTCCCTATATTATACTCTCATCTCTAGACACAGGGTGGTACGATCTCTTTAAGAACACCTGCGAGGAAATCTGGGAGCATGCTATACCGATACTGGAACATAGTCGGCGATGATAGAGCGACAATCGTTGATTGCCTTCGGTAGAATGCATCTGCTGGCGGATGCATCGCCGAGTTTCATCACGAACATTTCCAAAAATCTTGGCGCGAATAGATCCTATTTGTGGTAGTGGCAATGATCCAAATGTAGTGCATGTGCCAAAGCATGCCATCAATTGAGGCGCCGTTACCATCCAATTCGATTCTGTGAAAGGAGATTGCAAAATGCAGAGCAAGGAAGGGGCATGGAAGAAATTTGTCACCGTTGAGAATATTCTCTTGTTCATCACTGTTGCCGTGGGACTGATTTCGATTCCCTATAGGTTACTCCCAGGCGTGACTCCCGCAACGGCGGAGACAATTTTGGCAGTCTTGATCTTGTTAACGACTGCCCAGTTAGCCGCCAAGTTTTCCGAAATCAAGCAAGGAGAAAAATGGGATGAACATGAAAGAACTCAACAGGAAATTGCTCAAGCCATAAAAGATTTCCCCTCGGGACGTCTGAAGCGGCGAAGAGATATTATGCCATTGGATAAATTCACGGAAAATGCTGAAGGAATACTGGTTATCGCGCGAACTGCAAGCAAGGTTTCCGGCTTGACCAATTTCTTCCAAAAGAAATTGGAACGTGGTTGCAGACTGCGGTTTGTGGTCACAAATCCAGAAGCATACGACCATAATGATATTGAGGCGGTCACGCCAATACCACTAACGGGCAAAGAGGCTCTGGATGTCTTCAAGGCCGATCTGACCTCTACTCTGGCAAACATCCGGTATCTGCATGAATTAGCAGAGAAGACCTCGGGAAAAGTCGAGGTTAGACTTGTCAATTACATCTCGAACTTGAGTTTTGTGGTACTTGACAACGGCGATGGGCGCGGGAGTATAATTGTGGAGCTAATGCCGTACAAGTGTCAAATACTCGATCGACCCTACATTGAACTTTCATCACATGACCCTGACACCCATTGGTATGACTTGTTTAGGGACACATGCGAAGATATTTGGGAACATTCGACAAAGATGAAGATAAGAGAGTAGGATTCCAGAAAGCCCCCCTACTGTTCGTGATTGCCTTGAAGTGTCTCTGAGAAAACTTCGAGAAAGGCGGTTTTGATGGACTGGAAAAGAAACGGAATTCTTGTTACTGGTGGTGCCTCGTTCATCGGTTCACACTTGGTGGACGCGTTGGTTCTGCGCGGCGCAACAGTACGCGTCGTTGACGATCTCAGCAGTGGTCACCTTGAAAACATCCAAGGACACATTGAGCGTCAACACGTTGAATTTATCCAAGCGGACCTCCATGAGGCCGGTGTTGCAGAACATGCAGTGAGAGGCATGGATGTGGTCTTTCACCTTGCAGCTGATCATGGAGGGCGCGGGTATTTGGAAGCACACCAGGCCAGTGTGACAGCGAATCTTGTGCTTGATGGGGTTGTCTTCCGCGCCTGCCGCAGAGCAGGTATTCAGAAAATCATCTATGCTTCTTCAGCATGCGTTTATCCCAAGAGCAAGCAGACAGATGCCCAGATAGAAGCATATCTGACTGAGGATATGATTGGTCCCCCGTTTGATGCAGACAACGTATATGGTTGGGCAAAATTGATGGGAGAGATGACGCTCCGGGCGTACCATAGAGATTATGGCATTAAAACTGCCGTATGTCGCTATTTCACCGTTTATGGCGAACGGGGTGCCGAGAATCATGCCATTATTGCTATGATCGCGCGTGCTTTCATTCGACAAGATCCCTTTGTGGTTTGGGGGGACGGTGAACAAATTCGCAATTGGACATACGTGCGGGACATTGTCGAAGGAACAATACTCGCGGCAGAAAAGATCGAAGACGGATCGGCGGTCAACCTAGGGACAATGGAGCGAACGCGTGTGATCGATGCCGCGCGTGAGATCCTTCGCTATACCAAACACGAGGCGCGTGTAGAATTACATCCCGAGATGCCCACAGGCCCGCTCAATCGTGTGGCGGACAACGCGCTAGCGAAAAAGTTGCTGGGCTGGCAACCTACAGTCAAATTTGTTGACGGACTTCATCGAACGGTTGACTGGTATTTTCAAACGAAGAATCTTGAGCAGGTGCGGTCAACTTTGGATCGTTTGTTAGTTGAACGCTGAAGCGTCACAAAAATGTTTTGGACTGGTAAAAAGCGTGCGGCTTTCTTTTTTGTTCTGGTAATAGCGCCGACAATTGTTTTCTTTTGGCGCGGTGCGTCCTTATTACTTCCCGGCATACCATTCCCCGGATATCTTGCCGAGCGCCTAACTAGTCTCATTCTGGCTTTCGTGCTTGGAATGTTTTGGCTCCTCGCCGGTACTGCACTCGCCGCGCAATTCTTGTTTCCTGTGCCAACCTTGCGCGCGCGCCTAGACGCGTGGTGGTGTCTTCTTGTTTGGTACATCGGGTTCCACCGTCAAGGGTACCTCGTGCGAAATGGCAAAGCACAAGATCACCTGAAGGGTAATCGTTTTGGGGGTTGGGCAGGCGTTGCCATAGTGGACAGCAGTAGCGCTGCTGTGATGGATGATGGTTTGGAGTATACGCGAACATTAGGCCCGAATGTTGTTCAACCGCGCTGGTTCGGCAACGTGCTGCCAGCAGCGCGTTCGAGCACTTTCTTCTTAAATCGTTACGAGCAGGTGTGTGGCGCGATTGATCTTCGTCGGCAACGGTATATGCGTGTAGTACAAGCCATCACGCGGGACGGGATTGAGATTAAGTGTGATTTGTACGTAGATTTTCAGATTCAGCGTGATCCCCGAAAAGCTCGCCCAGGTGTTCCATATACTTTTGATGACGGTTCTGTCTTTCGCGCAGTCTACACCGAAGCGGTTCGGAAAGAGCAGGGGCGACCACCAGAGATCATACCTGTCAAGAAAGAACAGGGACAGTCGTCAGAGACTCCGCCTGTCAAGAAGGAGCAGGAACAGCCGCAAGAGTCTATGTTCAAACACCAAACGGGAAGCCAACCGAAAAGTGAATACCGCTGGGTAGATGCTGTCATTAATGAAGGCGCGGAAGAACTCCGCAATGCCATTGCGCGCTACACGCTCGATCAGCTTTACGCGACAGGTGAGCCCGAACGTGAGCCACGCGTTGAAATCGAACAAAGTCTTCTGCCTTTGTTGCAGAACAGAATGCGTCCCAAGGGCGTGGATGTGTTGAACATTACGCTCGGCGTTTTTTATGCGCCTCCATCTGTGATCGATCAAAGAGTGGACACCTGGAAAGCTGATTGGGAACGTCGGCAAAAAGTTACTGCGGCGCAAGGAGAAGCGGAGCAACAGCGACGCACCGAAATCGCGCGCGCCTTAGCGCAACTTGAAATGATTGAATATATCACGAAAGCGTTGCCAAGCGGGAATGATGCGCTCTCGAAGGATATTGTGACATTACGCCTGATTCAATCTATTGAAGCAATGGCGCGTCAGAGCGCTGAAGAAACTGGCGCGGCGACTGACCGCTCGCGCGAATTGGCAGAGCTGCTCCACCGCGTGCTTGCCGAAATGGCAACGCTTCCGCAGGATAAGCCGCGATGATCGATACTCCTTATCGCGGGGCGCGGGATGATTGGGCGAAGGCGTGGAAATTCTTCCAGCGGCTACCATACTTGGACCGCGAGAGTAGTCGCGCGCATGTACGATTATTTGTTGTTCAACTAGTTTTTGTGCTCTCGCTTGTGTTTTGTATGCAACTCGACTCTCGCCCCGGTGAGATTTGGGTGAAATTACTAGGTGTATGGGATGGTCGTGGTTATCTTATCGTCGCCGCGCTAAGTTTATTTGCCGCGCTGATGACAGGCACAGAATTCTTCCGATCGCTGTACGGTATCAAAGATTTCCGCGCTGCGCGGGATCATTATCTGGTTAGTTTGTTCGGCGTCGGTTTTATAAAAGGATTGAAGGGACTAGTTCGCGCATTGTTTTCATTTACTTGGTTCTGGCACCTAAATGCGCTCCTTTTTGGAATCTGGGGCTATGATTACTTTGTCGTAGAAAACGGTGAGATCAAAAAGAAAGACCTAGACGGGCCGATTATAAGGGCGGGCGGTCCCTGTTTTCTTGTTATCATCAAAGATACTGCGCTGGTGTTGGAACAAGATGGTTGTTTTACGCGCGTGGTCAAACCCGGCTTTGGCTTTCTTGAACCTTTTGAAACGATCCGGGAGGCGGTTGACTTGCGCCCGCAAGTTCGCGCTCAACCTGTAAAAGCGCTTACGAAAGACGGAATTCCGATTCAAGTCAAATTGGAAATCGAGTTTATGATTCAGCCCCACCCGCGCCGCCAAATCAGACAACCTGCTGAAGACCCCTATCTCTTCCGTGAAGATGCCGCCCGCCGAGCGGCGTACAACCGGACTGTCTTCCATCGCGACACAGGCGAGGAGACGATGGTTTGGAAAGATCTCGTAATGGCGCGCGCCGAATTCGAAATGCAGTGTATCCTCAACACGTTTGTGCTTGATCGTTTGATCGAACCAGAGGACGCTAATCCGCGCGCTCCATTAGATTTGCAAGAAACGCCCCGCCGCGAAATTCAAGACAAGCTCCGCCGGAACCTTTATGCCAGCGGGGAATTGAGACAACTCGACGCCATAGATTTGGGTGTACTTGTAACGCGCGTTACCCTAGAAGATTTCCAGATTCCTGAGAAATTTGCAGACGCGGTCAAAGAAAATCGCATCAAAAGTTGGCAAGCCGAATGGATCAGGCGTGTAAAGATCAGCCAAGCAGAAGGTGACGCGGCAGGCACCCGTTGGCGCGAAGCAGCCCGCGCCCAAGCCCAAGCCGAAATGCTTCGGGCGATTGCGCGTGGACTCGAAGGGCTTGACGACGCCAATCGCGCGAATTTGTCGCATTTGTTTGCGTTGCGGATGATCGAGTCGTTAGAGCAGATGACGCTCGATCCATGGGCGCAGACTTTTGTCCCTGAACAAACGCTGGCGATGTTGCGCCGCTTGCGCGATTTGTACGTGTAGGAGAAGGGAATGCTAGAAAACGATACCATAGATTGGGAATTTTGGGATCCGACGTGTTTGTTCGAAGAAAAACTCGACCTTCCGAAATACGCGCGGATTCGCGATGGCGATAGAATTCAGCGGAAGGGTGATGCCTCGCGCGCTCAAGCGATTTTCACTGAAGAATGCAAGCGTTGTGACAAAGGGCATTTGGAAACGTGTGCCGCCGCCCACGAAGCCGAATCACATCGCACCCAGGGGGAGTGGGAACAAGCGATTCACGACTATTGGCGCGCCTTTGAGTGTTTCCACTCGAATGATCAGCCGCACAATATTGCTGTTACACATTTGATGTTGGGTTTGTGCTACCAAGCGATTGCCAACTATCGAGATGCGCTGGATCATTTTACACGCGCACACACACAATTCGATGTATTGTTGAAGAGGCATCGCGAACAAGGAAATCGTCGGCGCGTAGGTATGTATAGAGCGCTGTGTGAGCAGTCGCTACTTTTGCAGGCACAAGCCGGCGTATTTGCCAATGTGTCCGGGGCGGCGACAGATCGGGTCGGTGATACGGCAGGAACTCCTCTACCCGCCCCTCCCGCTCCGCTCGGCGATGGTTCTGCCGTTTCGCCAGTGCGGATCAAACTATTCATTACTCATGCTGATCGCGCCAATCTCAAAGATCTGGGATATACCGATGCGGAGATTGATCGAATGCGCCCAGAGGAAGCGCACGAAATCCTGACCGCGCGACGCACTGCAAAACGCGAATGGATCTTCGACGATGGGCTGGAGGAAATTCCTATTCTTGAAACCGAGGTAGCGGCATTTGCGCCTGGACGGGGCTTTGAAGGCGAACGGCAGATCGGTACGGCACACATCGGCTCAATTGTTTTCATTGACGACAAGCGATACATACCGATCAATTTAGTAGATGGAGGCAAATATTTGAATCTCCATCACGATTTCGACTACAAGATCATTCGTGTCCGTGGGCAAAGCATGAACCGCGCCGAACCGGCACCAATCAAGAATGGCGCATGGATTATCGTGCGTAGTCCGCGTAATCGTACATACATTCCAAACCATGGGGACATTGTAGTAGTAAATATTCCCGAGATTTCCGGCGATTTATTGTCGTTGAAACGCGTTTTGATAAATAATTCAGCCGTTTGGCTCAAATCTGAGACGTCCGAGCCGGACCTGCCAGAGCATCGAATCCGTTCTTTTACTTGGACATTTGGCGAAGAACCGCCGATTCGTTTTCAGGCGCAAGCGATTGCAGTTCTGAAACTGATTGAGCAGACAGAGTGATTTCTCTCGTCCTCGAATCCACCCTCATCGCGCACGGCCTCCCGTACCCGTGCAACCTGGAAACCGCGCGCGAACTAGAAGCTGTCGCCCGCGCGCGCGGCGTCGAGCCGCGCACGATCGCGATCATCGGCGGCGCAATCAAGATCGGACTGAACGACGCGGAACTGCAACACCTCGCGCAAGCGCGTGGCGTGCTGAAACTCGCGCGGCGCGACATCGCGCTGGCGATCGCGCAGAAACGCGACGGCGCGACGACCGTCAGCGCGACGATGTACCTCGCGCACCGCGCCGGCATCCGTGTCTTTGCGACCGGCGGAATCGGCGGCGTACACCGCACGTTAAAGGATGAAGGCGGAAGGATGAAGGATGAAAAGATTGATTCATCCTTCATCCTTCATCCTTCATCCTTCGATATTTCCGCCGATCTCCCCGAACTCGCGCGCACTTCCGTCGCCGTTGTCTGCGCGGGCGCGAAAGCGATTCTCGATTTGCCCGCGACGCTCGAATGGCTGGAGACGTTCGGCGTGCCGGTGCTGGGTTTTCAAACCGACGATTTTCCCGCGTTCTATTCGCGTTCGTCCGGTTTGCGCGCGCAGACGCGCGTGGACTCGGCAGAAGACGCGGCGCGCGTGATCCAGGCGCATTGGGACCTGGGGTTCACGAGCGGCGTGCTTGTCTGCGTTCCGATTCCGCGCGACGCAGAGATTCCGCGCGAGGTGATCGAGCCGTTCATCGAGCGCGCGTTGCGCGAAGCCGAAGAACAGAAGATCGTTGGCGGCGCGGTGACGCCATTCGTGCTCAAGCGACTCGCGGAACTGACTGACGGCGCGAGCGTGCGCGCGAATATCGCGTTATTGAAAAACAACGTCGCGGTTGCGGCGGAAATTGCAAAGAGGTTACAGGTTCAAAGTTAAAAGTTCAAGGTTGTCAACTTTGAACCTTGAACTTTTAATTCGGAACTTTGCGCCGAGTCCCAATGTCTGATCCCCTTGCCCTCCTCATTGCATTTGCCTACGTCTCACTCGTGCTTGGCGTCAGCGAAGTTCTGCGACGCGGTTTCAAGTTATCGGTTGACCTGACGCGCAAGTTCGTGCATATCGCCGTCGGGATGATCGCGTTTCCGCTTGTCTTGCTATTTCAAGCGTGGCAGTTTGCGATCATTCCGCCGCTCGTCTTCATCGGCGTCAATTACGTTTCGTATCGGCGGCAGATTTTTTCCGGGATGGAAACGGGCGAGCGCGGTCAACTCGGCACGGTCTATTTCCCAATTTCGTTTTCGATTTTGATCCCGTTGTTGTGGTCGTCGCCCGCGCTACTCGTCGCGAGTCTGATGCCGATGACGTGGGGCGACGCGTTTGCCGCGCTGATCGGTCAACGGTTTGGCGCGCGCAAATTCGCGATCCTGGGACAGACGCGTTCGCTCGAAGGCACGCTCGCGATGCTCGTCTTCAGTTGGCTCGCGGTTTTTCTCACGCTGATCTTTTTCGCGCAGCCCGCCGCGCCAAGTTTCATCATCGCGCTCGTCGTCGCGCTGAGCGCGAGTATCGTCGAGGCGTTGTCGCCGTTTGGGATGGACAATCTCACGGTGCCGCTGTCGTCGGCGCTTGTGTTGGTGGTGTCACAAGCGCTCGTGTAATCAAAACTACGCTCGCTACGGGCAATTTATACCTTGTCATTTCGTAACTGCTCAGCCCATTGTCATGCTGAGCGAAGCGAAGCATCTCGCTAATCGCGAATTGCGAGACGCAAAGCGTTCGTCGCAAAAACCGCTCCTCAGAATGACAGCCTGAGCAGTTACGTCATTTCTACTGTTCCTCCGTTACCACGGACACCGGTAGCTCCATCACCGCGCCTTGCTCCGCCGCCGCGCGCGCGCGCTGGTGAAATACGATGCCCTCTTTTTCGTCCGCGTCCACGAAAATAAAATCGCCGGACTTGAATTCGCCCGTCAGCAACTTGCGCGAGAGCGGCGATTCGACTTTGCGCTGCAACATCCGCCGCAACGGACGCGCGCCGAATTGCGGATCGTAGCCCTCTTTCGCCAGCCACTCGCGCGCCGCCTCCGTCAATTCGATTTCGATGTGATGTTCTTTCAAACGCGCCGCGATCTCTTTCATTTGCAGATCCACGATCAGTTTGATCTGCTCGCGGCTCAAAACGTGAAAGACGATCACTTCGTCAATGCGATTCAAAAACTCGGGACGAAAGGTTTGCTTGAGCGACGCTTCGATCTTCTCGTATCCTTTTTCGATCTTGCGATCCGTTTCGCCGCGCCGCGTCTGGAACCCGAGCGTGCCGCCGCGTTGCGCGAACTCTGTCCCGATGTTCGAAGTCATAATGATCACGGTGTTGCGAAAATCAACGATGTGACCTTGCCCATCGGTCAAGCGTCCATCTTCCAAAACTTGGAGCAACGTATTCCAAATTTCGGGATGCGCTTTCTCGATCTCGTCGAACAAGATCACCTGGTACGGTCGCCGCCGCACCGCTTCCGTCAGTTGCCCGCCTTCTTCGTATCCGACATAACCCGGCGGCGCGCCGATCAAGCGCGAGACGGTGTGCCGTTCGCGATACTCGCTCATATCCACGCGATAGAGCGCGTCTTCGTCGTCGAATAAAAATTCCGCCAGCGCTTGCGCGAGCGCGGTCTTGCCGACGCCGGTCGGTCCCAAGAAAATGAACGAACCGATCGGGCGTTTTGGATCCGCCAGCCCGGAACGCGCGCGGCGAATCGCATCAGCCACCGCGTTGATCGCTTCGTCCTGCCCGATGATGCGATCGTGCAAACGCGCTTCCATCTGCAAAAGTTTTTCCGCTTCGGTTTGCATCATCCGGCTGACGGGAATCCCTGTCCACTTGGCGATCACTTCGGCGATGTCCGCGTCGTCCACGATTTCGTCCAGCCCCTGTTCCTTCTGCCATTCGTCGCGGCGTCCGGTGTACTCGTTTTCGAGCGCGAGGCGTTCGGCGCGCGACTTGGCGGCGTCCTCGTAATTGCGCGCGCTCCACGCGACTTCTTCCTCTTTTTGCAATTCGCGCAAGCGCGCTTTCATCGTCTTCAGATCGGACGGCATCGAAAAAATCGCGACGCGCAATTTCGCGGCGGCTTCGTCAATCAGATCGATCGCCTTGTCCGGCAAAAAACGATTCGTCACATAGCGTTGCGATAATTTCGCCGCCGCGTCAATCGCCTTGTCGTCAATCGTGACTTGATGATGCTGTTCGTAGCGATCGCGCAAACCCTTCAACATCTGGATCGTCGCTTCAACATCCGGCTCGTCCACGAAGATCGGCGAAAAGCGGCGTTCGAGCGCGGCGTCTTTTTCGATCCGATTGCGGTACTCGTCCAGCGTCGTCGCGCCGACGCATTGCAATTCGCCGCGCGCGAGCGCGGGCTTCATCATATTCGACGCGTCGATTGCGCCCATCGCCGCGCCTGCGCCGACGACGGTGTGCAGTTCGTCAATAAACAAAATGATTTCGCCTTTGGCGTTCTGAATTTCTTCGAGCGCGGCTTTCAAGCGTTCCTCGAACTCGCCGCGAAAGCGCGAGCCCGCGACCATCGCGCCGAGATCGAGTTGGACGACGCGGCGATTCATCAGCGGCTCCGGCACGTCGCCCGCGATGATTTTCTGCGCCAGCCCTTCGACGATCGCGGTCTTGCCGACGCCGGGCTCGCCGATCAGCACCGGATTGTTTTTGGTGCGACGCGACAAAACCTGGATCACGCGCAAGATCGTTTCGTCGCGTCCGATCACCGGATCGAGTTTGCCTTCGCGCGCGAGCGCGCTCAAATCGCGCGAATATTTTTCCAGCGAGCGATACTTGCCTTCCGCCGCCGGATCGGTGACGCGTCGTCCGCCGCGAATTTCGGGCAGGATTTGCAGAATGCGGTCGCGCGTCAGACCGAACTCATTCAGCACGCGCCCCGCCGCGCCGTCGCGCTCCAGCGTCATCGCCAGCAACAGGTGTTCGGTGGAAACGTACTCGTCTTTGAGGCGGCTGGCTTCTTCGTTGGCGACATCCACGATGCGCTTGAGGCGCGGCGTGACGTTGATCTGCGCCTGTCCGCCGCCGTACGGATTGTAATAGCCGCGATAACTGCTTTGCAACGATTCGTCGAGCCGCTGGCGCAACACTTCCACGTCCACGTTCGCGCGATCCAGGATCGTCTGCACCGCGCCGCCGGTCTGTTCGATCAGCGCGAGCAATAAATGTTCGGCGTCGAGTTGTGAATGCCGATAGCGTTGCAAAATTTCGTGCGAGCGCGCGAACGCGTCTTGGGCGCGTTCGGTGAATCGATCGAATCGCATCATAGGTCTTGTCCCTTCTGGGGGTATTATAACGCCATCGCAAAATAGCGTCAATGCCAAGCCCGGCGCGGGTATAGGGCTTTGTCAAAGTCGCGTCCGACCTATCCCCCTGCCCCCTCCTACGAGGGGGAAAGTTGCTCCCCTTCCCTCGCAGGGAAGGGGCTGGGGGTTAGGTTGGTTGGCAAGTCAATAGACTTTGCACCAGCCATCCGGCGCGGGCAGGGCTTTCAAAGTCGCGATCGGGCGATTGAAATCGCAGCAACAAGAGCACGAAGCCGACCTGCGTCGGCTGAATTCAGACTGCGGAGCAGTCTTCGCGCTTTTGCAGCGACTTGTAGTCGCCTGTCCAGAAGTCAGAAGTCAGAAATCAGAAACCAGAAATCAGAAGTCAGAAGCCAGAGCAAACATCGAACCTTGAACATTGAACTCGGAGGAGAAACGTGATGCGTGAAACGTAAAGCGCGCATCGCGTTTTTGTTTAGCGTGGCGGGGCTTGTCAGCGCGTCCGAAAATGGTATAATTGATGCGCATGGGAAAAAATAAACTTGCACGCGATCCGTTGCCGGAGCGATTTGAAACAATTGACGCGTTCACCAAATTTTGGGACACGCACGATACCGAAGATTATCCCGAAGCGTGGCGTGAGGTGAAAGCGCGGATCAAGATGAAAGCGCGCAGGTATCCGCGCATTGTGTTGGAGCCCGCATTGGCGCGGCAGTTGGACAAGCGCGCCCGGGCGCAAGACCTCTCACTCAACCAATTGGTGAACCAGTTGCTCAAGGAAACTTTGCGCCACGCGACAAGATGAATGCGCGGCAAAAAACGTGATGCGTGAGACGTGAACATCGAACCTTGAACATTGAACCCAGAAGTGAAACGTGATGCGTGAAATGTGAAGCGCGCATCGCGTTTTTTGTTTAGCGCGCTGGGCTTGTCAGCGCGTCCGAAAATGGTATAATGGGCGCGGAGAGGAGACTCCGTTGAGTATGTCCATAGACATTGCCGATATTCGGATTCTCGATGTTGAGAAATTGTTACGCAAGCACGCAGTCTATGACTTTGAGATCGAAGAAGTCTTATGGGGCGAGGCGCGTTTCTTCTTTGCTGAAAAAGGGAATGTTGAAGGCGAAGATGTTTATCGCGCGCTGGGACAAACAGAGGAAGGGCGATACTTGATTGTCTTTTTCATCTACAAACGCGATGGCACGGCGTTGGTGACCAGCGCGCGCGATGACCTCCGAGGAGCGTAAACGGTATGGAAAGAAATAAATCTAAACGCGATCCGTTGCCGGAGCGATTTGAAACAATTGACGCGTTCACCAAATTTTGGGACACGCACGATACCGAAGATTATCCCGAAGCGTGGCGTGAGGTGAAAGCGCGGATCAAGATGAAAGCGCGCAGGTATCCGCGCATTGTGTTGGAGCCCGCATTGGCGCGGCAGTTGGACAAGCGCGCCCGGGCGCAAGACCTCTCACTCAACCAATTGGTGAACCAGTTGCTCAAGGAAACTTTGCGCCACGCGACAAGATGAATGCGCGGCAAAAAACGTGATGCGTGAAATGTGAAGCGCGCATCGCGTTTTTTGTTTAGCGCGCTGGGCTTGTGGTAGCACCCCGCTTAATCGTGGAGTTGGCTTAACCACATATCCCAAAAGTAATTCCGGTCATCCTGGCTTTCCGAATGCGGCAAGGCTTGCGATGAAACTACGATGACGTAGACGCCGATGCGGCTGTCGTTGACCGGGGCGGCGGGTCTTGAGCCAAGCG
>VGOB01000131.1 GCA_016865935.1 Chloroflexota bacterium | reverse complement strand
TAGGAAGCAAGGCCTCAAACTCGGGGACGGTCAGGCTCGTCATGCTGAGAAATCGGCGGGGGTTCTTTTTCAAAGTGGCATAAGTTATCATGCCCCGTAGTATACACTATTTCCGATAAAGTCTATTGCTGAAGGCGATCAAGGCCATGTAACGAAGACTATAACCTTCCATGTTGCGTGCTTTTTCAGCTTCAAGATTCAGAGTCACCCACTAGTACAAGTGGGTGATTGCGTGTAATGCGAAGGAGGTATAGAATTTCAGGTGAAGAAAACTTCGGAGTAGGCACGAAATGGTCGCTATGGTAATTTCCAATAGAACTCGCTTTGGACGTTGGCTCTTGATTGCTGCAGCAGGATTGTGGGCTTGTGTTTTGCTGTTTGGTGGCAGTGTAGTTGAGCGCGTTCATGCCACGTACAACAACAATCCTCCCGCGCAACCGGGTTTCACACACACACCTATTAGTGGCACAGATGATCGTGGGTACGGTCTCCGTCTTTCCGGGAACGTTGTGCGCGATTCCTCTCCGCTCCTGTGCGATCTGGATGGCAATGGCACCAAAGAAATCGTTGTTGGCGGCATAGACGGGATGATTTATGCCTATCGTTCTAATGGGACATTGTTGTGGAGTTATGCCGCGGTCACGCCGATCTATTCGTCTGCTGCGTGTGGCGACTTGAAAGGAAATGGTCAAGTTGCCGTGGTGATTGGGCTGGGTAACAAGCTCTATCCTGGTGAGCCAGAAATTGCAAATGGTGGCGTAATCGCGTTGGATGGTGCAACGGGCGCACTACGTTGGCGGTTCAATTCGCTGGATGATGAATTCGAAACACGCTCTGGATTGACCGATGTGGTCTACGCGACGCCGATGCTGGGCGATTCGGACGGGGATGGCAAACTCGAAGTATTCTTCAATAGTTGGGATCGCCGCTTTTACGCGCTGGATGCCGACGGCAAGATGCTATGGCAATATGCACCTCTGGATGCAGGGTGGCCCTCGGCCGCTATTGCTGACCTTGACAATGATGGGTTCCCAGAAATCATTGTTGGGAACGGCATTGTTGCCAATGCTCAGGTCGGGACACCCAATGGCGGCTATCTTTATGTGTTCAATAAGGACGGGACTTTGCGGTGGAAGGTTTATCAAGATCAAACCATTTACTCCTCATCGGCGATCGGTGATATCAATGGGGATGGTTATCTGGATATTGTAGTTGGGACCGGTGATTACTTTGCTGGTATGGGCAAGAAAATCTATGCCTACGATCGGAATGGCAACCTTTTATCCGGCTGGCCCATCAATCTTACCAGCTATGTCTTTTCATCGCCTGCACTAGCAGACCTGAACGGTGATAATATTCCTGAAGTCATTGCAGGATCGGCAGATGGCAAACTCTATGCGTGGCGTGGCAACGGAACGCAACTCTGGTCGTCAAGCCCCAAAGCAACTTTTGGTGGCGTGCCGAACCCTTTTATTGGGTCGCCTATCGCCGTTGATATTGGAAGTTGCTCTTTTTCAGGCGCAACAAATCCGGCGAGTGGATCACCCTCCTTGTTGTTTGGATTCACCTCCGAAGTGGTAGCTGTAAATTCTGCAGGTACGCAAATTACAGATTATCCCGGCAACGCAACCGGTTGCACCAAGACGATATGGGCGGAGATCTCGGTTCTACAAAATTCGGTGGCGGTTGGCGACATTGACAATGACGGCGTTTTGGAATTGGTCGCGGCGAGCGGTAACCGCTATGATCCGAATCGTGGTTATCTCTATGTTTGGAAAATATCCAGCGCGACGAATGCCAAATTGCCGTGGCCGCAATTTCGCCAGAACGCGCAACGGACCGGGGTGTACCCCAAAGCAAATTTTACAGCCAACTTCAATGACGCCGCAGTTTTCAGCAATTCGATTCCATTCACGATGGTAGTTGGTTCCACGGTGAATGCAACCATTGCGTTTCGCAATACAGGAAGCAGCATATGGACTCCTAGCACAGTCAATCTCGTGCCGATCGCGCCGGATCCATTGGCAACTGCTTCCTCGTACAGTCTACCCTATTCGGTCGCGCCGGGAGGGCTTGTCACTTTTACGATTCAACTGCGTGCATCAAGCAACGATACGTATGCTGCAACCAATTGGCGATTAAACAGTATCGGTACCGGGACGCCTTTCGGACTCGCTGCCACGCGCCGGGTCAAAGTAGGCAACCAACCGTCATTCTATGTATTGCGTGGTGATGGACAAATCTACAATGGCGGCGTTGCCTCCCAAGTTCTGACGCCAGTCACGACGTGGAACTGGGATGCTGCCCGTCAACTTGCGATGTTCTACAATGGTGCGGGCGGTTACGTCTTTGATCTATACGGTCCTTGGCACTATGCACCAACCTCAGGAATGACCTATGGTCCCAACGAGGATTTGGCGCTGATCCATATGGGGTACACTTCTGGTAGCACCGAGTCGCTCCGCGAAATTGATCTTTTGGGCTCAACGTACTGGCAGATGGACATCAACGGCAATTTTTACGCTGTTGGTGGTCAGCCGCTGATTTCGGGTTTGCCCGCTGCTCCCGGCGGAGGGCAAGCTATTTCGTTTGCGCTTACTTCTAACCGAAATGGAGTTTACGTGCTGAAGCGTGATGGGAGCATCCTTCGCAGCACCACTGCCACGATTGTTCCGAATACACCGATCTTTCCCGGGCAAGATCGCTTCCGCAAGATTAAAGTTACCGCCAGTGACCTCGGTTATTACGTCATGGACAAGTTTGGGCAGGTATACAATGGCGGTGCTGCACCAGCCATTACACCTCCACCGGGCTTCCCAGCCGGTTCTGAAGTGGCGGTTGATTTCGAATTGACCACCGATGGAAAAGGTTACTATTTGCTCACGCGCGATGGTGCGGTACATGCCGCTGGAACAGCAGTGCCCATCTTGATAAATCCCACCCCTACTTGGACCGTTGATATAAACACAGGAAAGGTCGCGCGCGACCTCGTTCTGGTGGATAGCAGGGGCTACAGCGAACCGGTACTGTATGTCAGCCCGGCGACAGTGAACGCAAGCACCACGTATGGAAGCGGAATCAACCCAACCTTTAACATTACGATTTCTAATACGGGAGGACCAGGTACAATTAATTGGACTGCCACTCCTCCGACTAACACAAGTCTGAGCGCAACAAGTGGTTCGGTGACTACAAGTACTGTCATCACAGGTACGGTATCTGCCAGTGGCTATGTAACAGGTACGCACTCTCTTGGCTCTATCGTTTTCGACGGTACGCTTGGTGGTGTGGGAGCGGTTAGGAAAGCCCGTCAGGTTGTCGCGGGGAGCCCTGTAGGCTTGCCTATAACTTTACAGGTCAATGGATCACTCAAGATTTTCTTGCCCTTGGTCATCAGATAGTCACAAAGGGAACTGGGGTTGAATCCATACTGCAGAATGCTCCGCCCAATCGGGCGGAGCGCTGTTTTGGGGAACTTGTGCTTGATGTGGTAGAATAGGGGTATGTTCCGAATCGGTCTTGACGGCATCGTCTTGCGTGGGAGAGACGCTGGCTCGTTACGGTATTTTGAGCAAGTACTGACTGGATTGGCAACGCTAGATACCTGCCACCAGTTTGTTGTGTTCGCCGACCTAAAAGTGGTAACATCGGCTACATCTCTGCATCACTCTACTTTAGTATTTCATTCCGTCATACGGAACGGTTTGCCTCCTGCGCTACACCAGCAACTTTTTGCCGGTTGGCACATACTCGGAACTCTCGATTTGCTCCATTCCCCTGTTTTTGTCCCTCCGTTGTCTTTCACCGGAAAGACAGTGACTACACTATTCGATCTTGCCTTTGTACGGTACCCCAATACGAAAAAGTGGACCGGGCAATTCTGGTGGCGATTGCTCGGTCGTTGGGGAATGCAAAAAGCAAATCGAATAATTGCGCTTTCAGAAAGCACGCGACGCAATCTCGTGGACTGGGGCATCGCGGCAGAGAAGATTCGGGTCGTTTACCCTTGTATGTCTTCGACTTTCAGATCAACCGCACCTGCCAGTGCGGCTACAAAATACCGATTGCCCGATTCATATGTCTTCTACCTCGGCACCCTCGAACCCCGCAAGAACATCCCTACCTTGCTCCGCGCTTTTGCGCTCGCCAAAAAACGCGGCGCACTGCCGCATGCGCTCGTCATTGCCGGCGCGCGCGGTTGGCGTTACGACGATATTTTCCGAACTGTCGAGGAATTAGGAATCAAGGATCAGGTCATCTTTTTGGGCTATGTGCCAGATCAAGACCTGCCGGCTCTGTATTCAGGCGCAGATGTGTTCGCCTACCTCTCATGGTACGAAGGGTTCGGTTTCCCGGTGCTAGAAGCAATGGCGTGCGGAACACCGGTGCTCACCTCGAATGTTTCCGCATTGCCCGAAGTTGTTGGTGATGCAGGCATTCTTGTTCCGCCGAACGATCCAGAGCAAGCCGCCGATGCAATCGTACGTGTACTTGCTGATGCCGAGTGGCGGCGCGAATTGAGTGCACGTGGCTTGGCGCGCGCTGCATTGTTTACGCAGGAACGTTTCGCGCGCGGCATTTTGCAGGTGTACGAAGAGGTCTTGCAGAGTTGAAAGGCGCTTCACGATGCGTATCGGCATAGACGCCACCGCGCTCCCGCCGCAACCCTTCGGCGCGGCAAATTACATCATCAATCTAGCCCAAGCGTTGTTGCGGATTGATACGACGAACGACTATAGCATCTTCGCCAAACCCTTGCACGCGCCTCTGTTCGATGCGGCGCGCGCGCAGATCGTTCGAACCGCGCCCGCCTCGCCGTTCGCGCGCGTCGCCTGGGAACAAATCGTGCTACCCTTTCTCGCGCGGCAGCAGCGCTTGGATGTGCTACACTCGCCGCACTATACAATGCCGCTCGTGAAAAGCGTGCGCGCCGTCGTCACGTTTCACGACTTGACTTTCTTCCTCTATCCGCAAATGCACCTGCTCTACAAACGCGTCTTCTTTCGGACGATGCTGCCACTGTCCGCGCGCCGCGCCGACGCGCTCATCGCGATCTCTCACAGCACGCGCGCTGACATCTTGCGCGTCCTGCGCACGCCACTCGAGCGAGTCACGACGATCCCCTACGGCATCGCACCGCACTTTCAGCCGATCACGGACGCGCAGGCGCGTGATGCGTTTTGCAAACAACACAACTTGCCGCGTCCATTCATTTTGTACGTCGGCAATCTCGAGCCGCGCAAAAATTTGCCGACGCTTGTGCGCGCGTTCGCGCAACTGGTTCGCGCGGGCTTGCCGCACACGCTTGTATTGGCAGGTTCGCGCGGCTGGCACGCCGCGCCCATCTTCGCGACAATCCGGGAACTCGATTTGTCCTCGCGCGTGGTGTTCACGGGATACGTTCCGCAATCCGATTTGCCAATGCTTTACAGCGCGGCAGATTTATTCGTCTACCCTTCTCTTTACGAGGGTTTTGGCTTGCCCGTTCTCGAAGCGATGGCGTGTGGTGTTCCTGTGATCACATCGAATATTTCCTCGATGCCCGAAGTAGCGGGCGATGCAGGCATCCTCGTTGACCCGAACGACGCGCCCGCGCTCGCTGATGCGATGTCCAATCTTTTGACAGATTCCTCCCTACGTGCTACATTAGCCGCCAAAGGACTGGCGCGCGCGCGAATGTTTTCGTGGGAACGCACCGCGCAAGCAACGCTCGATGTTTACACGCGCGTCGCACAAAGCCGATGACGCTCGACCTCTCGATTTGCATCCCAACACTCCAAGCTCGAACACTCTTGCGCGATTGTCTGCGCTCGATCTATGCGACCACGCGCCTCGCGTTCGAAATCATCGTCGGGGACAACGCGTCGCGCGACGGCACGCTGGAAATGCTGCGCGACGAATTCCCCACCGCGCGCGTCATCGCGAACGAGCGTAACCTGGGCTTTGCCAAGGCGATCAACCAAGCCCTGCACATCAGCCAGGGACGCTACGCGCTCTTGCTGAATAACGACACGCTCGTTTTGCCTGACGCGCTCGACCGCTTGGTTGCGTTTGCGGACGCGCATCCCCCAATCGGCATTTGCGGTCCCAGGGTATTGAATCGCGACGGCACGCTGCAAAAGCAATGCCGACGCAGCTACGCGACGCCCTGGGATCTGTTCTGCTATTTCAGTGGCTTGTCCACCGTGTTTCCGCGCAGTCCCTTGTTCGCGCGCTATTTGATGACGTATCGCGATGAAAACGAAACACATCCCGCCGACGCGATTTCCGGATCGTGTATGCTCATCCGGCGCGCCGTGATCGAGCAGATCGGTTTGCTCGACGAGCGATTTTTCGCGTACCAAGAAGACGCCGATTATTGTTTTCGCGCGCAGCGCGCCGGGTGGCAAATCTACTATTTTCCCGAAGCGCAGATCGTTCACTATGCCAGTCAAGGCGGCTCGCGGGTCACCCCCTTTCGTTCGATCTGGGAGTGGCACCGCTCCTACTTTCTCTACTACCGCAAGAATCTCGCGGCGCGCTATTTCTTTTTGTTCAACTGGTTCTACTACGTTGTGATGATAATCAAATTGTTAACTGCGTTGATCGTGAATTTCTTCCGCCGCGAAAAATTTGCCGGGAGCCGCAAACCCTAAACGTTTGATCAGTGTGTCATTTCGAGCGTAGCGAGAAATCTCGCTTTTGCGTGAAAGAGATTTCTCGGCGCAAAACACGCGCCTCGAAATGACATCTGGACGAATATCGTAAACGATGTTTTCACTTCGCCTCGCCGAACACAAACGGATCCTGATCGCCGTTGATTTCATCCTGGTCGAATTGACGACCCTGCTCGCGTTCTGGTTTATGGCATTCCGCGCCGAGTGGATCTTCGACGCGCGCTATCTGGCGAATTACGCGGGCTGGTTTGTGTTTCTCCCCGGACTGTGGTTTCTCTCCGCATTCCTCAACGGCTTGTACGATCCCGCGACGATCGCCGATCTCGCCAGATCCGCGCGGTGTCTCGTGCGCGCGATCGCGCTGGTGATCGTCGTCTATCTCACGATCTACTTTTTCTTCGCGACGCCCGGCGAAATGCCGCGCGGCATCGTCGGCTATCAAGGCGCGGCGAGTTTCCTCGCGATCACGCTGTGGCGCGCGCTCTACTTTGCGCTCGCGCGCCGCCGCTCGTTCGCGCGCAAAGTGATCATCGTCGGCGCGGGCTGGGCGGGACAAACGATCGCGCAGACGATCCGGCAGCGCGCCGCCGCGCACTACCAGATCGTCGGCTTCGTGGACGACGATCCGGCGAAACAGCCAGACGCGATTTCCGTTTCCGCCGATCGGCAACTGCCGCTACTGGGTTCGGCGCGCGATCTGGCGCACCTGGTCAAAGAACATCAGACGCCGGAAATCGTTCTGGCGATCACGCACGATCTCAGTTCCGCGCTGTTTCAAGCGGTGCTGGTATGCAAAGAGCAAGGCGCGCAGATCACGCTGATGCCGGTACTGTTCGAACAACTGACCGGAATGGTGCCGATCGAACACATCGGCGACAATTGGAACATCGCGCTGCCACTCGATTCGGCGGAGGCAAGCGGATTCTATCGCGTCGCCAAACGCGCGTTCGATGTGACCGGCGCGCTGGTCGGGCTGACGTTGTATCTGCCGGCGCTCCCGCTCATCGCGCTCGCGCTCAAACTCGATTCGCCGGGCCCGATCTTTTTGTGGCAAACGCGCGTCGGCAAAGGCGGCAAGATTTTTCGCTTGCTCAAACTGCGAACGATGGTGACGGACGCCGAGCCGGATGGTCAAGCGATGCGCGCGCAAAAAAACGATCCGCGCGTCACGCGCGTCGGACGGTGGTTACGTAAGACGCGGTTGGATGAAATGCCGCAGCTCTTTAACATCCTGAAAGGGGAAATGAGCGCGGTCGGTCCGCGCCCGGAACGGCCCGAACATCTCGTCGAACTGGAACGCGCGATTCCGTTTCATCGGTTGCGGAACGCGGTCAAACCAGGCATGGCGGGGTGGGCAGTCGCGAATTACGATTACGTGGACAGTATCGAAGACGCGCGAATTCGTTTGCAGTACGATTTGTACTACATCAAGCACCAATCGCTGTGGCTCGATCTGCTCGTGCTGTGGCGAATGTTTGGGCAGATGCTCGCGCTGAAAGGTCGCTGAGGGACAGAGGTCAGAGATCAGCGGTCAGCGCGGATTTCCCAGAGGACGATCTCCGGCGGACACAAAAAGCGCGCGCGCGGCGCGCCCTTGCCTTCCATGCCGATGCCGCGCGAGACGTACAAAGTGAGCGCGTCAACCTGGTATCGTCCGGCTTCGAACTTTTTTCCGTACAACGACGACGTGAAGAGCGCGCCGAAAAATGGCAGGCGCACTTGCCCGCCGTGCGTGTGTCCGGAGAGTTGCAGATCAACGCCTTGCGCGGCGGCAACCGGCGCGAGATCGGGCGTGTGGTAGAGCAAAATTGTAAAGTCGTCGGGATCGCCGTGCACGCGCAGCGTCTCGTCGAGCGCCGCGCCATCTTTTTCCGGATCGTGCGTGCAAGTGATCCCGATGAGATCGATGCGCTGACCCGCGTGATCGAGCGTGACGCGTTCATCGCGCAACCAGCGAATGTGATCGAGTCCGGCGAGCAGTGGCGCAATGATGCCGGGTTGGTCTACCGGCGGACTGCCGGTCACGACGTAGACGCCAAGCGGCGCGCGCAGTTCGCGCAAGATCGCGCGCGCGTCCTCCCACGCGACCGGATCGTGGATATTCGAGAGATTCAGAAAATCGCCGGAAAACAAAATCGCGTCAGGCGCAAGTTCGCGCGCGCGCGCGACGAGTTGGCGTTCACGCGCAGTGATCCGTTCGACGTGCAGATCGCTGAGATGCAGCACGCGCAATGGCGGCGCGCCACGCGGCAACTTGGGCGATTGTAAACTTTGGCGCGTGAGGTGAACGCGCTGCGGCTCGATCCAAAACGCGTAAACCACGAGCGCGCTGCCGATCAGTTGCGCGAGCGCGGCAAGCGGCAACGGCAGCGCGGCGAACGGCGCGCGCAGCAGCGCGAGTGCGAGCGTCGGCGGTTTGGCGGGGCCAAATGATTTTCCAGCGCGTGGCAATCGCGCGATCAGCCACCAATCGCCGAGCAAGAAAAGTAGCAAGCCCAACGCGCGCGGCAGATCGCCGAGAGTTGGCGCGAGCGCGAGCGCGAACAAGAGCGCGGCGAAGATCGGCGCGGGCAAACTTTCGATCAGATCGGCAAGACGAACGAGCGCGTCAAAGGGATGCGCGGTGGTGCCGGGCAGGCGCGGCGCGCGCGAGAAATCTTGGGGCGACATAGTGGGGATCATACGCGGAATTGTAGTAGGGGCGACCGGCCGGTCGCCCCTACTTATTTCTTGAACCTCTCGTCCTCCGCCAATGTTTGCCGCAATCCTTCGTCGAGCGAGACATGCGGTTTCCATCGCAACAACTCGCTCGCCAAGCGAATATCGGCGACGAGGCGCGGCACGCCGCCAACTTCTTCCGGATTATCCAGCCGATGCGCGTTGCGTTTGGTCACGCGTTCAACTCTTTCCACGAGTTGCGCGACGCTCACTTCTTGTCCACTGCCGATGTTGATAATCGCGCGATTCACGCGCTCGGCGGTGGCGGCGTTCGCCAGCGCGTTTATCACATCGCTGATGTAGACGAAATCGCGCGTCTGCTTGCCGCCGCCAAAAATCACGACTGAGCCGCCGCTGACGATTTGCTTCAAGAAAAGCGGAATGACCGGCGCGTGCGAGGGCGGAAGTGATTGGCGCGGTCCATACGCGTTGAAGATTCGCAAGACGACCGTTTCGATTTGCCACAGCGCGCCGATCGAGTGCAAGTAATATTCGGACGCGAGTTTGCTCACCGCGTACGGCGAATCGGGATGCATCAGCGCGTTTTCGGCGACGGGTTGCTGGGGCTGATTGCCATACGTCGCGCCGGAGGACGCGAGGATCACGCGCTTGACTCCGGCGTCGCGCACGGCGGTCATCAGCGCGACCGTGCCGCCGACGTTGACCGCGTTGTACTCCATCGGGTACAAAACCGATTCGGCGACGCTGACGCGCGCGGCGAGGTGGTACACGCAATCGGTGCCTTTGAGCAAGCCCCACAACTTGGGCGTATCGCGCACGTCGCCGCGCGTGAAGAGGACGCGGGAGTGCAGCGCGCTGGACTCGCCCGCGCTCAGATCGTCGAGCACGCGAACCTGGTGTCCTTGCGTGATGAGATGATTTGCCAGCGCGGTGCCCAAAAAGCCCGCGCCACCCGTGATCAGAAAATTCATTTCGTTACGCTTTCGTCCACAAAAAGATGCCGGTGCCAAAGGAAATAAAACCAAGCGCGATGGCAAGTATGCCCAGTCCGGTCGCGGCGCCCGTGCCGGGATCAATCGGCAAACTGGGTGTCGGTGTGATGGCGGGGCGCGCGTAACGCGGCGTGGCAGAGGGCGTCCGCGTGCTGGGGGGCGTCGGTGTGAGAGTATGTGTCGCGGTTGGCGGCACCGGTGTATTCGTTGCCGGAGGACCTTGCGCGATTTTGGTGACGACGCGCGTCGGTGTGCGCGTCGGCGGAACTGAGGGCGGCGGTGTCGCCGTCGGCGGCGCGGAAGTCGCCGTCGGCAGATCGGTTGCCGTCTCCATACACGCGACATCGAACCAGACTTTGGCGCGTCCCGATGCGCCGGTGAAAATGCCGCGAAAGAACATCGTCGCCTTGTCCGCGCGCGCGGCGAATGCCAGCGTCAATTCCGGCGGATTCATTCCGCGATCGGTGTTGAAGAGCGCGGGTCCCCAGATCACGTTCGGCGATTTGGGATCCGTGCCGCCGAACGGGTCTACGCCGACCTGGCGTCCCATCGAGGGATGCACTTCGTTCTTCGCGTTGCCCGGATCGAGGCGCGCGTGCGAATAGCCGATGCGAAAGCGATAGAACACATTCGGCTGCATCCCCCACACGGTTTGATAGATCCCGGCGTCGAACGCGACCGAATCGGACCAAAAATATTGCGCGCCATTCGCGTCCCATTTTTCATTGTCCACCCATTCAAAGCGCGGCGAGCCGGTGATGACGAACGGCGTCCACTCGCTTGAGACGGTGCCGTACTGCGTGTCGTGCCCCGGCGCCATCGAGCCGTTGCGAAACAAGTTGGAAGGATGCAAGCCGCAGTTTTCGGGAAACGCGCGCGCGACGCGCGGAGGAAACAAAGTCGGCGCGAGCAATGCGATGAGCAAACCGACGAAGATAAGAATCGAAATCGTTCGTGAATTCATCTGCCGATAATATAACTGACTAGAGAAAAAAAGTCAAAACATTTGCTGCGGTGGATGTGCGCCGCGCTCGTTGAAATCCTGGTGATTACCCACAAGTGTCATTGCGAGCACGTTCGCTTCGCTCAGTGTAAACTCCGCGAAGCAATCTCCTTGCAACTCGGGGATTGCTTCGTCGCAAAAAACGCTCCTCGCAATGACACTTTGGAGTTATGGGTAATCACCAGTTGAAATCAAGTTGCTTTTCCGCCGTGACTGATTTATAATCCACTTGCCATTGCTGGCGAAGGAGGGTCTATGTCTAGCGTTCAGCCCGTCCAACTCAGTCCGCGTGCCCGCGCGTATTTCGAGCAGAATTTCAAGCCGCAGTACGAGCAACTGCAGCGCGCCGTGCGACAAACTCCGTTAGCAATTTTGGTGTGGGGACCCGGCGCCAGCGCGGGCGATCTGTACCAAAAGCGTGCGCAGATTCGCGATGAATTGCGGCGACGTGGTCACGCCGCTTTTTTCTCCGAAGACCTCGCAGCGCTGTCGCCGGCGACAGGATCACAAAAAGGAATCGAGTTTCTGCAAGCGCAAGCCGCCGATCTCATCGTCGTGATGCAAGCGTCGTACGGTTCGGTTGCCGAGGTGCACGATTTTGCCGAACATCGCGTCATCAATTTCAAGATGCTCATCTTCATTGACGAGCGCGCGACGGATGGCTATTCGTACCGCGGCGCGTTGCAGGAACTGAAAACGCTCTACAACAATGTTGAGACGTATCGGTATCCTGACGACATTACGCAATGTCACCTGTTGACCAAAGTGTTGGCGAAGGTTGATGTCTTGCAGGCAGTCAAGTATCGCGTGATGCAGAATGCCGCGAGCTGGGGTTTGTCTGCGGGAGGTGCGTGATGCCGCCCCAACCTTCGGCGTACAATCTGCTTCAACTCTATCGCCAACATCGCGATGAAATTGACGCGATTACGGATCCGGTCACGCTGTTCACTCTGGCGTACGTGAATCACCTCGGCGAGGTTCGATTGAGCGCGCTGGCTCGGGAGTTGGGACTGTCTTCTGCCGGGTTGAACAAAACCTTGTTGCCGCTCTATCGCGGCGCGCTGATCACCGAAGCGGGAGAGATGCTCCGGCTGACTCCGTTAGGTAAACGCGTTCTGGCAGAACTCGGTTTTGTTGCGCCGCCTGTGTCACCCACCCAATCATCCGAACCATCCAAACCGCCCACGCCATCGCCCAAACCACCCGCGCCACCAGCCGCAGGTTTAGCGGGCGCCGGTTTTCTTGGAGGAGTAGCCCTCGTGTTGATTGGCGCGCTCATCGTCGGCGCGCTCGTTTTGCCCGGCGTGTTGAATCCGCCGCGGTTGCCACCGACGCTTGCGCCGCTCGTCATCACTCAGCCGCCTGCCACGATTCCGTATGCTGTGCCAGAAGCGGCAACCCAAGTCATTGAGAGAACACCAACTCCATCACACACGTTCACGCCGACTTGGACAAACACGTTTACGCCAACTCCATCGCTCACTCTGACGTCAACTTGGACAAACACGTTTACGCCAACTCCATCGCGCACGCCGACACTCACGCGTACGTTCACGCCGACGCGTACACGCACGCCGACCTTGGATACGCAGGGACCGCCCGCGCCGACGACGCTTTCACTGAGCGGCGGCACACTGGTTTCTTGCAGCGGTACCAAAACCCTGCGCTGGAGTTCGGTGAGCGATCTGGCGGGCATCGCGCGATACGAGTGGGTGTTGGAGGGCGATGATCTTCGTTTCGGCCATTATGCCCCAGCGATAGCTGGAGCGAGATATGCTTTCGGTTTTGGCTTGGACCGTTTTTGAGCGGGCCAGCCCGGGAGATCCACTCGCTCCAAGACCCAGTC
>VGOB01000130.1 GCA_016865935.1 Chloroflexota bacterium | reverse complement strand
GATTTGATCCTGCAAGTTGAAATCGCTGAGAAACCAGAAGGGTTGGCGGCTGTTCCCCAAATTGTGGGAGAAAGAATACTTGCCAATTCAACACCCGCCAAACCCTTCTAGGGAAATCAGTGTGTCACGTTGCGGTACGCAGAAGGCACTGTCGAGCAAGTGGGCAAGTTGATTTCGCTGGCGACCGGAATGATTTTTGTGATTGGCGCGTTGATTACACTGCGGAGAAAAAGCCGATGAAACGATTCGCGCAACACGCGGACAAACTGATTCCGTGCGCGCTCGCGCTGACAAGTCTCGCGCTCTATCTTCGTACGCTCGCGCCCGATGTCGTTGACGCAGACGGCGGGCAGTTTCAGTTTGCCGCGTGGAATTTCGGTTTCGTTCATCCGACCGGCTATCCGCTTTTTCTGATCCTCGGCGGACTGTTTCAACATCTTGTTCCAATCGGCAATCCCGCGTTTCGGCTCAATCTCTTCACCGCGCTTACTGCCGCGCTCGCCATCGCCGCGCTCTATCTCGCGGTGAACGAGTTGACGCGCGCGCGCGGCGCGGCGATCATCGCGGCGGCATCGTTCGCGCTGACGCGCACGTTTTGGTACGACGCGAGCGCGGCGGAAGTGTACGCGCTCAATGCGTGCTTTACCGCGCTGCTGATCTTCATCGCGCTGCGCTGGCAAGCGGACCCGAGCGCGCGCACATTTGCCGTGTTCTGTTTCATCTGCGGTCTCGCGCTGACGCACCATCGCGCGATTGGGTTGTGGGTGCCGGCGTTCGCGCTGTTCTTCCTGGTTTCAAGTTTCAAGTTTCAGGTTCAAGGTTCAAGGTTCAAAGTTCGAGGTTCAAGGTTTCAGGTTTCACGTTTCAAGTTTAATTTTTTACTTTGCGCTTTTAGCTTTTTACTTCCGCTCGCACTCTATCTCTACGTTCCACTCCGCGCGCCGGCGTCGCCATATTTTGCTTTGCCGTTTGCGCCCGGACGCGATCTGATTTTGTACGACAACACGCTCGCCGGATTCATCAACTATGTCTTGGGGCGCACGTTCCAGTCCGAGATCGGCTGGGACGCGACGAGTGTCGCACGCCTGCTAGCGTTTCCGCAACTGTTGTTCGATCAGTTTGGCGTGCTCGGTGCGCCACTCGGCGGTGCAGGTATGTTTGTGATGGCGTGGCGTAAAGAATGGGCGCGGCTGATTTTACTGGCGATCGGTTTCAGCGCGACGATTCTCTTCGCGTCGCTTTATCACATCGGCGATATTCTTCATTATTACATTCCCGCTTGCTTGGTTTGGGCAATATGGATCGGAGTTGGAATTGTGTGGTTGTGGCAACGCGATACGCGGTATGTGATACGTGGTATACTTTCAGCGTTGCTTGTCGCTTTCATTTTGGATCAGTTGGCCACGAATTTTCCTTTCGCCGACCGCAGCCGCGAGACCCAGTCGCGCGCACAGTGGACGCAGATCTTGTCCGCGCCGATTCCGCCAAACGCGATTCTGATTTCGAACGACCGCGACGAAATGATGCCGTTGTGGTACATCCAGTACGTCGAAAATACGCGGCGCGATCTGCTGGGACTGTTTCCGCTGATCACGCCCGCGCCGGAACACGCGAACATCGCGCGCGTAACCGATCGCGCGCTGGGCGCGCATCGTCCGGTGTACTTCGTCAAAGCGATGCCAGGGATCGAAATCAAGTATCGCGTCGTCGCGTCCGATGCGTTGTGGCGCGTGACGGAACAAAACCGCGCGCCGCAACAATCGAGCGACGCGGTGTTGGCGGATCGTGTACGCGTCTTTGGATACGATGTCGCGCGTGAAGCAGACGCGCTGCGCGTCGCGGTCTACTGGAGCCCGCTCACAAAATTGGATCGCGATTACACGACGTTCGTGCATCTGCTCGACCCGCGCGGCAACAAGATCGCGCAGGGAAACGATCACCAAGTCGGCGGCGCGTTTTATCCGACGATGTTGTGGGACGTTGGCGAAACATTGCGCGACGAATTCGTGATCGCGTTGCCGCCGCATCTTGCGCCGGGAACGTACACGCTCGTCGCAGGAATGTACGCGACGCCGGAGTTGGAAGCATTGGGCAAACCGGTCGTGGTTGGAACAATCGAGATGAAATGACTGCCGACCGTAGACGGTAGACCGCGCGCTCGAGCTGGCGGTCATCGGTCGTCCGTCGGCGGTCGCGCAAAGAAAAAGCAGATGCCCGAAATGTTGGTAGCGACCAAGCAAATCATCGAAGAAATTTTTGACGGCGCGGCGGCGCGGTACGATCGCGAAGGTCCCGGCATTTTTCAGAACTGGGGCGCGCGGCTCGTCGAGTTGATTCGCTTGCGCGATGGCGCGCGCGCCCTCGATGTGGCGACCGGGCGCGGCGCGGTCCTCCTTCCGGCGGCGCAACGCGTCGGCAAATCAGGACGCGTGATCGGCATAGATTTGTCGCGCGCGATGTTGCGCGAAACCGAAAACGCGGCGCGCCAACTCGGCTTGGATAATTTCGAGTTGCACCAAATGGACGCCGAGCATCTGGAATTTCGCGATGAAACTTTTGATGCGGTGACCTGCGCGTTCTCGCTCTTCTTTTTTCCCGCGCTCGATCTCGCGCTGCGCGAAATGCGACGCGTCTTGAAACCCGGCGGCAAGTTCGGCGCGACGACGTTTGGCGCGACACCGCCGCCGTTCGATCCGTGCTGGCGCATTTTTGCGGAACAAATGCGCGCGTACGACGCGGTGGTACGAACGCCGGGGCGCGTGGTATACATGCCGGAGGAATTTCAAGCCATACTGACTGACGCAGGATTCGCGCGTGTCGAGACGCGGCTGGAACAATACGATATCGTCTTTCCAGACGCGGAAACGTGGTGGGCGTTTCAATTCACGCTCGGCAATCGCGCCGCGCTGATGCGGATGCCCGACGCGACGCGCGCCAAGTTCAAAGACGAATATCTTGCCAAGCTGCGTCCGCTGTTGCGCGCGGATGGATTGCATTTGGGTGTGTCGGTGGTGTATGCAGTAGCCAGCCGTCAGCAGTCAGCCATCAGCGGTCAGCCGATTGCTGAATGCTGAACGCTGAACGCTGACGGCTGAATTCAAGGAGGTTAAAGTGGACTTTAGACTGACCGAAGAACAGAACTTGTTCAAACAAACCGTGCGCGAATTTTCGGAGAAGCACATCGCGCCGCGTTCGCGCGAGATTGATCGCAAAGCCGAAGGCATCCCGGAAGAAATCATCAAAGGAATGGCTGACCTGGGTCTGTGGGGCGTGACGATTCCGGAAGAGTACGGCGGCTCGGCGGTGCGCGGCGAGGAGTTGGTCTATGCGATGAACGCGGTGCACGAAATCGCGCGCGCCGATCTTTCGATGTCACTGCCGGTGTACTATTTGCTCGCGCTCGGCTGGTCGTATCTGGTCGTGCGACACGGCACAGAGGAATTAAAGCGCGAATTGTTGCCGCGCGTCGCAAACGGCGATTGGTTTCTCGGCATCGCGACGACGGAGCCGAGCGGCGGCTCCGATCTGGCAAACATTCGCACGCACGCGAAAAAATCGGACGCGCAGTACATTGTCAACGGCGAAAAGATTTACATTAGCGGCGTGGTTGAAGCGGCGCAGCGCGGCGGCGGGCATCTGACTTTGTTCAAGACTGCGCCCGAACTTGGCACGCGCGGAATGACGTTCGCGTACGTGCCGCTGAAATCGTCGGGCATCACGACGCAAAAATTGACGATGATGGGACGAATGGGCTTGTCGACCGGAATGATCGCGTACGAAAACGTGCCGGTGCCCGCCAAGTACGTGCTGGGCGAAGAGAATCGCGGCTTTTATCTTGCGATGGAGGGATTCAACGCGGCGCGTGTCCTGGTTTGCGCGGCGTGCACCGGCGGCGCAGAACGCGCGCTGGAGTTGAGCGCGGAGTACACCAAGCAACGCAACTTGTTCGGTCAACCGCTCGCGAAATTCGAAGGCGTCTCGTTTGAAATCGCGGACGACTATGCCAAGTTGGAGATGCTCAAGAATCAATTGCTCAAAACCGCATGGATGATCGATCAGGTGAGCATCAATCCCGGCGCGATCGCGCGCAAAGAGATCAACGCGAACGTCGCGATTTGCAAACTGACCGCGCCGCTGCTCGGCGTCGAAATCGCCAAGCACGCGATGATGCATCACGGCGCGATGGGGTACACGATTGAAACGCCCATCGAAATGTTGTTTCGCGGCTTGATGTCGTACGTCGTCGGCGCAGAGGGCGGCGCGAACATTATGCGGATCATCATCGCGCGCGAGTTCATCGGCGACGTAGCGATTCCGTACAAATAGCCGCGCAGCGTGGCGAATGGCAAATTGCGAATTGCGAACTTTCGATTCGCTATCTGCCATCCGCCAACGCGTTTGGCATTTTCGCCAACTTGTGTTAAAATCCCCGCCGTTGTGCTGGCGCAACTTTTTCGCGTCGCACAACGCGTAGGGGCGAGGCATTCGCCGAAATGTTCTTCAATGGCAAGCCATCTTCCAATTGGCAAGTCATCTGACACGGCAATACACTTTGACGAATGCCTTGCCCCTACCGAACCGGTTATCAAAACTTTCAGGGAGGAAGTGGATGAATTGGTCGAGCATTACTCAATTTGAAGCAATCGGCGTGTGGGCGGTCTTGGGGACCGCCATTCTCGGATTGCTGTACGCGGCGTTCCTCACGCGCCAGATTTTGCGCGAGGATACCGGCACCGAAGCGATGCGCGATATTTCGAATCGCATTCGGGAAGGCGCGGTGGCGTATCTCAACAAACAACTGCGCACGATTATTATTTTTGTCGCCATCTTGATGTTCGCCTTGTTTGGCAGCGCGGCGTTGATCACGGAACTGCCCAAGTACGTGACCGACGCGGGCTTCGACGGAATGGCGATCGCGCTCGGACGCGCGGGCGCGTTCTTGATGGGCTCGCTCTTTTCGCTGGCGGTCGGTCAGCTGGGGATGCGGATGGCGGTGTTGGCGAATGTCCGTATGGCGGCGGGCGCGCAACGCAGTTTCGGCGAAGCGCTCCGCATCGGTTATCGCACCGGTACGATCAGCGGGATGTTGACCGACGGGCTGGGGCTTTTGGGCGGCACGCTGATTTTCATAATGTACGGTCAAGCCGCGCCGGAAGTGTTGCTCGGCTTTGGTTTCGGCGGAACGCTGATCGCGCTGTTTATGCGCGTGGGCGGCGGCATCTATACCAAAGCCGCGGACGTCGGCGCTGATCTCGTCGGCAAGGTGGAAAAGGATTTGCCGGAAGACGATCCGCGCAACGCGGCGGTGATCGCCGATCTCGTCGGCGATAACGTGGGCGATTGCGCCGGGATGGCGGCGGACATTTTCGAATCGTACGAAGTGACGATTGTCGCCGCGATGATTCTGGGGATTGCCATCGCCACGGCGGGGCCCGTATTCGAATTCAAATGGATTTTGTTCCCGCTACTCGTGCGCGCCATCGGCGTGATTTCTTCGATCATCAGCACGTACTCGGTGCGGACGACGGAAAATGAAAAAGACGCGTTCAAAGCGATCGATCGCGGTTTTCGCCTTGCCGCGATCATCAGCATTGGCGGTTTCTGGATTCTCGCGTTGACGTATATGAACGACTGGCGCGTGGCGGCGGCGACGACGGCAGGCGTTCTGCTCGCGGTGTTGACGAATACGTTGACCGAGTATTTTACCGGCACGGACAAAGCGCCGGTGCAGGAGATCAAACAATCCACTTCCGGCGGTCCCGCGACGACGATTCTCTCCGGGCTGTACGTCGGGATGGAATCGGCGGTCTGGGCGATTTTGGCGGTCTCGGCGGCGATTTTCGCGAGCGTGCTGATCTTCCAGGGTCAAAGCATCACGATGATTCTGTACGGCGTCGCGCTGTGCGGGATCGGTCAATTGACGTTGACCGGCAACAATATCAGTATGGACGCGTTCGGTCCGATCGCCGACAACGCGAACGGGATCGGCGAGATGTGCAAAATGGATCCCAAGGCGCGTCAGATTATGGCGGATCTGGACGCGGTGGGCAACACGACCAAAGCCGTGACCAAGGGCATCGCGATTGCGTCCGCGGTGATCGCGGCGGTTTCGCTCTTCGGCGCATTCGGCGATACGGTCATCCACACGTTGCACAGTTTGAAAGCCGCCGTCCCGAAGGATTTTATCATCAACATCGGCGAACCCCAGGTGTTCATCGGGCTGCTGATCGGCGGCGCGCTGCCCTTCCTCTTCAGTTCGATGACGATCCGCGCGGTGGGTCGTTCCGCGAATTTGATCGTGGACGAAGTGCGGCGGCAGTTCCGTATCCCCGGCTTGATGGAAGGCAAAGCGCAACCGGACTATGGCAAAGCAGTGGCGATTTGCACCGATGCCGCGCAGCGCGAGTTGCTGCCGGTGGGCGCGTTGGCAGTGCTGGTGCCGATCATCGTCGGCTTTTTGCTGCACGAGGCGGCGCTGGGCGGTTTCCTGGCGGGCGTGATTCTCTCCGGACAGTTGATGGCGGTCTTTATGGCGAACGCGGGCGGCGCGTGGGACAATGCGAAGAAAACCATCGAAGACGAGCCGCGCGATCTGGCGAAGAACACCGGCAAGGGCTCCGAGCGGCACAAAGCGAGCGTCGTCGGCGATACGGTCGGCGATCCGTTGAAGGACACGTCGGGTCCCGCGCTCAATCCGATGATCAAGGTGATCAACATGGTTTCGATCTTGATCGTTCCGTTGGTCGTCCAAGTCTCGCACCAGACGAATCGGAGTGGCTGGTTTTCGCCGGAGGCATTGCCCTGGCTGGCGGTCGTGGTGATCTCGGTGGTGATTGTCGGCTGGGCGCTGTGGTCGTCGCGGCGCGGCGCGTTCAAGTTCGAATCATAATTCTGCGTGAAGGAAAAAACACGGGCGAGGCGCGCAAGCGTCTCGCCCGTTGTTCATTTGCCGTCCTGCTTATCCCCTGCCCTGTACCGCTGCGGCACGCGCGTGCGCGACCGCGCAAAAGTACGGCGTCACGCCGTCCAGCGCGCCGCTCTCCAGATGCGCGTGCGCCGGACACCACAAACACAAGTTGACGAGTTCGCATTTGCGACAGGTTTCTAAAAACTCGCGCTTGCGTGAACGCAAATCGCGCACGCGCGGCACAAAGTCGTACCACGCCTCGCGCAACGTCCCCGCGCGTAAATCGTACGTCGTCCCCTCTGCCCACAGCGACGAACACAAGCGAAACTTGCCGTCGTAACTGACGTTGAAACTGCCGTTGCCCGCGCCGCAGTGGAAAAGATGATCGCAACCGATATGGTTGAATTCTTCATTGATCAGTTTGGCTTCGCCATCGCACAGCGCGGTAAAACGCTTTTCGTCCGCGCGTTCGAGCGCGACGATTTGCTCCGGCGTCAAACGTTCCGCGCGAATTTCGGCGTTGCGCGCGGCGTCGCCGTCAAAACGTCCGTGCAGTTGCGGATCGAAGCGATAGAAATCTTTGGTGCGCGCGCGGCAAAATTCCGCGATCGCGTCGAATTCGTCCAGGTTCGATTGGAGCGCCATCGCCTTGAGCCGGACGCGCACGCCGGAATCGAACAGCGCGTCCAATCCGCGCCTAAACGCGTCGAACGAGCCGGGCTTGCGCGTGACGCGTTCGTACGTCGCGCGCGTGACGCCGTAGACGGTCGCTTCGATATCGCGCGGCGGATATTTTTTCCAGAGCGCGCGATGCTCGTCGCGAATCATCGTCGCGTTGGTGAAGACGGAGACGAGCAACCCTTGACGCTTGAGCGCGAGGTAAATGTCGGCAAAATCGGGACGCAGGAGCGGCTCGCCGCCGGTGATCAGACACCACAGCGCGCCAAGTTTGACCGCTTGATCGGCAATGTTGGAAATTTCGGCGACGGTGAGTTCTTGCGCGCGCGCGTTCGCATCGTTCGCCGGGAGATTGATGTAGCAGTGGCGGCAATCGTTGTTGCAACGCGCCGTGATTTCGAGATCGAACGACAACGGGACGCGTTTGTCTTTGAGTTTGTCCCAGAGCGGGAATTGTTGGATTTCGAGAGTGGGTGGCATAATTTACGAGTCGCCAAGCAGAAACAGTTTCGCCGCGACTAATACGCGTCGCAAATTGATCAGACCGGAGCGATTCAAGCGCAAGGCGTCTACGGTTGCGCGCCCGCATGCGGTCTTGCCGATAAGATGTGTGCCCTCAGCGTTCCAGGTAAAATGCTCGCCCCAGGTTTGACGACGTGGATGGTAAAGCGCAATGCGTTCGTACGTTACCGGATCGACGGCGTGAGTTTGGATATGCTTGTACGCATTACATCCTAAACACGCCCAAGCAAGATTTTCCAGAATCGTCGCGCCGCCAGCCGCACGCGGTAAAATGTGATCGAGCGAATAACTCTGCGTGGCGAATTGTTCCGGAGTCTGACAGTATTCACACTTGCCTTGCGCGCGTGCGGCAACCACGCGGCGGAGCGCGGGAGACTGACGCGGCAAATCAGTTGGCATCGGTTACATATTCCGGCGAGTATTCGCGAAGGATCGTGGCAACCGGCTTGTTACGCAAACGCGCCAACTCGATCAACGCGCCCGCGCGCTCGGCGTCCGCGTACTCGATTTGTTCGGTGATCTGCAACAACTCGGCGCGTTCGGAGGGAAGCAATTCCTCGATTTCGTTTTTCCGGCGCAATTGATCGAGCCGGTGTTGTTGTTCAGGCGCAAGTCGGCGCTGGATGATCGTTAACAATCTTTGCTCGTCCACGTCAATCATCGGCGCGTTGTGCGGGAACGTCTTGGAACGCAAAAACTCGGCGAATTGCGCCAACTCGGGCAAAGTCTCGGTGGGTAAAGTATCGATCAGTGCGATCACCTCTTGACGCGTAATCGTAACGGACATCGCTCTCCTCCAGTCTATCGCTTGGCACCGAGTATACCACACGCGGCGGGGTCTGTAAACACGCGCATCACCACGCGCCGCCGTCCGGTCTGGCGCGCTTCGTCATTCAGCACGCGCGCGAATTCGGGCGCGTCGGCGAATTCAAAACCGAGTTTGCGATACAAATTGATCGCGCGCGCGTTGTCGGCGAAGACGAGCAAGCGCAACTCGCGCGCGTCTTCAGCGCGTGCTTGCTCGATCACGCGGCGCGTCAATGCTTCGCCGATCCCCATTCCGCGATAGCGTCCCCACACGACGAGCGAAAACAGCCACGCGCCGACGTACGGAAAATGTTCCGGTGGATGGCGCACGAGTTGGACGAAACCAAACAGGCGCTTGCCGCGCTTGGCAACATAATTTGTGACGCCGGGCATCTGCGGTCCCGGCGCGGCATCGCCGCCGGGATTCAGGCGCGCATGCACTTCGATCACATCGCGCGGTGCCGCCTCCTCAATCGTGAATGCGGGGCGAAAACGTTTGATCCACGCGCGAAATCGCGGCAACGTTTGCAAGCGGCGCAGGATCGCGCCGGCAGGGCGAAGCGGTAAAAAGAAAAATTGTTTGAGCGGCAAAAGCCACTCGCGCGCGTTGAGCCATGCGATCAAGCGGCGTTCCGCGCCCAATCCAAGTTCGACCACGCGCCCATCGCGCTCGACGCGCGTGACGATGCCGAGCACATTCGCGCGCGGAATCGTCGCGTCGGCTTCGGGGCAGTTATCGCCGCGCGCGATCACGACGCCGTCGTTCGCGGCGATGACACGATGCACGGCAAGGCGCGCGGTTTCGGCTTGGACGAACGCGATCACATCGCCGGCGCGCGGCGCGCGTGGACCCAGCGGCGCGACAGTCAGAACGTCGCCGTGCTGGACAAACGGCATCATACTGAAACCGAGCGCTTCGAAGCGAAACGGCACGCCGCGTTCCAGCACGCCGCGCATCAATTCCAATTGGACGCGATTCGTGACGCGCAGTTCGGCGTTGGGGCGGACGAAGGAGGAGGGTTGTTCGTTCATCGTTATTCGTTATTCGTTGTTCGTTATTCGTTAAACGATTATCGAATAACGAATAACGATTAACGCTTCTCATTCCCTGCGCGTTTCAAGTAATTCATGTAACCATTGATGACCTGGACAGCAACCATCACCAACTCTCTGCCGCGCGCAAGTTTGTCGGGGGGAATCATTCCTTCGTCGTTCGACGTGATGAGATGATCAAGCACCTCATAACACGAACCACGCGCGTTGCTACAAAACTTGGCATTGTCAAGATAGTGGAATCGCCCATATCCTTCCGCGAGATTCGCTGTAGTCGAGCGCGCCGCGTCCAGGATTTGTGCGCCGAGATGGAAGCGTTCTTGCTTGGGCAAAATCGGCACGATCTCTTTCGCGATAAATACGCGCAGTTCGCGGCACCTCTTCCAACAGTCGAGGTCTTCGAAAGTGCGGATGGCGGACATTGGATTGCTCCTGGGTATCCGTTATCCGTGATTCGTTATTCGTTATTCGTCAAATGTTTTTCGGGAGTCACACGTTTCGATTAACGAATAACGATGAACGATTAACGAATCACGAGTATCTTTCTCCGCACCATCTCACCGCAAAAGCCCAGCACGTCCGCTTCCAGTTCGGCACGCGGCGCGTTGAACTCGTGCGCGAGCGCGTCCACGACTGCGCCGAGCGCGCGCGCGCCGTCGAGCTGTTTCCAGATCGCTTGCCCGGTGGGATTGAGCGAGTACAGTTCGTCTTCCGCATCGCCGATGCCGGAGACGAGCGGGACGATGACGATTTCGCCTTCGATTTCGCGCGCGACGATGTCGTCGGAGGGCGCGCAGATGGATGTGAGTGTGATTGATGTTGGCATAGATAACCCCTGTATGCGTTAAGCGTTCATCTCTCTGGTTTCAATTTGTCGTTCAACGAATCACGGACAACGAATAACACCGAATCATTTCACACGCGATTGCGATACAACGCCGGGTCAATCGCCGCCGCCATCGCGGGTACTTCTACAAAGGGAAATAACGTACTTGATTTTCCCATTCGCCTTCGATGCTACATTCCGCCAACAGCAGAATGTCCGCAATGGCTTGCGCGATTGGAATAGATTGACTCACGGCGAACACGCCAGACATCGGCAACCCACGACGAACCCGCGCGTAGGCATGCGCGGTCAGCGTGCTGACATCGTGCGTCAACACCACGCGTCCCTCTTGCGCCGCCCGCTCTAGAATTTGCGGGTCGGCTTGTCCGCCCAACCCAACATCTTGCGCGCGGACAATGGCGAGGTTGGGTTTCTTTCGCAGAACGCCGCGCACAATATCGTTGTCGAAATCTTCGTCCACCAAGAAACGGATCGGCACGCTCATTCTGATTTTGCTCGCCGCGCCAATAGGCGTTCGCGCACACCCCGCGGCGGAAATCGCCGCTCATTCTCCTGACGCACTTGCGCGGTAACCATCTCACGTTCTTCGAGATACTGATCTACCTCGACGCGATGCCACAGGTAGTAGGTGATCACTGCGTAGATGTCGGTCAAACTGAGCGAAGGATACTTGAACAGGATCTCTTCAGCCACGTAACCGCTATTGAACGCGCCGATGACGGTGTCCAAGCGCACCCGCGTTCCCGTTACGCGCAGGACGCCATCTGCATCCATTTGGCATGGCGCAGGTTCCGCTACCAACACATCCGTAATCATTGCTTGTTCTCCCTTCTTGCGTCTTCACTCATTCTACGCCAAATCGCGCGGCGTGGCAAGTGCTATCCGTTAATCGTCATTCGCTCATGGTTATTCGTTATCCGTTAATCGCTATTCGATAGACGATTAACGAATAACGATTAACGATTCACTCTCCCACGCGCGTTCGTTTTCATCGAGCCAACCCAGCCACCGCGCCTGCGCGTGCGCGACGTCGCACAAGTACTCGACCGGCGTATCGAGCGTGCCAGATTCCTCCCACGATTTCGCCGGGCATTGCTCGCACAAGCCCTTGAGGAAACAACGCGCGCAGCGGCGCAGATATTCGGGATTCGTCGCGCGCAGATCGTGGAGCGCGGTGAATTGGATCAGAGCGTTTTCTAGTTGGATAGTTGGATAGTTGGAGGGTTGAATCGTTGGATCGTTGGGATGTTGTATCTCCCCCTCTCCCTTTCTCCCTGTCACCTTGTCTCCTTGTCCTCTGTTCATCAAATCCACCGTCAACTCCGGCGCGCGGATGCCCATACACGGTTGCAAGCGTCCGTACGCGTCCACGCAACCGCTTCGCTCGGAACACGCGCCGCAGTTGAGCAATTTATCGCCCGGCGCGCCCATAAATTTCTTCGCGCGAAACTCTTCCATATTCTTGCGATATTTCGCTTCGTCGCGCGCGAGCAGCGCGATGGTTTCTTCCGGCAGAAGCCGGAGCGCGGCGATCTGCGCGTTCTTGCGCGCGTCGTCGCGGCGATTGCGGAGATCGAAATTCATCGAGTACGACGGCGGCTTGGTCATCCACGGAATCGTTTTTGCCCACGCTTCGAATTCGGCGATTTCGGCGCGGTTGGGCGGCAGGAGCGCCTGCTTGACGATGAACGGTACGCCGCGTTCGAGCAGCAAATTGACGCCGCGCCAAAATTGCGCAAACGCGCCGGGGACGCGCGCGACCGCATCGTACGATTCCGCGCGCATCCCGTAAACCGTGATCTCGATTTCGATGCGCGGCGGGATGCGCGCGAATAAATCAGCAAGATGCGGCGTGATGAGGCGCGCGTTCGTGAAGAGCAACACTTTTATTCCGAGTCGCCGCGCAAAGAGATACAGTTCCTCGAAATCGGGGCGCAAGAGTGGCTCGCCGCCGGTAAAACGGACGCGCAAGCAACCGAGCGCGGCGGCTTGCGTCAAAATCCCTTTCACCTGCGCGGTCGTCATTTCACACGCGCGCGCGTTCGCATCGTTCGCGGGGAGATTGATGCAACAGTGGATGCAATCGTTGTTGCATCGCTCGGTCAGTTCGATGTCGAGTTGCCCCAGGCGCGCGGCGATGGCGCGTGGGAGTTTTTTGACGCGATGAGTGTAGTCGGTCATCAATCTGAAATGGCACGCCAGACGTGATGTCGATGTGCCAGACGCGGTCAGGCGTAGACCGGAGTAGAGACGCGCTGGTAGGAAAACTCGTCTATCCCGGCAGTTTGGCGCGCGTGCTCAATCGTCAAACTGACAACTCGCCCGTCAGCATCCAGGTCAAGGTAGATGTTTTCGTTGAGTTCGCGCGTTTCGACCGGGGGACTAGTGGTGAATTCGATCAGCGTCGTATCGGTATCGGCAAAGTATTTGATGCGCATAG
>VGOB01000129.1 GCA_016865935.1 Chloroflexota bacterium | reverse complement strand
GCGGTATAGTATTCCTCTACAAAAACTATCACAACCGCGAGGATTTTTTGGACACAGATGAACACAGACAAACACAGATAAAGAAAAAATCAGTGTTCTTCAGTGTTGGTCAGTGTCCAATGAGTTTGGTTGCGGCTTTGCCGCGCTATGGTATAATCGTGCCGGTATGAACCACATTGACTTTGATGATAAAGTCCAAAAGGTATTGGACGAATTACCAGAGGAACTGCGCCACCACATCGCGAACGTCGCGATCGTCGTCGAAGAACTGGCGGACGACGAGACGTTGGACGCGGCAGACGTGGACGATCCGTACGATCTGTTCGGTTTCTACCACGGCATCCCGCTGACGGAACGGACGCACGACTATGGCTTGGTCTTGCCGGACAAGATCAGTATTTATCGCCAGCCGATCCTCGCCGCGTGTCGCAGCGCCGAAGAAATCCGCGCGATGATCGCCAAGATCGTGCGGCACGAGATCGCGCATTACTTTGGCATTGACGATGAGCGATTGGAAGAATTGGGCGCGTACTAAATTGGATGTTCAACATTGAAAGTTCAAAGTTGAAGCGCGCTTGCCATTTTGAACCTCGAACCTCGAACCTCGAATTTTGAACTTTGAACTTTGAACCTTGAACTCTAAGGATTTGTCATGCAAACACAACCCCACTTTGATCTCATTCTTCGTAACGGTACGGTTTTCGACGGAACGGGCGCGCCGGGACGACGCGCCGACCTGGGAATCGTCGGCGATCAGATCGCGGTGATTGACGATCTGACGAATGCGTCCGCCGCGTATGCGCTCGACGCGACGGATCGGTACATCGCGCCAGGTTTCATTGACATTCACACGCACAGTGACGAAACGGTGTTCATCTATCCCAAGATGGACAGCAAAATCCATCAAGGCGTCACGACCGAAGTGACCGGCAATTGCGGCGGCTCCGCCGCGCCACTCTACAGTGCCGCGCGCGAAGACGCGTTGCATGATATTGCCCAATACAAGGACTTGACGCTCGATTGGCAAACGATGGGTGAATACCTGGATCGCGTCGAGCGCACGCGACTCTCGACGAACTATGTGACGTTCGTCGGGCAAGGCACGTTGCGCGCGTGCGTGATGGGACACGCGATGCGCGCGCCGACGCCGGACGAGTTGAAGCAGATGCAAAACCTGCTCGCGCGTTCGCTGGAAGAAGGCGCGTGGGGCGTTTCGACCGGACTGATCTATCCGCCCTCGGCGTATGCCGATCTGGACGAACTCGTCGCGCTGAGCCGCGTCGCGGCGGAACGCGGCGGCTTGTACACGAGTCACATTCGCAACGAAGGTGATCGTTTGCTCGAAGCGGTGGACGAGGCGATCACGATTGGCGAACGCGCGCAGATTCGCGTCGAGTTGGCGCATCACAAAGCGGCGGGCAAACGCAATTGGGGCAAGGTCAACGCAAGTCTGGAAAAAATCGCGCGCGCGCGTGCGCGCGGCATCCAGGTCGCCGCCGATCAATATCCATACGTCGCGTCCTCCACCGGACTCAGCACCGTCATTCCCGATTGGGCGCACGAGGGCGGCTGGGAAAAACTCGTCGCGCGCTTGCGCGATCCGGACACGCGCACGCGGATTGCCGATGAAGTGCGCGTCGCGCGCCCGAGCTGGGAAAATCCGGCGATGGATTCCGGCTGGCACAACATTTTGATCGTCGGGTGCAAAAGCGATCGCGCGTTGCAAGGCAAGACGGTGTGGCAGATCGCGGAGATGCAAGGCAAGGATCCGATCGAAACATCGTGCGATTTGTTGATCGCGAACGAAGGCGCGGTGCAGGTCGTGATCTTCAGTATGTCGGAAGACGATGTGAAGACGGTGATGCGCGTCCCCTGGGTTTCGGTCGGCTCCGATTCCGGCGCGCGCGCGCCGACCGGAGCGCTGGCAAACGTGCAATGTCATCCGCGCACGTATGGCGCGTTTCCGCGCGTGCTCGGCAAGTACGTGCGCGACGAAAAGGTTTTGACCTGGGAACTTGCGATCGCGAAAATGACGACGAACCCCGCGCGAATGTTGGGCTTGGATCGGCGCGGCGAACTGCGCGCCGGATATTTCGCCGATCTCGTCGTCTTCGATCCGGCGACGATTGCGGATACCGCGACGTTCACCGAGCCACATCAATTTCCCACTGGCATTGATTACGTTTTGGTCAACGGGACGCTCACGATTGATCACGGCAAGCACACGGAAGCGCGCGCAGGCAGAGTGTTGCGGAAGAAATAAAATTGGGGCAGGAGTTGAATTCCTGCCCCAGTTTTTTATTTGCCAAACACCGTTCCGACACGCGCCTGCAAGTGTTGGAGTTCATCTGACGCGTTCGCCAAAGTTTTTTCGACCGAATCGAGTCGCGTTTTTTCGCCGCGTACGAAACGAAAATAGGGCGCGACCCCTTCGCGCAAACGATTGAGCGTTCGGTCGGCTTCGGAATGGAATTGCGTGGTCAGGACGCGATTCAAATTCTGGCGCACCGTTTCGATTTTTTCTTTGAACCGCGTTTTGGCTTGCTGGCGTTTGTACGGAATGATGAAAAAACCAACCACCGCGATCACTCCGGCAAACACCACGCCGGTCACATCGAGCGCGCTCGAACTGACGAGTAGCGTGACGATCGTCCCCAAGCCGACCGCGCCCGCTTCGACTAACGCCATTTGCGCGACCGAACTTTCGACCGCGTTGCCCAAGGCGCGCGATTCGGCTTCGATGTCGTACTCGCGGACGATCGTTTGCGCGGATTGCGTCACGCTGTCGAGTAACGCTTGTCGCCGCAGATCGAAATCGGTGGAGACTTGCCCGACGACGCCATCCGCGACGATCGTGCGCCGTTTCGCCAGAAACGCGGCGACTTGTTGCCAATGCCGCAAATCTTTTTCGACCAGCCAATTCACGGCGGATTGAACGTGATGATCGATCTGGTCCGACACGCCGGTCAAGACCTGGTTTTCGAACCGCGCGCGAAAACGATCGCCGCGCGCAAGATCGGGCAGATTCGTCAGCCGGAATTTCTGATCGAAGAAATCGCTCCCGCGCGCTTGCAAGCGCAACATCACATTGTCCACCTCGGCGAGCCGCGCGCCTAATTCGCTTTGCACTTCCGATGCGTACGTCGTCACCTCGCGCGCGACCGTATCCACCATTTCTGCGTCGGATTGCACCGCGGCGCGTTCGTGCGTCAGTCGCGCGTGTTCCAGTTTCAAAATTTGTTCCGCCACGCCGAGCGGATTGGCGAACTTGACGCGCAAGCGCGCGGTCTCGTCGAGCCAGGAGTGGATGTACGCGCGCAGTTCGTCCATTCTGGTTCCCTGCTTTGCCGAGACCGCGAAAATCTCCGGCGCCGCGCCGAGCAAACGCGTCGCGTTGTCCGCGACAAACTTGGTCACCTCGCGCAATTCGTTTTCGCCCGCGAGGATATCGCGCTTGTTGACGACGAAAACGATCTTCTTGCCCCACGCGCGAATGTGATCGAGAAATTGGCGTTCGCTTTCGGTGAACGGGCGATCCGCCGACGTGACGAAGATGACAAGATCACTGCGCGGAATAAAATCGCGCGTCAATTCTTCGTGTTCGCGCACGACGGCGTTCGTGCCGGGTGTGTCCACGAAATTCAATTCGCGCAAAAGATCGAGCGGAAAAGTCAGCACGACGAGTCCGCTTGCGCCGAACGATTCTTGTTTCTGCTCGCCAAACTTGACGAGCGTGATGCGCGTGGTCGTCGGCGTTACGCCTTCAGCGAGGACGCGTTCACCCAGCAACGCGTTGATCAGCGCGGACTTGCCGGAGTTGAATTCGCCTGCGACGACGATCAAAAATAATTCGTCCAGTTGCAAGAGCGCCTGTCGCAAATCCGCCAATTCCTCCGGCGGATGTTTGAACGCGGTGAGTGTGGCGAGCAGATCGGCAAGGTACGCTTTTTCATCTTTCAGCAATTCGGCTTGCGCGGGCTTGAGAACGGTTGTCATTTTTGTTTCTCCAATACGACCGAATACCCTTGTTCGAAATTTTCCAGAGGGAAGACGCGCGCCAGTTCCCATTTTTCTTTTGCCGCGATCCGCATCACATCGGTCGGCGCGAGCAAAAGCAGATCGAACCACGCGCCGCGCGCGCCGTCGAACACCAGGCGCAGGCGCAGTTGCCCCGGCGCGCGTCCACGCGCGATATTCTGTTGCAAGTACGCGCGATGCACCGGATTCGTCGTGCTGGGTTGGCGCGTCGTCGCCAGAATCCGTCCGCGCGGCGCGGTGACGCGATAGAGTTCGCGCAGCATCGCGCGCAATTTCTGTTCCGTCCCGCCGATCCCCAGGTTGTTGCCGAACAAGATCGCCGTGTCGAATTCGCCGTCGCGAAATAGCAAGCGCGCACAAGCGTTGACGACGCGCGCGTCAGTCACGCCGCGTGCGCGCGCCAATTCGACGATGCGCGGCGCCTGATCGAGTGCGGTGACGCGCCAGCCGCGGCGTTGCAAGTACAAACTATGCCGCCCGGCTCCGCAACCAATATCGAGCACGCGTCCGCGCGCGAATTTCAGCGCGCGTTTTTCGTGCGTGGGAAAATCGCGCCAGGTCGTGAAATACCAACTGGCGTCCTCGCGGCGCAAGTATCCGTCATCGCGTGCGATCCACAAATCGGCGTCGCCCGTTTGGTGAAATCGCCACAACGCTTCGGCAAACAAATCCATCGCTGACATCGGCTGGCTCCTCGCGGGAACATTCGTCCTTCATCGTTCGTCTTGTCTCATTCCGCCGCCAGCCCACGCGTGCGGCGATACGCGGGCAGCGTAATCATCGGCGGACGTTCCGTCGCGCGAATGTCCGCGACCTCCAACTGAAATTCGTCGTGCGCGTAACGAATCAATTTCATACTCTTTTGCAGTTCCTCCATCAACTCGATTTGATGCGCCGCGCCGACGCGCTGCAGCACCACCTGGACGATCTCGAACGCCATCTTGCTGAGCGCCAGCAGCGATTGGTTGCGGTGCACGCGTTCTTCCAAATCCACTTGCCCCAACGCGTTCAAGCCACAGCGCGACCACAAATCAATCAGCAACCCCGTTTCCACGCCATACCCCGCGAAGAACGGCACTGCCTCCAGCGCGCTTCGTCGTCCCGCGTATTCGCCCGCGAGGGGCTGTACGAATCCCGATAGTTCGGGGTAAAACAAATTCAACAACGGGCGTGCAGTCAACTCGGTGACGCGTCCGCCGCCGCGCGCATCCAGTTTTCCACCCACGCGGATCGGTCGTTGATAGAATCCTTTCACATACATCAGGCGCGGCTCGCGAATCAACGGACCCAAAATGCCATACACAAAACGCGGGTGAATGTTCACAATGTCGGTGTCAATCCACGCGATCAGATCACCTTTGAGCGCGAACAAACTCTTCCACAGCGCTTCGCCTTTGCCGCGTTGCGAGCCCGTTTCGGGTAAGATTTCGGAATGACAATATACCGGCACACCCAGGTGTTGCGCGATCTCGACCGTGCGATCAGTCGAGTTCGAATCAATCACGACGATTTCATCGAGGAGCGGAACCTGCTCGATGAAATGCGCGCGCATCATCCGAATAATCTTGCCGATCGTTTTCTCCTCGTTCAGCGCGGGCAACCCCAAACTGATCGTCAGTCCTTGTTGTTCTTTGAGTTTGACCAGATGCTTGAGATCTTTGAACTCGCGCGCGTGAAACGTATTTTCCGCAAACCACTTGTCCACGATGACGGAGATCGTATAGTCCACCTGCGCGGGTTCTTGCGCGAGGCGTGTCGGCGCGGCGCGCACCACCAGCGCGGGGATCGCGCTCTCGTTCAGGACGCGCGTCGCCGTGGGCCCGATCGGCGGATCATCGGGACGCGGTTGGGCGATCGAGCCCATCAGCACGATGTGGTGACTGCGCGCCAAATTGAGGATTGCTTCCGTCGCGTCGCCGCTGATGTTCATCCAGCGCGTCATTTGCGGGAGATTGCGTAGATGCCGCACCAGTTCTTGGTATTCGACGCCGCGCCGTTCGGGCGGTGTGGCGTGCAAGACCGTGATTTCGCTCTGCAACGTTTGGGTGAGCGCGAGCGCGAGCCGCAGCGCGAGCGCGGCGTACGGACCGCCGCGAATCGGCAACAGGATGCGACCACCCGACGCGGGGAAGGGCGGTTTGACGATGGCAACATTGCTCGGCAGCGCGCGCAAGGCGTCGTGCGGCGGCGCATCGTCGCGATGCAATAGGATCAGCGCGGCGTTTTCTTCGCGCGCGGCGCGCTGCAACTCGCGCCATACATCGTGCGCCACGCGCACGGCGACACGCAGGCCGCCTGCGCGCGCGGGCGCGTCAATCGCTTTGCGGAGACGCCGCGCCTCCAGCGCGCCCGCGCTGAGCGAAACATCGGGCGGCACCGCGTGCAAGCCCAGCGCCAGCACGCTCCAACCGAACGCGTCGGCGAACGCGCGCGCGAAAGGAACGAGCGCGTGAATCTTTTCAGCTGACGTGCCGGCGATGAGGATGTGCGTTCCTTCGTTCATCATCGTTCTCCTTTCATTCGCCAAAACAATCGGCAAGCAACATCGTCAGACGCCGCTCTAACATCGTGTACGAGTAATGCAACTTGCCCAACTGATAATTGTGTTCCGCCATCGCGCGCGCCAGTGACGCATCGTCCAACACCGCGCGCACCGCGTCAATCGTCGCGTCGGTGATGTAACCATCGAATTCGATGACGCGAAATCCTTTGGGCTTGATGTCGGTCTCGAAGATCGAGTACGCGTTCACGACGATAGGGCGTCGAAAATAAAGCGTTTCCAAAAACGCATTGCCGAATCCTTCGATGTCGGAGGGATAGGTGACCAAATCGGCGTACGGGTAGACGTCCCACAGCGTATAAATTTTTCGTCCGTCGCTGGCGGTGCCGCGCCGATCCGCGATGAGGTGCGCGACGAAATTCGTTTTGACGCCGAGCAAGTCGGCAAACGCGCGGACGCGCTGCTCGTACGCGTCCCCTTCGTCACCCGAGGCGTGCGAAATGACGAGGCGCGCGGGGCGTTCCAAGCGATGGATCAACTCGATGGCGTGTTCGATGCCTTTGCGCTGCACGACGCGCGTCGGTTGCAGGCAGAAGAGTTCGGCGGGCGCGAGACCGAGCGCGGCGCGCACATCGCGCGTGTACGCGTCGGGCGGCGCGGGCGGATGCTCGAAATCCATCACGTTCGGAATGAGCCAACTGGAAATGCCCGTCCGCAAACTCAACTGATTCGCCGCTGATGAGTTGATGACGATGTGTCGAATCGAAGGCAAATGCGGCGGGAACGCCATATTCAAATAATCCCACACGCAATTGACGAGAAAGCGTTTGCGTTCCCAGAAAAAATCGTGATGATGGGCGAGCGTGGGAAATTCGGTTTCGGCGATGAATTCGGTGAGCGCGATGCCCAGCGGAATGTTCAGCGGAATCGCCAACGCATTTTCGACAATGAGCAATTCGATGTCGAAATCGCGGACGAACTTGGCAAGGTGCGCTTTGAGGTGTGCGCTCGCTTCATAGATGCGCCGCGTCGTGGTAGGCGGACGTGCGCGCTCGGAAAACGCGGTGGTGTAGATGGCGTAAATGTCAGGATACGTGAACAGCGCTTCGGGCGCCACGCGCGAACGTTCGGGTGGATAATCCACCGCGCCGGCGAAGAAAAAGCAGGTGTGTCCCATTCGCTCTAGCACGGTCACCCATTTTTCCGTTTCGAGCGAGACGCCGTCCGTGCCGACAAAGCGCGTGGAGACAAAGCCAATGCGTCGTCCCATTTTCATCCTCCGTGTACGAGCGGCTCGATCCGTTCCGCGAAAAGACGTTCCCAGGCGTACTCGCGCAGGATGCGTTGCTTGAGCCGATAGCGCGCGTCGCGCGCCAACATTTCGGCGATCTGTTGCGCGATCTGCGCGGGCGATTCGTCGAGCGCGAAATAGTGCGCGTCTTCGCGCGCCGATTCGTGAAAGACGGGAAGGTCCGCGCAAAAAATCGGCAGACGCGCCAGACCCGCTTCCAGAATCGGAATGCCAAAGCCCTCGCGCGCGCTGGGAAAGAGGAGCGCGTCGGCGAGCAGATACAAATCGCGCCGCGTCGCATCGTCTACCGCGCCGAATTCCTGCACAAAGACGACCTGCGCGCGCACGCGCAACGCGTCTTGGCGCGCGCGCAACTCGTCGCGATACACCACGTTCGCGGGGTTGTGCGGTCCGAGCGGACCCATCACCAACAGTTTGGGCGCGTGTCCCAGGTCGCGCAGCGCGGCAGTGATTTCGATCGCGAGTTCGATGTTCTTGCGGCGCGTGACGCGCGCGGGCAAGAGTAACAGCGGCGCAGCATCGAACAAGGCAAGTTCGCGCGCCCAGCGCGCGGTGGTCGGGCTTGCGCCGAAAAATTCCAGCGCGTCCACGCCGGGCGGAACGACGGTGATTGCGTTTTCATCCATCGCCAAGAGGCGCGCCAGTTCGCGTCGTCGCGCTTGCGAAACGACGACATAGCGCGCGCCGTCCCAGCGTTGCCGCATCAAGTCCCAGGGGAGTCCGACGCGCATTTCGCGCGCGTACACGGGATCGTCCCACGCAAAATCGTGACACCACGCCAGGACGCGCGGGCGTCCTGCGCGCGCGCGCGCGCTCAGTGCGGCGGTGAGCGCGAGATTCTTGTGGAGCGTCGCGATGTTGTGCGCGATACACACATCCACATCGGTAAGCGCGCGGTCGAGTGCGTCGCGAATCGTCGCGGTCAGCGCGGTGAACGCGTCGGTCACCGCGCCGCGCGCGAGTTCACGATTCACTTGCTCGACAGTGGGCGCGCGCGAATCGAACAGCGGAATCGTTTCCAGCGGTACGCGCGCGTCGAACGGTTCGCCGCGTCCTGCGAGGATTTTCACGGCGTAGCCGTGATCGGCGAACAGGCGCGCGTGCGCGGCAATCGTGGACTCGACGCCGCCAATCGTCGGCGGCGCGGCATAGTGCAAAATCGCGAGGCGAGGTTTGGCGTTCATCGGATTGCGGGTTTCTTCTAACGACGAAAGACGAAGGTCGAAAGCGAGTGTATGCTGATTATAGCGCGGCATCGCCGCACGTCAAATGGCGAAGTGGCATCTTTTGGCGAGTGTGGTATAATCGTGGCGTCTCCGCTTCCGGCAACGCGCGTTGTTGTCGGAAGGGCGGAGCGCGCACAAAATCTATGCCCCAGGATACCCTCGCCCATTTTGACGAACACTGGCGCCAGCTCTTCGAGAGCGGCAAAATTCCGCACGCCGTACCAGACGACGAAACGATCTGGCGGCGCGATCTGGGACGCGCGCGGCGCATCGCATTCGAATGGTTGGGCGATTTGCGCGGCAAGCGCGTGCTGGAACTGGGTTGCGGTCCCGGCGACGAAGCGGTGATGCTGGCGCGCCGCGGCGCGTCAGTCGTCGCGCTCGATCTGACGCCGGCGAGTGTGCGGATCACGCGCGAACGCGCGCGCGCGAGCGGCGTCGTCGCGCGCGTTGCGGTGAGCGAGATGTTGGCGGAACAACTCGCGCTCTCGGCGGCGACGTTCGATTGGGTGACGGGTTTTGGTTTTCTGCATCACGCGCGCCTCGACGCGCTCGCGCCAGAAATCCGCCGCGTGTTGCGGCAGGGCGGAGCGCGCACTCATTTGAGACAGGGTCTCAGTGTCGCGAAACGGGATTAGGAATGTCAGCCGAACAGAAACCTTTGCAAGTCACAGTGATTGTGCCCGCTTTTAATTCTGCCGATACTTTGCCGGCCTGTTTGAATTCTTTGCAGCGACAGACGCGCGTTCCTGACGAGATCATTGTTGTGGATGATGATTCGCTAGACCAGACTGCTCAGGTTGCTGAGAGGTTGGGTGTGCGCGTGTTGCGACAATCTCACGCTGGCCCTGCAGCAGCGCGTAATCTCGGTGCGCGCGTCGCGCGAGGTGATATTGTGATGTTCACAGATTCGGATTGTGAACCTCGCGCGGATTGGGTTGAACAGATGCTCAAGCCATTCGCCGATCCTCGGGTGATGGGGGCTAAGGGGACGTATATCACGCGACAGAGTGAGTTGTTGGCGCGCTTGGTGCAAGTGGAATTCGAGGACAAGTATGCCCGAATGCGCCGGCAGGGAACCATTGATTTTGTTGACACCTACGCGGCAGCATATCGGCGCGATATTTTTGTTCGCTTGGAGGGATTCAACGAAATATTTCCAACGGCATCGGTGGAGGATATCGAGTTATCTTTTCGCCTGTCCGAACGAAAAGCGCGTTTGGTCTTTGCGCCGCAAGCCCAAGTGCTGCATACTCACCCGGTCAGTCTCAAAAGGTACCTGGCGCGCAAAGCGCGATACGGTTATTGGCGCGCCCTCGTTTATCTCTGGCACCCACGAAAAATCAGCGGTGATTCGCATACCGACCCGATGCTCAAAACTCAATTTGTCTTGGTCGGATTGGTTGGGGTAAGCACCCTTGCTGGATTACTGAATCCGTATTGGCTAGGGCTAACCCTCTTGGTGATGGGGTTGCTCGTAGCGACGACTTTGCCTTTTGCGATTCGTGCCAACCGTCGCGATAGTGAGGTGGCTTGGATCGTACCTCCAGTGCACACGATTCGTGCGATCGTACAGGCCGGGGCGCTTGGTGTCGGTTTACTGGTGCACGGTTTCCTCCGCCGCAATCACAAGTTACGAATTGAAGACGATGGGCAATGAGAGCGGAGCGTTTCTGGCTCGCGATCTTTGGCGCGGCGATGCTGTTGCCGTTCACAGTCTATCTCGTATCACTCGCGCCCGATCTGACCTGGGCGCACAATGGCGCGGATGGTGGAGACTTGATCGTGGCGGCGTACACGCTGGGCGTGCCGCATCCGCCGGGTTATCCGGCGTACACCTTGCTCGCGCATCTGTTCACGTGGATACCCCTGGGGAGTATCGCGTATCGCGTGAATTTGTTTTCGGCGGTGAGCGCGGCGTTGGCGGTGGGAGTGCTGGCGTTGCTGACCGCGCAGACCTGTCAGGTTTCTGCAAACCTGACAGGTCTTGGAGCAGGCACGCGGCGATTCAATCTTGACGGGGAGTTAGCCGCGCTCGCCGCCGCGTGGGGATTTGCGTTCATCCCGTTGGTGTGGGAGCAAGCGATCATCGCGGAGGTGTACGCGCCGTTCGCGTTGATGATCGCGCTCGTGCTGTGGCTCGCGTCGCGAGTGGCATCGTCGCGCGGCGCGTTCGCGCTTGGGTTGGCGTGGGGGCTCGCGCTCGGATTTCATTTGACCGCGCTGTTCCTGTTTCCGCTCGTGTGGTGGAGTGTGCGACGCAAGCACGCGCTGCTCCTCGCATGCGTCGCGGGCGCGTCGTTGGCAAGCGCGCAATGGTTCTATCCCGTTTGGCGCGCAGGACGCGGCGCGATCACGTGGGGCGATCCGACGACGTTGCAAGGGTGGTGGTGGTTGGTGAGTGGCGCGTTGTATCGCGAGTACGTGTTCGCCGCGCCGTTCGACGTGTGGCTGGGGCGGATTGCGTTTCTGGTGAACGCGCTGCTGTTCGGCTTGGGACCGCTTTTGAGCGCGTGCGCGCTGATCGGTTGGCGCGAGATCGCGCACGTCGAGCGCGGCAAGGTAATCGCCTACGGCGCGACGATGTTGGCATACGTTGTGTTTGCCATCGGCTACGACAGCGCGGATTCGATCAGTTTAGCGATTCCTGCCGTGATGATTTTTTGTGTAGGGATCGGCGCGGGCGTTGTGGCGCTACTCGACGCGTTGCGCGCGCGGTTTGGGAATCGCGTTGTGATGGCTGGATGGATCGGCTTGCTCATTCAAGTAACGTTCGTGCTGGCGCTGAACTGGCGCGCGGTGTCGCTGGCAGATGATCGCGCGGCGATGCAATGCGGCGAGCGCGTGTTGAGCCAGCTGCCGCCCGCGTCAGTTGTGGTTACACAAGACGACCGCGCGACGTTCGCGTTGTGGTATTTTCGCTATGTGCTAGGGCAGCGCGCGGATGCGCTAATCGTTGATTACGATTTGCTCGCGTTCGAGTGGTATCGAGCGCAAGTCGGAATAACGCCCGCGCAGCTGGAGCGAGCGTCCGCGTGTTGGATCGAGAATTGCTGCGTGGATGAGCGCGTGCGGTGTGCGACGCGCGAGTAGTTGCGCGTTTGGGTTTTCGGCATATAATCAGTTCAATGGGTTCGTGTGAAGGGAAGGAAGGTGCGTGATGAATCCGCGTGTAATCGTGTTCGGCGCGATTGGTGTGCTTGGTTTGACGATCTTGATCTGGGCGAATCAGCCCGCGCGTGCGGAGCGCGTGAGCGCGCCCAGCGTGTCGGCGGCGGTTGCCGCGCCGCGTGATCAGACGCAACTGTTTTTGCCGTTGGTAATGAAGAACTATGTCGCGCCTGCGCCGCTGTGGCGGTTTGGGGTTGCCAAAGCGCGGCGTACGTTTACCGATTATGATTACAACGATATGGTGTCTATGCGGTTTGGTTGGTATACCGATTTTTTCGCGAATGCCAATGCGCCCCAACCTTACGGAATTGAGTACTCGCCAGTAATACGGGTCAAGCAGTGGAAACTCGAAGGCGGAAGTACGTGGACACAATGTTGCGTCACTTGTCCCTATGTTACACCATATACCTATACGGTCTCTCCAAGCACGAGCGAGATTCAAGCGATAGCGACGAGTCGCCCAGGAATGACATGGGTCATCGGCAACGAGATCGAGCGGATTGACCTTGGTAGTGGATATTGTTCGCGGCAAGATGAAATTTTGCCTGAACTGTACGCACAAGCGTACCACGATGTATATTACACAATCAAAAACGCGGATTCGACCGCGGAAGTGGCAATCGGCGGAATGATTCAGTTCACTGATTTGCGGCGGCAGTACCTTGAGCGCGTGTGGGCAGAGTATGCGCGATTGTACAGCGAGACGATGCCAGTTGATGTGTGGAATATTCACACCTACGTTCTGCAAGAAAAGCGCGGCGAGTGGGGCGCGGATATTCCAGCGGGGTTTACGCAAGACACTGGCGCGCTTTACACTGTGTTGGATAACAAGGATTTTGCCAAAGCATGGCAGTTGGTTGTGGCGATGCGAACGTGGCTGAATCAAAACGGACAGCGCAACAAGCCGCTCATTACGAACGAGTACGGCGTGAATATGCCCGCGTGGATCGAATGTCCAACTTACCCCAATACGACCGGCTGCCCGTTCACACCTGAACAAGTGCGCGATAGTTTTCTGTATC
>VGOB01000128.1 GCA_016865935.1 Chloroflexota bacterium | reverse complement strand
GAAGTGAGTTTGGTCAACGCCATTCTCCTGCTATTGAAAACCGACTCTAGGTTATGGCAGTGGCTGGACCCACAGTGCACCCTAGACTTGGAAGCCGCTTTGCCAAATGTGTCCTGACATCAGGCGCGAGACCCAGAATCGCGGCGACGCCGCCGACGCGATACAGATTGTGGTTTGACATTTCAAATTCTCCTCTTGTGTTTAGATGAGCGAATCCCGAAGGATTCACCGAGTTGCCCAATCGGGACAAGTCACCTGGGTTGTTGGGATTCAACCGCTTGGCGAACCAAGTTGGCGGTTGGGTTGGATGGCAGATTGCGTTGCCATCCTCCGCTTTGATTTTGTTCTCAAGTTGTTGCCGCGTTACGCGCGGCGGTTGCTTTGGTTTCGAGCATCATCCTTTCCCGACGCGCGTTTTTCGTGTCGTCGCTCAAAACGTTAGCACCTTGTCTGAATCAACGACCCATTGCGTCAACTGACTCATCGTGCTGATTTCGACGCCCGCGATCAGCGTCAGTCCTTTGATGCCGCGCGCCTCGGCGCAAGTCCCACACGCTTTCACTTGCGCGCCTTGGCGGTAGGCGCGCGATCCGTTGACGCCAACACTCCCGCCTCCGCCTCCGCCTCCAAAAACGCCAGCATCTCGATTGCGATTTGCCGATAGAACGCGTTCTCACTTTGCGCGGCAATCGCGCTCGCGACTTTTTTCGCGGCGGGATACAAATGCTCGACGAAAAATTTCTGCTGCGCGTCGAGACAAATCGCGGCTTTGTCTGCGGCATCGGCAAGCGCGCGGCTTTCCAGCGCGTACAAATTTTTGTAGACGAGATAGTGCATAAACTCGAATTCGCACGCCAGCGCGTCGGGACGGTCGCTGTCTGGCTCCACGCCGAACGCGCGATAAAAGCCCATCACATCCGCGAGCAGTTGCGCGCGCTGAAATTCGTTTTCGGCGAGATGCTCCGCGCTGTAGAGCCAGATTTCTTTCGCGCGGAAAAGGCGGTCGTGTTCCAGCGCGAGTTGGTTGGCATCAACCGCAACGTCAGAGAAAAACGCGGCAAAGCCCGCGTCGGGGTACGTCAGCGCGACGGCAAAGCGTTTGTATTGCAGCATCCGCTCGAAATCGGCGTGGAGACCTTCCAGGTTTTCGGAAACCTGGAAGGTCTTTGTCGCGTCACGTAACACTGTGTCGGTAAACATCGCGCTCGGCATCGTATTCACTCCGAATGATGACTGGTTCTTTCAGCGGCACGCGCACGATTTCGGCGCGGCTGGAATCGTAACTGAAAATCTTACCATCGCCGATGCCGCCATCCACTTTGAACGAGTGCGTGATTTGCTCGGTCGCGCCAAAGAGCATCAGCAAGCCGACCAGGTTTTTATCCTCGACCGCGCGCCTGTACGCTTCAACTGCTTTCGGCGCGCCTGGACCGAAGAGTTGCTTGTTAAACGCATCGGGCGCGTTGATCGGCGGAATGTAGTACACGTTCGGCTCCAACCCGAACTGCGGATACAACGGCAGCGCGATTTTCTTGACGTGCACCAAATAGTCAATCGGATTGTCCTCGCGCGCTTTGTCGTAGCGGCTCAAGAAACCTGCCAGACGAATTCTGCCGATGCACGTCACAACGCATTGCGTTTGCTTGCCCTGCTCGATCGCGGGATAGCATCCCACGCATTTTTCCGATTTGCCCGTGTACGCGCGAAAGAACGGTTTCTTGTACGGACAGCCGCGCACACATTCGCGATAACCGCGACAGCGCGCCTGATCAATTAGCACGATGCCGTCTTCTTTGCGTTTGTAGATGGATTTGCGCGGACACGCGGCAAGACACGCAGGATAGGTGCAGTGATTGCAGATTCGCTGGAGGTAAAACATCCAGGGCTGCTGCGGCATCCGAATGAAATCACTTTCCTTGATCGCGCTCGAAACTTCGTCCTCGCCGATGTTGGGGTATTGATAATCCTCTTCGTCGGGCAGGATGCCCAGCATCTCTTCGCCGTACGACGCGGCTTCAAAAATCGTTTTGCCGGTGTATTTGTCGCCGTCCCAGGTTTGCGGTCCAAGTTTTTCCAACAGCCGCACGTCCCAGCCGAGCGGATAAAAACCCCAGGGCTTGGTCTCGACGTTGTTCCAGAACATGTACTCCTGTCCCTTGCCCGCCGTCCACGCGTTCTTGCACGCGACGGTGCAGGTTTGACAGGCGATACACTTGTTCGTGTCAAAGACCCAGGCGATTTGTTTGTCGGGGCGCGCTTCCTGGTATTTGTACGGCATCGCGCGCTTGAGTTGCCAATTGTAAACTGTGTTGTTCATGGTTTATGACCGTGTTGTCATTGCGAGCGTTTTTCGCGAAGCAATCCCTAAATCGCGACTTGGAGATTGCTTCGGGCAAAAACCGCCCTCGCAATGACAGAAGGATTAACGCGCAAACTCTCCTGCCAAAAATTTCTTGAGCGCGTCGCTCTCGTACGTCGGGCGCAAACCCAACTGGGCGGGACGCCACAACGCGCTGCCCGCGATGCCGCCGTCTTCCGCTTTCGTCACTTTCACGAACGCTTCTTTCGGCGCGCCGACGGTGCAGTTCACGTCGGGCGCAAAGCCCTTGCCGATGACTTGCCCGAAATATTCTTTGCGCGCGAGCGATTCGGTCATCAGCGTCGGGCGCAGCCACGCGCGCGTCGCCGATTGATGCGAGCCCGAGCGGAACATCGCTTGATAATTTGTGCGCGGGTTGCGCGCGAGTTTGTCGGGATTCGTCTCTTGACCTTCGACCGAGCCGTACGTCGCGACGTACATATTGAACCACGAACGCGCGACGCCGCGTTTCATTCCCAGGTAGAACCGCACGCGCATCAACGCGCGATGCACTTTGAAATCGTTCGGCTTGGACTTCCAGCCGCGAAACGGTCGGTCTTCGGGATCGCCGTCAACCCAAACGTAATCGCCATCGTTCAAGCCGAGCGCGCGCGCGTCGTCGGGATTCAAATCCACGTATCCTTCGCCGACCCAGGGCATCCGTTTATCTTTGCGATACACGTCGCCGAACGGACCGAACCACACCGCCATCAAATCCAAATCGGCGGGCGTCGTGTGCGCGCCGTGCCGATATTTCGGCGTGATGTAAATCAGTGAGAATCCATCTTTGCGGCGCGGGTGCGCGGTCTTGGTCACATCGGCAGGGCGAATGACGACGTTGCGAATTTGTCGAACCTCGACGGACAAATCGTCAGGCGCCAAGCCGTACTCTTGTGGACCTTTCGGCTTGATGAGATTCGTCGCGCCGCAAACGATGACGTTCGGTTCGTAGAATGTTCCATCCACGGGCTCGCGATGCACGATGATATTTTCGCCGTGCTCGATGAATTCGTCCTCGTCGCGATAAAATTCCATGCGCCCCGATTTAGTGTAATGCGGTTTCTTTTCGTTCGATTGTTCCCAGCCCATAATCTTGGGGTACGTGCGCGTCATCAAGAGCGCGGGGATGCCATTCTTCGCGTTCGCTTCCACGTCCTCGATTTTGTACCCCTTGAGTGTCGTCGAATTGTCCGCGATGCGCTGCAAGTACACCTCGACCTTGTTTTCGCGCACGAACTTCCAGTAATCGTCAAAGCGTTGGTCGCCCGTGAGTTTTGCGAGCGCGTTACCCACACCCGCGAGCGCTTCGATGTCACCTTGCGAATCGTGGACGCGCTTGAGCGGCGTGCGCGGAAACATTTGGAAAAATGGATTCGTCACGGCGGCGGTCATATCGGGATATTTCAGTTCCGCCCACGAGTCTACCGCGAACACGACATCGCCGTACTCGCACGACGCCGACCACCACCACTCGTTGACGACGACGCAATCAATTTTCGGCAGCGTGTTCACAATGAAATCGTGATGCCATTTGAGATTGCCGAGAATCGAATTGCTGTTGCCGACCCAGACGAATTTCGTCGGCGTCGGCAGATGACTTTTGCCCGTGAACAATTTGTTGCCGACGCGCAGCGGGCGGTCGCCGTAGTTGTAATAGTGCGCCGATTCCATTTTGTAGTACGATTTGGTGCGCGGCGGCTTGTTCGGATCCAGTTCGATGTCGAACGGGTCTTCGGTGATGTACGTCGGCTCGCCGTTGAAATACGCGCCGCGATAGTTGCCCGCGTAACTGCCGATGTTGCCGCCGTGAAAACCGATGTTGCGCGTGAGCGCGCAGACGAGGAACTGCGCGCGGTCTTTCAGGTCATTGTTGAAAAAGTGATTCGGACCCATCCCGACCGCGACCAAGGTTTTGCCACGCTGTTTCGCGATTTCGCGCGCGAGCCAGATGACCGCGTCCGCGTTCGAGTGGCAAATATCCGCGACGACCTCGGGCGTGAAATGCGCGCAATGCTCTTTCATCAAATCGAACACGGGACGCACCTTGACTTGCTTGCCATCGAGCGTGGTCACTGTGAATTCGCCTTCGAGCGCGAAATTCTTTGCGACCGCCGCGTCGTCGCGCGTGACGACCTCGGGCTTGCGCGTGTCCGCGTTCCACGCGACGAAATCGCTCCACTCGTCGCGCAAACTTTGGGTGACGATTTGACGGACTTGCTTGATGGACGATGGCGTGGCTTCGCCTGCTTTGAGAATTTGCGTGTTCTTCAGTTCGGGTGGTTTATAGTTCGCGATGATTTCTTGCGGCTTGAGCAATTTGAGCGTGTCGCTGCGAACGAGAAACGGCAAATCGGTGTGACCTTTGACGAAATCGGTGTCGTACAACTTTTCGCGAAAGATAACGTGCGCGAGTCCGAGCGCGAACGCGGGGTCGCTCCCAGGACGAACGAAGATGACTTCGTCGGCTTTGTTCGAGGTGGCTTGGTACTCGGAGGTGACGGTGACGACGCGCGTCCCTTTGAGGCGCGCTTCGGCGAGCCAGTGACCATCGGGCATCTTGGTTGCGATCCAGTTCATCCCCCAGCAAATCACCAGTCCCGCGTTCTCGACGGTCGCGAGGTCGAAATCAATCGTCTGCTGACCGCACGTTTGCGTGTGACCTGGCGGCAAATCGGTGTGCCACGAGTAATTGTCCCACGCACGCGCGCCGAGCGCGTCGGTCTTGCCGACGCCGCGAATCTTGTCGTCGAGCAACGCGAGCGAATTGGCAAAGCGATAAAATCCGAAAATGCGCGTCGCGCCGAGGAGCGGCATCCCGCCGCGCAGTTTCAGCGTTTGCGTACCTGCGCCTTTCATCGCGTCGAGCATCGCTTCGTCGTAACCCTGCTTTTGCAACAGCGCCTTGCCCTTGTCGCCCGAGTACGTCGTCGCGACGTTGATCATCGCTTTCGCGACGATTTCGCGCGCCTCGTCGAACGTGACCTTGACGAACGGCTCTTTGCCGCGATTCAAGTACTGCGCGGGGACGCGTCCTTGGTCGTCGCGCGGCATTCCCGCGTCGAACCATTTCTTGAAACCTTCGCGGACGAAATGATTTTTGACGCGGCGCGGTCCGTAGATGCGGCGAACAAGCGCGAGACCTTTTTGGCAGCAGCGCGGATCCCAGCGCGCGGACGCTTGATTGCCGTACACGTCGGTTGCTTTGCCGTACCCGTAACTCGGACCGATGCGCGTGACGACGCCGTTCTTGACGTAGGCGCGCAAGAGGCAGTTGTGCGTATCGTTCGGCGCGCAGAGGAAATGAAACGTGGAATCGTAGCGGAATTGATCGCGGTAGATTTTTTCCCAGCCGCGCTCGGGGTACGACTCGAGGGGATTGTCCACGCCATCCTGCGCTTGCAAGATGGAAAGCAGTGGACCCTGGAGGATGAGCGCGGCGGCAGACGCCGCGCCGAGTTTTACAAACTCACGACGCGTGAGGTCGGACATGTGATCTCCTTCAACCACAGATTGGGCGCGGCATAGCCAGAGACGGCGGCTATGCCTTCTGCACCCTGCACAATTGATTGATACGATCTACTTTGCCAATGTCAGATTAGCCACAGAACCACACGGAAACACACAGAAGAAATCTTTCTGTGAAATTCTGTGTGTTTCTGTGGCAGAAAAGGAAATGTAACATTGCCGAATTACACTGTGAGCGGCAATGACAGTTTCGCCGATTACGCCATCGCCGCGAGGCGTTCCACATCCAAGAGCGTGATCTGATTCCGTTCGATCCTGACCACACCCTCCTCTTCCAATTTCTTGAGTGACCGCCACGCGACTTCACGCGCGGTGCCAATCAACGACGCGAATTCTTGCCGCGAGAGTGTCCGCTTGAGACAGATTCCATCGCGCCGCGGCATACCCTCGGCTTGCGCCTGCTCAAGCAGAATTTTGCAGACGCGCGCGGTGACATCTTTGAACACGAGGTCGCTCGCGAGCGTCGCCAGCGTGCGCAGACGCGCGCCGACCGTATTGAGAACGACCGAAAGCAGCGCGGGCGTGCCCCAAATCAGATCGCGCGCGGTTTCTGGTGGGATAAAGTAAAGCGTCACCGCCCCGCGCGCCTGCGCGGAGAAGGAGTGGGGACCGCTGTCGAGGAAAGGGATGAGGTCGAGCGGATCGCCCGCCCGCACGATCGCGAGGAGTTGTTCTTTATCCTTGCGCGTTTGGATCAGTTTGACCTGACCCACCTTGACGATATACAGACCAGAGCATGGACTGCCCTCACGAAAAATGATCTGCCGATTCGCAAACGCGCGCGTCTCTATCGCGCGCGCGAGCGTTTCAAGTTCCGTCGCGCGGAGATGAGCCAAGAAGGGAATCGACTTCAATTCCTTCGTCGTCGGGCTACGCATCATCCATCCCAAGATCAAACAGCGACGCGAGCATTAGCGTCCGCGTCGTCTAAAAAGAGCGCCTGATTGCTTGTGGCTCACTATAGCAAAAATGTGACTAAAATGCTATCAAAAAAGTCACACTTTCAAATCATCCGTTTGAGCCGCGCTATACTCAAAATCACGATGTGTTTGCCCCGCGCGTCCAGGACTTGGGCGCGTTCCAAGCGCGCGAAATCCTGCGCGATCATCTGCGGCGTGGTCCCCAGCAGACTGGCAAGCAAGTTCTGGCTCACGTCCAGATCCAACTCGATACCGCGTTCGGTCGCGCGCCCGCGCTCTTGCGCGTAGGTCAACAGCAAATCAATCAAGCGCGGCGTCGAACAGTGCAGCGCCAAGCCAGAGGTCAGCCGCATCAGATAACGCGAATGGTTTGCCAGCACGCGCGCGAGCAAACGCGCCATCCCCTCGTACTGGGCGGCAATCTCCAGCGCGCGCTGCCGCGCGATGAAATAGATCGTTACATCGTCCAGCGCTTGCGCGTTTGCGGGACAGCGCTCGCCGTCGAAGAGGGGGCACGCGCCCAAGCACGGTAACTTGTACAGCCGCGCGATGCAGAGCGTAAACTCGCGTCCCGATGGCGCGACGCGATAGAGTCGCACGCGTCCGCGCCGCACGAACCACAACCCTGGACTGCGATCGTCCTGCGAGAAAACGAGCGCGCCCGCAGGATAATCGCGCGTGGTTATAATCTCGCGCACGAGATCGAGTTCGGAATCTTCGAATTGGGCGAAGAGAAAAATCGAGCGGAGGTCTTCGGCAGAGACAGGCATCGGTCTATGTCACTTTCTAACGCGTAGCGTCCTGACTTGTTTGGAGTTTACCACGAATCTTTGTGCGTGTCTATGCCAGCTGCGGTGACCGGTGATTCCGGAGCCACAGGCAGAGCTGTCCTGACAGAGGGCTAGGAAAATGGAATGTCGGCGCAAACCAAGACGCGCGGCAAATGCCGCGCGCCTTGAACTACACCCGAGTCAATGGATCAGTGTTTGTCCATTGACATTTGCCCGCCTTCTTTGAGACTGCCATCCTCGTTGACGAAACGCGTAGGCGATTTCTCAAACGCGACCTTGCAGCCGCGCGCGCAAAAATAGTACGTCGTTCCCTTGTATTCGGATTTGGCGGCTTCTTTTCCTTCGATCACCGTCATCCCGCAAACGGGGTCTTTGTGCTCCATTTGAAATCCTCCTGTTGGGGCGTTTGATAAAACGCCCGCGTGGTTTTGTTGTAAGGACGTTTCGTCAAACGTCCCTACCGAACTGCATCAATGCCGATAAACAAACCGCCGATCAATCGTCTCACCGCGCGCACGCGGAAACCCGCCTGCCCGATCAGTTGCGCGGTGTCGCGATTGAGGTGACAGTTGCCCGCCAGCGCGCGCCACGGCGGCGTGAGGATGTCTTGCAAGCGCGCGAGCAAACGGTTCTTGACGCGCACGTGCTCGACCAGGCGCAACGCGCCGCCCGGTTTCAGCACGCGCCGCACTTCGCGCAACGCGCGCGCCGGATCGCCGATACTGCAAAACGTCAGCGTGCCGATCACCGCGTCGAACGACGCGTCGGCGAACGGCAAATCTTCCGCGCGCGCCTGGGACAGCGAAACGATTTCGCCGCGTCCGTTCCGCCGCGCGAACGCGCGCGCCAACGACGCGGCATCCGGATCAATTGCGGCAACCGATTCGACCGCGCGATAGTGTCGCAAATTCAACCCTGTGCCCACGCCGATCTCCAGCGTGCGCCCGCACGCCGCGCGCGTCGCCCATTGCCGCCAGCGCCGCACGCCGAACCGATCGAACGGCGCGATGATGGGATCGTAGAGAGTTGCAAGCATTGAAGTTGGTTTCAGGTTCAAGGTTCAAAGTTCAAGGTTGAGCCACTTTGAACCTTGAACTTTGAACTTTCAACTTTGAACTCGGAACTCGCGCAAGCGCAGCGAATTCGTCACGACGAAGACGGACGAGAACGCCATCGCGCCCGCCGCGATCATCGGATTCAACAACCAGCCGAAAAACGGATACAGCGCGCCAGCCGCGATCGGAATGCCGAGCACGTTGTAGAAAAATGCCCAGAACAAGTTTCCCTTGATCGTGCGAATCGTTTGTTTCGATAGCGCAATCGCCGTGACGACGCCGCGCAGATCGCCGGAGATCAACGTGATCTCGGCGGCTTGCATCGCAACATCGGTGCCGGTGCCAATCGCGATGCCGATGTTCGCTTGCGCGAGCGCGGGCGCGTCGTTGATGCCATCGCCCACCATCGCGACGATTTCGTTTTGCGCCTGCAATTCTTTGACCTTGTCCGCTTTTTGTCCGGGCAACACTTCGGCAAAGTAATGATCGATCCCAACTTGCTTGGCGATGGCTGCCGCCGTGCGCGGATTGTCGCCGGTCAAGATGTAGACCTGCAGACCCAGTTCTTTCAACGCGGTGACTGCCGCGCGCGAATTCGGCTTGAGTGTGTCCGCCACCGCGATCAATCCAGCCGCGCGCCCGTCAATCGCCGCGAACATCGCGGTCTTGCCCTCGTCCGCCAAGTGACTCGCGCGCGCGTCCAAATCGTCCAGCGCGATCTGCGAATCGCGCATCAGTTTCGCGTTGCCGATCAAAACTTGGTGACCTTCCACACGCGCGCGCACGCCGTGTCCCGCCACCGCGCCAAACTCCGACGGCTCGCTCAACGCGAGTCCCGCGTCTTGTGCGTGTTTGACGATTGCCTGTCCGAGCGGATGCTCGCTGTTTTTTTCCGCCGAAGCGACGAATTGCAAAAACCGTTCAAGGTTCAAGGTTTCAGGTTCAAGGTTTGAACTTTGAACTTTGAACCTGGAACTTGGAACTACGTCCGTTACGGACGGCGCGCCCTGCGTCAACGTTCCCGTCTTGTCCAAAATGATCGCGGTCACCTTGTGCGCGGTTTCCAATGCGCCGCCGGAGCGAATGAGCACGCCATTCTCCGCGCCCTTGCCGGTGCCAACCATAATCGCGGTTGGCGTCGCGAGACCCAGCGCGCACGGACACGCGATAATCAACACCGCGACGAAATTGACGAACGCGTTGCTGAACGATCCGCCGACGATCAACCACGCGACAAATGTAACAAGCGCGATCGCGATGACGATCGGAACGAAAATTGCCGAAATCTGATCGGCGAGCCGTTGAATCGGCGCTTTCGATCCTTGCGCGTCCTCGACCAACTTTATGATTTGCGCGAGCGCGGTTTCTTTCCCAACCTTGCGCGCCTCGAACTTGAACGCACCCATTTTGTTGATCGTCGCGCCGATCACCGCATCGCCCAATGTTTTTTCGACCGGCAAACTTTCACCCGTGATCATAGATTCGTCAACCGACGAACTGCCCGCGACGATCACGCCGTCGACCGGGATTTTTTCGCCGGGGCGGACGCTGACAATGTCGCCGACGCGTACCTGCTCGATCGCGATTTCGATTTCCTGCCCCGCGCGTTCGACGCGCGCGGTTTTCGCTTGCAGTTTCATCAAGTTCTTGATCGCCTCGGAGGTTTGTCCTTTGGCGCGCGCTTCGAGATACTTGCCGAGTTTGATCAGCGTGATGATGACCGCCGCGCTTTCAAAGTAGACGTGCGAATCAATCTTGACGCCGAACAATCCGGCAATCAGCACGATGACGCTGAACCAGTACGCCGCGTTCGTCCCAATCGAAATCAGCGCGTCCATATTCGGCGCGCGCGCGCGCAGCGATTTCCACGCGCCGCGATGGTACGCGCGTCCAACGTAAAATTGCACCGGCGTCGCGAGCGCGAACAACAGCCAGTCGAATTGTTTCCAGCCGAACAACCAGGGTAGCACATCCATCCGTCCCAAACCGATGTGCAAAATATCGCGCGCCATCGCCAGCACAAAAAGTGGCGCGGTGAAAATAATGCCGATGAGCAGATCGCTCCACTCGCGCTGGCGTTCTTCCTCGCGCAGTTCGCGCTCGCGGTCAACGAGTTGCGTCGCCTCGCCGCCGATGTCGGGTACTTCATAACCGACGTCTTCGACCGCGCGTTTCAAATCGGCAAGCGTCACCGCGCCGGGGATCATCTCGACGGTTGCGCGTTCGGTCGCCAGGTTGACGGCGACGTTTAGCACGCCGGGCACCGCGCGCAAGCCGTTTTCGACGTGCATCACACAGGACGCGCACGTCATACCACTTATGGGCAGTGTTACTTGTTTTACAGCCACACTTCTCTCCTACAAAGGATGAAGGATGAAGGATGAGGGATGAAAAAAGAATCTTGAGCATATCCGAAGGATTCATCCTTCATCCTTCTGCCTTCATCCTTTATATTTTGCTCGCCGTTACGAACACATCCAGCAATTCTTTGATCACGCGCTCGCGTTCCTTTGGCTTGTTGCCGCGAATCGCCGTCGTGACGCAGTGGTTCAAGTGACGTTCGAGCAAGAGCGCGTTGAGTTTGTCAATCGCTTTTTCGATTGCCTGCGTCTGCTTGAGAATGTCAATACAGTACGCGTCCTCATCAATCATCCGCGCTACCGCGCCGACGTGCCCTTGAATCGAAAGCGCGCGATTTTTCAGTTGGTCTTTGCGAATTTCTGCCATCGTTTGCCGCCTTTGCCGACCCCATCCCCCACCGGGGGGGGGGGAATAGGTATGACGTAAATATACTCTAACCGACGCGACTTGTCAAGCCCCCTGGCGAATCGAGAATTCACGGAAAAAGATTCGGTTTGACAACGCGTTTCTTTTGGCATAGAATCGTCTGTGGCAGTCAACTAGTCAACTAGTTGACTAGCCGCCTAGTTGATGTCGGAGGTGAATATGACAGAAAAACAAGTGGGAACTTGGGCGGTCAAAGTGGGGCTGGCACAGATGTTGAAGGGCGGCGTGATTATGGACGTGACCACCGCCGAACAAGCGAAGATCGCCGAAGACGCCGGCGCGTGCGCGGTGATGGCGCTCGAACGCGTACCGGCGGACATTCGCCGCGAGGGCGGCGTTGCGCGGATGGCAGACCCGACCAAGATCATCGAAATTATGGAAGCGGTCACGATTCCGGTGATGGCAAAAGCGCGCATCGGTCATTTCGTCGAAGCGCAGGTGCTGGAAGCGCTCGGCGTGGATTACATTGACGAGAGCGAAGTGCTGACGCCGGCGGACGAAGAAAATCACATTGACAAACATCAATTCAAAGTGCCGTTCGTTTGCGGTTGCCGCAATCTCGGCGAAGCGTTGCGCCGCCTGGGCGAAGGCGCGGCGATGATGCGCACGAAAGGCGAAGCGGGGACCGGTGATGTCGTCGAAGCGGTGCGGCATGCGCGTTCTGTCTTGGGGGAGATTCGGCGCATCCAAAATATGCGCCCCGATGAACTGATGCACGTCGCGAAAGAATTGGGCGCGCCGTACGAATTGCTGAAACAAACGGCGGAACTGGGTCGAATGCCGGTCGTGAATTTTGCGGCGGGCGGGATCGCCACGCCAGCCGACGCGGCGTTGATGATGCAACTCGGTGTGGACGGCGTGTTCGTCGGCTCCGGCATCTTCAAGTCCGACGATCCGGCGAAGCGCGCGAAAGCGATCGTCGAAGCGACGACGCATTTCAATGATCCCGATATTCTCGCAAAAGTCTCGCGCGGGCTGGGTCAACCGATGTCCGGTCTGGCGGCGCGCGCGATTCCGGAGAAAGAGCAATTGGCGGTGCGCGGCTGGTAGTGGAGTTCAAGGTTCAAAGTTCAAGGTTGCGCAACTTTGAACCTTGAACTTTGAACCTGAAACTTGGAACTCACTATGAAGATCGGCGTTCTCGCGCTGCAAGGCGCGTTCATCGAGCATATCAAAATACTGCGCGCGCGCGATGTAGAGGCGATTGAAGTACGCAAGCCGGAACAGTTGCGCGATCTCGACGGCTTGATCATTCCCGGCGGCGAAAGCACGACGTTCGGCAAACTCGCGGTGGAGTACGGTTTGATCGAGCCGATGCGCGCGCTGTGCGCGGCAGGTAAGCCGGTCTGGGGCACCTGTGCCGGAATGATCTTTCTCGCGAAAGAAATCGGGCGCGCGCAACCGCTGATCGGTGTGATGGATGTGACTGTCAAGCGCAACGCGTTTGGGCGGCAGGTGGATAGCTTTGAGATCGATCTCGATATTCCCGCGCTCGAACCGCGCGCGCCGTTCCACGCGATCTTCATTCGCGCGCCGCTGATCGCAAGCGTAGGCAAAGGCGTCGAAGTGCTGGCGAAGTTGGACGACGGCACGATTGTCGCGGCGCGGCAAGGCAATTTGCTCGCCACCTCATTTCATCCCGAGTTGACGAACGACGCGCGGTTTCACAAATTTTTCTTGAAGAACGTCAAGTCGCGGTGATGATCACGGCGGTCGGCGGTCGTCCGTCGGCGGTCAATACGGAGTTGCGATGGATCAAAAAGTGTACCGACAATTCTTGCGCGAATTTCTGCGCGACGCGTCGCAAAAAAGCGATGGCTCGAATGCGGGGATGGCAAATTTTCTGATGCAACAAATTCAGCCGGGCAGATTTACGCGCCATCGCGATGAAAAAATTCGCGCGCTGAACGATCTCCAGCGCGCATTTTCCGAGCATCGCCATTGGCCCGTGGATATGGTGTTCACGTACTTGGGAATCAAACCTGAAGAGGTGCAAGCCAAGTAAGGGCATTACGAAATGTTAACTGTAGTCTGGCGAAAATTGTCTGATTGAACCTTAAAAGATCAATGCACGACCGGTTGCGGGCGCACCAAAGCAACGGATGGCAATCTGCGTTTTCGCCAACCGTTGGATAGATGCCTGG
>VGOB01000127.1 GCA_016865935.1 Chloroflexota bacterium | reverse complement strand
GTACGCCAAGCCAGCATATTTTGAAATCCCGGTCATTACTCAATTCATGAAGCACCTGGGCTGGCTGGCAATCTAAATTCGGCACCCCGTATGCGACGGAGCGAGCTTCGCTCGCGCAACAAATTTTCAAGGAGACAGCAATGAATCAACAAACTGGCGTTGGACAGATCGCGCTCGGTGTGATGCTGGGCAATCTCGGTTGCTTTTTGCTCTGGTTGGTATTCGCGTGTATGAGTTTTTTCGTCCTCAACATTCTCGGTGTGGGATTGTTGAACACGATTCAACGCAATTTACGATAGTTCGCTCTGGCACAGTGTTATCAGCCGTTGCCACGCAATCGCAGCGGTTTGCTGTTGAATCGAGATCACTCGTGTTTGTAGGGACAGTCCATTTGGATTGTCCCTTTATCGTTTATAAGTGATGCCGTCGTCTTCCAGAAGCGAATTGAAATTGAATACACGCGCGTTACCTCTCGTCGTCGCGCTGCTCATCGCGCTGCAACTGATCGTCCCGTATCACGGCTGGATGATGTTGCTCGTCGGACTCGGCGGCGCGTGGTTGATCGCGTACTTCTGGGCGCGCGCGCTCGCGCGCGGCTTGCGCCTGACGCGCGAACTCCGTTTCGGCTGGGCGCAAGTCGGCGATCACCTGGAAGAACGCTTTACGCTGAGCAACGCGAGTTGGCTGCCCGCGCTCTGGGTCGAAATTGCCGATCATTCGACTTTGCCGGGACACGCGGCAAGTCTGGCGACCGGCGTGGATGGCGGTTCGGACAATAGTTGGATCATCAAAAGCGTTTGCGCGCGTCGCGGCGCGTTCACGCTCGGACCGACGACGCTTTGCACTAGCGATCCATTCAGCATCTACACGGTGACGCTTGAAAATTCCGCGACGACGAATATGATGGTGATGCCGCCGATTGTGCCATTGCCGCGCATCGAAATCGCGCCGGGCGGGCGCGCGGGAGAAGGCGCGCGCCGCGCCGATTCGTTCGAGCGCGCGATCAGCGCGAAAGGTGTGCGCCAGTACGCGCCCGGCGATCATCTGAACGCGATTCATTGGCGCGCGAGCGCGCATCACGATTCGCTCTTGGTGCGCTTATTCGACAGCACGCCCGCCTCCGATTGGTGGATTTTACTCGACTTGAATCAGCGCGCGCAAATCGGCGTGGGACAAAATTCGACGATGGAGCACGCGATCATTCTCGCCGCGTCGCTCGCGGATCGCGGTTTGCGCGCGGGACGCGCGGTCGGTCTCGTCACATTCACCGACAACCTGATTTGGTTGCCGCCGCAATCCGGCGAGACGCGGCGCTGGGAAATTTTGCGCGCGCTCGCGCTCGTCTCCCCAGGAACGCGCCCGCTCGTCGAATTGCTCGCGCAAATGCAAGCATCGTTCAAACAACGCACGTCGCTTATCGTCATCACGCCGGACGCGCGACCTAACCCCCTTGCCCCCTTCCCTCCCAGGGAAGGGGGATGGGGGGATAGGTCAAACTGGATCGCGCAGTTGATTCCATTGCGTTGGCGCGGCATCGTCCCAACAATCCTGTTGCTCGATCCGCTTTCGTTCGGTGGGAAAACAGATCCGCGCGGCGCGCTCGCCGCGCTCGCCGATTTGGAGATCGCGCGCCACGTCATCACGCGTGAGGTGCTGGATCGTCCCGAAGCGCAGCCGGGCTTGCGCGGACATCGCGATTGGCAAGTGACGCCGTTGGGACGCGTGCTACCGCGCCGCGTTTCGCGCGATGCGGCGTGGAGGACACTGGACAGTCTGACAGTAAGACAGTGAGACAGTTGACTGTTCCACTGTCCTACTGACTCACTGCCCCACCGACTCACCAATGATTGACCTACTCATCCGGCTCATCCGCAAGCTTGGAATCCAAACGATCTTTACGCTGGCGCTGTTGTTGGGTGCGTTCAGCACGCTCGCGCTTGCGCTTTCCAATCTCGTGCGCGGTTTTGAATTGGGATTGGCATTGATGATCGTCACGTTAGGCATCGCGTTCGGATGGTCGCTGGCAAAATCGCGCTTGCCCGGTTCGGTCGCCAGCATCATCGCGCTGATGATCGGCAGCGAAATTGTTTTGGTGCGCGTGGGACAGCTTGGCGGAAAATTGGCGATGTTCGCGCGTGCGTCCGCCGATTTCGTCTGGCAGGTTTTGCTTTGGCTGCGCGAGGCGCGCGTAGAGTTTCAACCGCGCGATTTGCCCAACGCGCAACCGACGCTGAACGCGCTGCGCGAATTGATCGCCGCGCTCGGCACTTTGTTTGCGCGCACGCGCGATTGGTTGAGCGCAGTCGCGAGCGGCATCCCCGCGTTCGATCCCGTCGCGGTGGCGATCACGTGGAGTTTCATCGTGTGGTGTTGCGCGGTCTGGGCGGCGTGGTCAATCCGGCGGCGCGGCAAAACATTCGACGCGTTTTTGCCTGCAATCGTTTTGTTGGCGACGATGCTTGCGTACACCGGCGCCGATTCGATGTACCTCGCGCCTTTGCTCGGCGCGACGTTGTTGCTGATGCCGTTGACCAGTCAGCGCGCGCGCGAACGACTGTGGAAACGCGCGGGTATCGGCATTGCCGAAGATCTGACGCAAGATGTCGCGCTGCTGACGATTCCGTTGGCGGCAGGATTACTTTTGCTTGCCTCAATCATTCCTTCCATCTCGATCCAACAAATCGTGCGCGCGGCGCAAGAACGGATCGAAGAGCAAACGCGCGAGGTGCCGCGCTGGGCGGATTCGTCTGGCGTGATCCCCCAGCCCACGCAGAAAACGATTTTCGATCAAGTGCGCGCGCCGGGTTTGCCGCGCCGCCATTTGCTTGGCGCGGGGCAGGAATTATCCGAACAATTGGCGATGCTCGTCTCGACCGGCGAAATCATTTCGGACGAAGGCACGCCGCCGCGGTACTATTGGCGCGGCAGTACGTACGATCGCTACACCGGACGCGGCTGGATGACGAGCGCGACGGAGATCGCGGATTATCGCGCGGGTGAGTTTGCGATTACGGAAATCCATCGCGCGCACCGCGTCGTCACGCAAACGGTGGAATGGCTGGGCGCGCCTGGTTTGATGTACGCGACGGGAACGCTCGTTACCGCGAATCAAGATTATCGCGTCGCGTGGCGTTCGCCGGAGGACGCGTTCAGCATCAGCGCGCAAACGACCAACTATCGCGTCGAATCGCTTTTGCCGGTCGTCGGCGAAAAAGAATTGCGCGCGAGCGGCGCGAATTATCCGACCTGGGTGCGCGAACGCTACCTGGCTCTGCCGGATGATGTGCCGGAGCGGGTGTTGACGCGCGCGCGTGATTTGACCGCGACCGCGCCGACGCCGTACGAACGCGCGCGCGTGCTAGAAACGTACTTGCGAAAATTTCCGTACACGCTCGATCTGCCCGCGCCGCCGCCGAATCGCGATGTGGTGGATTATTTTCTGTTCGACGCCCAGCGCGGCTATTGCGATTATTACGCAACCGCGCTGGTCGTGTTGGCGCGCGCCGCCGGTTTGCCCGCGCGCCTCGTCGTTGGGTACGCGGCGGGATCGTACGACCACGCGACCGGACGATTCGTCGTCGTCGAAGCGGACGCCCATTCCTGGGTTGAGATTTATTTCCCCGAGTACAGCTGGATCGAATTTGAACCGACCGCGAGTCGCGCGCAGATCGAACGACCGGAGGAAGCGCTGCCGATCGAAACGCGCGAGACGGATGACCGGCGACGGACGACGGATGCGCGCTGGCGAATGTTTGGCGCGAGTGGATGGGGAATGATCGCGCTCGGCATTCTGGGTTTGCCGATCTTGGGATTGGCAATTCTTGGCGTGGATCTGTTGCGCTTGCGTTGGCTAGCGCCGCCGCGCGCGATTGAAACGATCTTTCGACGGCTCGCGCGCGCGGCGCGGTGGCTAGGTTTGCCCGCGCGCGCGTCACACACGCCGAACGAAATCGGCGCGTTGTTGCGCGAGCATTTCGCCGGATTATCGCGCGCGAGACGCGCGTTGTGGCAAAATGCAGATACGCGCATCGCCGCGTTGACCGCGTTGTACGTGCAAGTGTCGTACAGCCCGCGCACGCCGGACGCGCGTGATCGCGCGAACGCGCTGATCGCGTGGCGCGCGTTGCAGGGGCAATTGTGGCTAGCGTGGGTGTGGCAAATCGCGCGGAGAAAATAAAAAACCTGTCAGGTTGTAGAAACCTGACAGGTTTCACTCGTTTACCGCGTCCAGCGACGACCGAACTGAAAAGTCGAGGAAGGTGCACCGGTTGCGTTGTTGCCCAACGCGCGTTGGAACGCGGGCAGATGTTTGGTTTGCGACGCGTCGCGCAATTGTTGGAAGACGAACTGAATGTCCGACTGTGCGACGGCGTTGAACTTGTCGTACAGCGCGACGTTGGCGATCTCGGCGTCAATTCCGGCTTGCAACGCGGCTTGCAGAGTTGTGGGCGCTTGGATTTTACCGGCGTACGGATCAGCGGGTACCGGCAATCCGTAGCGCACGAACAACGCCTCAAGTGCTTTGATGTGGCTTGCTTCCGCGCGCGCGATGTTCGTGAACGGCGCGACCGCTCCAAACTTGGCGATGACCGCGCTGTAGAACGCGTACGCATGATACTCGTCGTTGATCGCATCCGTCATCGCTTGCACGGTTGCCGCGTCGAGCGTTGTCGTCGGCGTTTGCGCGAACGCGCCCATCGTCAGACTCAACAGCACCATTCCCGTCAGCATAACACTCAAAACCAGTTTTTTCGTTTTCATTTTTTATCCTTTTCCCTTTCTGGGCGTGTGCCCGGTTTGATTTTCTGGTTTGAGGATAACAAATCCCAATGGAGAAATTATGAAGATGCTGTGGGAAAATTGTGTAATCCGGACATTCTGTTTTGTGGTATAATTGCACCAAGAGGTTAAAATGTTGTCAGCCATCTCCAGCATTCTGACCGCGCTGGGACTTTCGTCCGCGTCCGGGTTGAACGCGTACATCCCACTCTTGATCGTCGCGCTCACCGCGCGCTACACCGATTGGATCAAACTCCACGCGCCGTTCGATCTATTGGCGAACGAGTTTGTGATCGTCGCGCTGATCGTTTTGCTGGCAATTGAAGTGATCGTGGACAAGATTCCCGCTGCCGATTCGCTGAACGACGCGGTTCAAACGTTCGTTCGTCCGGCGGCAGGCGCGATCTTGTTCGCCGCCAGCACGAACGCGCTCGACGTGCATCCGGTTCTCGCCGCGATCCTGGGACTCGTGCTCGCGTTCGGCGTGCACGCAGTCAAGGCGACGGCGCGTCCGGTCGTCACCGCGAGCACCGGCGGTTTGGGGAACGCGTTCGTCAGTATCGGTGAAGATGTCGTGTCGGCGGGTGTGTCTATTGTCGCGATCATCGTGCCGTTTGTGATCGGAATTGTGCTTGCGCTGATTGTGATGTGGTTTGTATTTTTCCGTCGCCGCGCGCCAACATAATCAATGGAAAAATTCATCCCACGTCCCGAACTCCAAAAAATCCTCGACACTTTACCGACGAATCCCGGCGTTTATCTGATGAAAGACGAACGCGCCGCGATCATTTACGTCGGCAAAGCGATCAATTTGCGGAACCGCGTTCGCTCGTACTTTCACGCGCCGTACGGTCAGGACGCCAAAGTGTGGCGCTTGGTCGAACGGATCCGTGACATCGAGTTCATCGTCACCGAAACGGAACTCGAAGCGCTCGTCCTTGAATGTAATCTCATCAAAAAGCACAAGCCGCATTTCAACGTGCGGCTCAAGGACGACAAGCGTTATCCGTACATCAAGGTCACGTGGCAAGAACCGTTTCCCAAAGTGTACGTGACGCGGCGAATGGAAAACGATGGCGCGCGCTATTTCGGGCCCTTTACCGCGGTTTGGGCAGTCCACGAAACGATGGACACGCTGCGGAAGATTTTTCCGTACCTCACCTGCGACCGCGAAATCAGCGGGCGCGACCAGCGCGCCTGCTTGTACTTTGACATCGGCTTGTGTCTCGCGCCGTGCATCGGCGCGGCGTCGCGCGAAGAATATCGCGCGACGATCGAGCAACTGTGCTTGTTCTTGCAAGGCAAGACGGAACAAGTGACCGCCGCGCTGCGCGCCAAACTCGACGAAGCGGTGGGCAAGTTGGAATTCGAGCGCGCGGCGCGTTACCGCGATCAACTGCAAGCGCTCGCGCGCGTGACCGAACACCAAAAAGTCGTTTCGACGCTGCTGGTGGATCAGGACGTGATCGCGTTCGCGCGCGACGACGGCGCGGCGTGCGTGCAGGTCTTTTTCGTGCGCGGCGGCAAATTGCTGGGGCGCGAATATTTCGTGCTGGAAGGAACGGAAGACGAGAATACCGATCAGGTTCTGTCATCGTTCGTCAAACAATTTTACGATGAAGCCGCGTACGTCCCGCCGGAGATTTTGCTCCCGGACCAGATTGACGAGGCGCGGATCATCGAACAGTGGTTGGATCGCGCGCGTGGACAAAAAGTCGTGCTGAATGTGCCGCGCGCCGGGCAAGGCAAAGAACTTGTCGCGATGGCGGAGGAAAACGCGCGCGTCACGCTCACGAGTTTGAAAGCGCAGTGGCTCGCAGACGAAACCAAACAAATGAGCGCTGTCGCGGAATTGCAAGAAGCGCTCGGTTTGCAGAATCCGCCGTTGCGAATGGAGTGCTACGACATTTCGAACACGCAAGGCACCAACTCGGTCGGCGCGATGGTCGTGTTCGAGCGCGGCGCGGCAAAGAAAAGCGATTATCGCAAATTCAAAATCAAAACGGTTGAAGGCGCGGACGATTACGCGAGTTTACAAGAAGTGTTGCGGCGGCGATTTCGGCGGTTGGTGGAAGATAGCGGTCAGCGGTCAGCGGTCAGCGATCAGCCGTCAGCGGTCGGCGGTCGTCTTCCCGGCAAAGACGATTCGTGGACGCGCATGCCCGATCTCGTCATCATTGACGGCGGCAAGGGACAGTTGAGCGCGGCGCAAGAGGTATTGCGCGAGTTGGGGATCGAAGGTGTGAATCTGATCGGGCTGGCGAAACAAGAAGAAGGGGTATTTGCGCCCGGTCGCGCCGAGTCGCTCCGGTTGCAAAAATCGTCGGAAGCGTTAAAATTGCTGCAGCGCATCCGCGATGAAGCGCATCGCTTCGGCATTACGTATCACCGCAAACTGCGCGCCAAAGTTGGCATCGCGTCGCAACTGGATGCGATTCCCGGGATCGGTCCGCGGCGGCGGCGCGCGCTCTTGACGCGCTTTGGTTCCATCGAAAAGATCCGCGACGCGTCGGTCGAAGAATTGTTGACCGTCGAAGGGATGACGCGCGCGGCGGCGCAAAAGTTGAAAGAGCAATTGTAATTTTCGATTGGGCGAAATCGGCAATCGAAAATCGAGAATCGAAAATGCTATGAATCCGGTTGAACAACTCCAACAAATTCCACTGTTCGCCCCGCTCTCTGTAGAAGAGCGGGCATACGTCGCTCCGCTGTTTCATCGTGTTCGTTATCAGCTGGGGGATGTGGTTTTCGCGCAAGGCGCGCCGGGCGACGCGTTCTACATTCTGGAGACCGGAGTCCTGCGCGTATGGCAAGTGGACGCGCACGGGCAAGATCACGTGATTGATTACTATGAGCCCCCACGCCATTTTGGCGAAACGTCACTCTTGACCGGTATTCCACACAACGCGACAGCGGACGTGTTTTCCAAAGAAGCGGATTTGCTCGTCCTGCCCAAAAACGAGTGGGATGATTTGTTGGACAAGCATCCAGAAATCAAAGAGCATCTCCAGATCCGCTCGGACATTCAGCAAAAATTAACGGCGCGACCATTCAAGTGGCTCGCGGAAGGAGAATACGTCGTCGAGCATACGCGGCGGCATCCGTTCGCGCTGCTCTTGATGTTGCGCTTGCCCGCCCTCGCGGCTGGCGGCATGCTTTTGTTCGCGCTCCTCATCCCAATACTTGACGCGCTGACAGGGGGCGCGCTAGCCTGGTTGATGGCAGTGGACGCGCTCTTGTGGATCGGGTTGGCGATCTGGCTCCTGGGTTCGTTTGGCTGGGCAATTCTAGATTGGCGCAACGATTCGCTCATCGTCACGAACAGGCGCGTGGTTCATTTCGAACGCGTCATCGGCTTGTTCGAAGAACGCGAAGAAGCGCCCATTGAACGCGTCGCCAACGTGAACGAATCGTCGTTTGGGATTGCCGCGCGACTATTGAACTTTAGCGATATTCGGGTCGAGACGGCGGGGCATCAAACTGACATCAGTTTTTCGTACGTACCGCGCCATTTGCGCCTCCGCCAAAAAATTTTTGAGCAGATCGAAGAGATTCGTTCGCGTTCGGAATTCGAAAAGCGCGCGCAGGTTCGCGCGGAAATTCGCGCGAAACTGCAAAAACACATGCTCCGGACAGCAGGCGACGCGCCTGCCCCCGCCGCGCCGCCGCTCCGCGCGGCATCGCCAGCCCCCCTGCCGATCCGGCAGCGCCGGCACAGCACTTTGGGCAGCTGGCTGAACAAGCAGCTAGGATTGCAAATCGAAGAGCAAGGCAAAATCACTTGGCGCAAGCATTGGTTCGATCTCTTCGCGCGCGCCGGAAAAATGCTCGGCATTTCGGCGTTGATCGCGTTGCTGGGACCCGCGCTCATCGTCGCGAGCTGGGAGGGTTCTGCCGGGTTGACGCGCTTGCTGTTGATCGCCGCCTGGGTGATCCTACTCAGCATCACCGCGTTTCTCGCGTGGTACAAGTATGAAGACTGGCGCAACGACATTTATCAATTGACGGACGAGCGGGTCTTGGATATTGAGCGCAGTCCCTTCCGCTTCAAAGAACGCCTGGTCGAAACAACTTTGGAGCGTATCCAAAATGTTTCGTACAACAAGCCCAATCTGCTTGCCAACCTCTTGAACTATGGCGACTTGAAGATCGAAACGGCGGGTGGACAGGGGCAACTGGTTTTCAGCAAGATTTCCAATCCGCAATGGGTGGCGCAAGAAATTTTTCGTCGGCGTGACGCGCATCGGGAACGTCAACAGCACGATCAGGCGCGCCGCAATCAGGAAGATTTTCTCGATTGGTTTTTAGAGTACAACCTGCTCTTGCAACAAAAAGGTGACGTGAGCGTTCTCCCTGCCGCGCTGAGGACGCCGCCTTCTGACGCCGCGCCCTCTGATGACAAACCGACCCCGTAGACGACCCGATGAAACTTTGGGCAAACGTTCGCCGCGCCGCGCGGCGTTTCCTCCGCCGCGATCAGCCGCTCTGGTTGCCGCTCCGTTCCGGCGCGCTGCGCGTGACGACGCGCCACTGGGTCTTGTTATTCGTCTGGATTATCCTCACGCTCCTGGCGTACCAAACCGGGCGCGATATTTTCTTCCGCGTCTCCTATCTCGTCCTCGCGATTGAAATCTTTTCGTGCCTCTGGGCGCTGTACGGCATTGCGACGTTCCGGCTGGAACGGAAAACGATCACGCCGCGCTCCCAGGTCGGTCGTTTCGTCGAAGAACAATTTCTGACGCACAACACCGGCCGCCTGACCAAAATTTGGATCGAAGTGCGCGACGAATCGGAATTGCCGGCGCACCGCGTCAGTCGCGTGCTGAACGCGCTCGGCGCGCGCGCGCGCTGGGGCTGGACGGTGCGGACACTGTGCCGGCAGCGCGGACGATTCCGGATGGGTCCCGTGACGATCGCGACTGGCGATCCGTTTGGCTTGTTCGTCTTTCATCGCCGCTTGCGCGAGACGTCAAGCGCGATCACGGTTTATCCAGCGACGGTGGATTTGTTGACGTTCGCATCATTGCAAGGGCAAATGCCCGGCGGCGAAGCGATCCAGCGTCGCACGCATCACATCACGACGAATGTCGCCGGAACGCGCGAGTACGCGCCGGGCGATTCGTTCAATCGCATTCATTGGCGTTCGACCGCGCGGATGGAACGGCTGATCGTCAAAGAATTCGAACTCGATCCGAGCGCGGACGTGTGGATTTATCTCGATCTCGAACGCGACGTGCAAGCAGGTCAGTGGTACAAAGACGCGTGGCGCGAACGCGATCTCACGTCGTTGTGGCTGCGGAGCGAGCAATTGCGTCTGCCGCCCAGCACGGAAGAATACAGCGTGACGATTGCCGCGTCGATCGCGAAATATTTTTTGCGGCAACAACGCGCGGTCGGTTTTGCCGCGTACGGGCATACGCGCGAAATCGTGCAGCCCGATCGCGGCGAACGCCAAATGACGCGCTTGCTCGAAGTGCTGGCGGTGTTGCGCGCGGAAGGCAGAATGCGCTTTGCCGATCTGCTCGCGCTGGAAGGCGCGCGCTTGGGGCGCAACCACACGCTCGTCGCGATCACGCCATCGGCGGAATTGGAGCACGTCAAAGTATTGCGCGAGATGAAACGGCGCGGTTTGCGCGTCATCGCCGTCGTCGTTGATGCGAATACATTTGGCGGACGCGCGGACACCGAGCGCGCAGCCGTGGAACTGATCGCGAGCGGCGTGCCGACGTACGTGGTGAAAGAGGCGGATGAGTTGGCGCGAGTGTTGGGGAAGTGAAAAATGTGCCAAACGTGTACTAGTCAACGGGATGTTGCACACTGTTCGTGAGGGCAGTTACCGCGCCATACTAGACATTACGATCAAAACGGACGTCCTTTTGCAAAGCGGTGTTCAACATCTGATTGACCAATACAAAAAATGTGCCAACCGCGCCAAATGTACCAAATCCAAAAACGTGATACGTGATGCGTGAAACGTGAGTGTCTTTGCGAGGAGCGTCGTGAGCGGAACGAAGTGGAGTCAAAGGATGCGATGCTGAGCGAAGCCGAAGCAAGCAATCCCCGCGCCGCGATTGTGTCATTGCGAGGAGCGTTCTTCGCGACGAAGCAATCCCCAAATCGCAAAGGCAAGGCGCGTTGCCTAAAAGTGCCTTGGAGATTGCTTCGCGTCCTTCGACTGCGCGGCAATAATCGCCGCTCCGTCCAGGACGCTCGCAATGACACGCAAACGCGCGTTTGCATTTTTGCGCGTTGCGGCATAAGATAGAAACGGAACGACGGACGCCGATAACGCAGGAGGACATTGATGTCTGAACTTTCGATTCGCTTTACATCCGAAAACGACACCGCGCCAATCTTCGTTTCCCTCTTTCGCCCCGATACTGGCGTCTCGACCAATCCAGTCTCCTTCGCTCCGCCTCTCACTGACAAACAACTCGCGGACTTGCGCTGGTACCTCGAAGAGTTTTCCTTTTGGCCCTCGGGTCCCGATTACGAACGCGCGGAACGGATCGAAAACGATTTTGAGAATTGGGGACGCGCGTTGCGCCAGAGTGTCATCAAAGGCGAAGACGCGATTCGCCTCTGGCAACAATTCCTTGATGATCCCGTAGGGGCGACCGGCCGGTCGCCCCTACAGGTGACGATTGACGCCACCGACCCGCGCGTTCTGCGTCTCCCCTGGGAATTGCTCGCCGACGACGGCGGTCACATTTTCGCGCGCGGCATCGGCGTGCGGCGGCGCTTGCAAGAGCATACGCGCGGCGAGACGAAATCGTTTGCGCTACCCGTGCGGATTCTCGTCGTCACGGCGCGCCCTGACGAACCTGGGATGTTTATCGATCCGCGCGCGGTGTCGCTGCCTCTGCTCGCTGCGGTTGACGAACTGGGCGAGCGCGTCGCGGTCGAGTTCCTTTATCCGCCGACGCTCGACGCGCTGACGGCGCGGTTGCGCGATCGTCACGCGCCGCCGGTGCACGTCGTTCATTTCGACGGGCACGGCGTCTACGACCAAACCATCGGCTTGGGCTATTTGTTGTTCGAGGACGACGCGCACGCGTCCGACCGCGTCGACGCGAATCGGCTGGGCACGTTGTTGTTCAATTGCGGCATCCCGCTGATGGTTCTGAATGCGTGCCAGAGCGCGGCGCAAAAGGACGCGAATCCGTACGCGAGTGTCGCCGCGCGCTTGATTCGCGCGGGCGTGGGGAGCGTGCTGGCGATGAATTATTCGGTGCTCGTCGTCGCCGCGAAAAAATTCGTCGCCGCGTTTTACGGCGGTCTGGCGGACGGCTTGACGCTTGGGCAAGCGGTGGACGAAGGTCGGCGCAAATTACTTGCCGATGAAAAACGGCACACGCTCACGCGCACGAATGAGCAAAGCGAACTCGTCGAAGAAACGATTCGCTTGCGCGATTGGTTTTTGCCCGCGCTGTACCAGCAACCGGTTGATCCAGTTGTGTTCCCCGAAATCGGGACAGGGAGACAGGGAGGCACGGCGACAAGGAGCGATGCGGTCTCCTTGTCGCCAGGTCACCGTGTCTCCGCGTCGTCTCTGCCAGGCGCACTTCCACCCGAACCGCTCCACGGCTTTCACGGTCGCGCGCGCGAAATGCTCAACATCGAACGCGCGTTTGCGGAGCACGCAGTCGTCGTCCTGCACGGCTTTGGCGGCATCGGCAAGACCGCGCTGGCGACCGAAGCGGGGCGCTGGTTTCAGCGCACGGGTCGCTTCACGGGCGGCGCGGCGTTCGTCTCGTTCGAGTTTGGCGGCTCGCTGGAACAACTCTGCTCCTGGGTCGGGCAGACGATCAGCCGCGATCCGAATTTCGTCATCGGCGCGGGCGACCCCGTGCAGCGTATCGCGGATTTGTTGCGCGAACGCCCCGCGCTCGTCATCTTGGACAATTTCGAATCGGTGCTGGGCAAAACGCCGTTGATGCCCGAAGAGGAAGTCAAGGCGGTGTTGGAGGCGGTGTACGATTGGGTAGGGACGTCGGTGGGGGCGTTTAATAAAACGCCCCTACAATCCCGAATATTGATCACCACGCGCGATGTCACGTTTCACGATTCACGTTTCACGCCTTCATCACGTTGCGCGCACATCGAACTGGGCGGGCTGGCGCGCGACGACGCGCTCGATCTGGCGGCGGCGATTCTGAACGATCACGGGATTGACCGCGCCACAGTGAATCGTCAGGAATTGACCGACCTGATGGAACGCCTGGGCGGGCATCCGCTCTCGCTCTATTTGGTGTTGCCGCAACTGCGCGCGCACACCGCCGCCGAAATTTCCGCGCGGTTCGAGCAACTGCTCCCTGGGTTTACGCAAGGCGCGGCAAAGGAACGGAACGAGAGTTTGCAAGTCTCGCTGAATTATTCCTTGACCCGCTTGGGCGATGCGACCCGCGCCGCGCTGCCCGACCTGGCGGTCTTTCAGGTCGGCGCGATGGAAAGTTTGATTTTGGACATCACGCAAATAGACGCGGAACTATGGAAGACCGCGCGCGCCGAAATGCAAGCCGCGTCGTTGGTCAAGGTTGAAGATTTGCGCGGCATCAACGTTCCCTTCCTCCGCTTTCATCCGACGCTCCTCCCGTACCTCGCAACGCAACTCGCGCCAGCGCGCCGCGCCGAATTGGAAACGCGCTACTGGCAAGCGTACTACCTGTCGTGTCCAATGACATCGTAGGTAACTACTCAGCCCATGCAACTTTTTAGTGGCGTCGAGATGACTCGACCACAATATACAGTGGTGCCACTTCTGAAGTTCTTGAGCAACTATGGCAACGACCACAACATCTAGTAGCCAAGCGCGTGACGGCTACTAAAAAAACGGGCAGGCTGAGTAGTTACCAT
>VGOB01000126.1 GCA_016865935.1 Chloroflexota bacterium | reverse complement strand
TTCTCTTGCCGAAGGTGGTGGTGTCGCTATCGAAACCCGCGGTGGTAGATTCATCGGTTGCTCCTGCCGAAAGGATCGGGAGCATTCTACCACAGTTTTTGAGCGTGAAGTAACGTTGTAGTATTAGGTAACGAGTGGTATAATAGGTGTGTTCAAACCCGTGTTGGCAAAGGGGAACGCGATTGTTTCGTACCGAGCGGAGTCCGTCGCGTGTGCTGACTCGTTGGTGAAACCGATGGCGCAAAAAAAGAAATCACCTAGCCCGCTGATTCATCTCAGCGAAAAACAAATCGAGCAGTTGCGCGAAATTGACGAGCGGTTGCATCGCGTCGCTCAGGAACGCCGCGCGACGCTCCGCGCACCGCGCCCCGGCGTCCACGCCGAACAGACCTTCGGCTCGATCACGTTTCGTTACGAGACGGTGCGATGCGGCAAGGCGAATTGCACGCGTTGTCCGCACGGTCCGTACTGGTACGCCTACTGGAAAGAGAACGGGCGCACACGCTCGCGCTACGTGGGGCGCGTGTTGCCGGAAAAAGCGCGCCAAATCTACGAAGAAAAACAGCGCGCCAAGCTGGAACGCCAAACGCGACAAACGTAACCCCGCGGTTACGTTTGTCTTTTTACGCGGGTCCCGGCACCAACTGCCACGTATTGTCGCGCACGTTTTGGTACAGATCGAACAAGCCCTCGCGACAGCGCACGCGGAAGCATAACTGCGGCGCGTGCCGCGTCGCATTCCAACAACGCTCGACGGCTTGAACGTCGTACCGCTTGCCGCGCCAGCGGAAGGTCTTGGGAAAATAGCCAAAGCGTTTTTCTTGAATCTCGACCGCGTGGCGACCGTGCGCGCGGCGATGCTGAAACCAGTTCATCCCTCTACCTCCATAAAACATCAGTTCTATTATACAGAACGTTAGTTCTTTTGTCAACTGGACGCGCGCGTTTGACCTGTCTGAAACGCAGTGTTATACTCGACGCGCGCAGAATGTTCAGCGAGGAGGCGCAGATGCCTGTGGCGCAAGTCGCCGGTCAAAACATTTACTATAGCGCGCGCGGCGCCCGGGGAGTCCCGGTCGTCTTCGTTCACGGCGCGGCGGGCAGTCACCTGCACTGGGGCTTGCAAGTCCACGCGCTCTACGAACACGCGCGCGCCGTCGCGCTCGATCTGCCTGGGCACGGGCGTTCCGATCCCCCCGGACGCAATTCCGTCGAAGCATACCGCGACGTCGTCCTGGGTTTGCTTGACGCGCTCGGGTTCGACCGCGCGGTGATCGTCGGTCATTCGATGGGCGGCGCGATCGCGCAAACCCTCGCGCTGTCGCACCCCGATCGCGTCGCGGGCTTGGGTTTGGTCGGCACGGGCGCGCGTTTGCGCGTCCTCCCGGCGATTCTGGACGGTGTGCTGAGCGAGCATGCGGCGATCGCGCAACTCGTCGTCGAAAATTCGTACGCCTCCGGTTTGGATCCCGAATTCCAGCAACGCGCCGAAGCAGAATTTTGCGCCTGCCCCCCCCACGTCACGCACGGCGATTTTTCCGCGTGCAATCAATTCGATGTAATGGCGCGCCTCGCGGAAATTCGCGCGCCCACGCTCGTCCTCTGTGGACGCGAGGATCGAATGACGCCCGTCAAATATTCGGTCTATCTCGCCACCCACATTCCGAACGCGCACCTCGTCATCGTCGATCACGCGGGGCATTCGGTGATGATCGAACAGCCGGACGAAACGAACGCGGCGCTGATTGATTTGATCGCGTGGCTCGACAAACGCCCGTGAACCCGACGATTCAAACGTACGATCGCATCGCCGCCGAGTTCGCGCAGCCGACCTGGCACATTCGGTTGGAGCGTGCGTTGGATGTTTTCGCGCGTGCGTTGATTCCCGCCGCGCGCGTGCTCGATCTGGGTTGCGGACCCGGGCGCGATCTCGCCGCGTTGCGCCGGCGCGGGTATCGCGCCAGCGGCGCCGATCTGTCGCTGGGAATGTTACGCGAGGCGCGCGCACGCGTCGGCGGCGATTTGATGCGTTGCGATATGTGTGCGCTCCCGTTGGTGTCCGGCGCGTTCGATGGCGTATGGCTGTGCGCGGCGTTGTTGCATCTGCCGCGCGCGGATGCGCCGCGTGCGCTCGCCGAAGTGCGGCGAATTTTGCGCGCGGCGGGCGCGCTGTACGTCGCGGTGCAACAAGGCGAAGGCGAATGCTGGGATGAATCGCGCGGGACGCGTCTTTTCACATACTATCAGCCAGAAGAACTTGGCACCGTCGTGCGCGCGGCGGGATTCGCCGTTCAAGCCGCGTGGCTGAGCGATGACACCGCACGGGCGCACGTCAAGTGGCTCAATCTGATCGCGTTAGCGGAATAAAATGCAGATTCACACTCTTTTTACCGGCGTTGCGAATACCTTCATCGTCGAAAATTCGCGCGGCGTGATGTTGGTTGACGCGGGAATGCCGCGTCAGGCACGCCGCATCGTCAACGCGATTCGCGCACGCGGACACACACCATCGGACGTGCGTTTGATCTTGGTCACGCACGGACACATCGATCATGCTGGGAGCGCGGTGGCATTGAAAAAACTGACCGGCGCGCCGATTGCGTTGCATCGCGCCGACGCGCGCTTGGTCGTCACGCCGAATCTGAAAATTCCGCCGGGGCGCACGCGCGCCACCGAAACGCTGGGCGCGCTGATGCGCGCGGCGGGCTGGGCGATGCCGCTCGAAACTTTTGCGCCGGATGTGGCGCTGGACGACGGACAATCGTTGCGCGACTTTGGATTCGCCGCGCGCGCGATTCATACGCCGGGGCACACTGCCGGATCGCTCAGCGTACTGTGCGACGACGGCGCGTTGTTTGTCGGCGACGCGATTTTGAACCTCGTGCACGTCGCGTTTCCACTGTACTGGGAGGACGCGCCACAAGCGCGCGCGAGCGCGTTGAAGATTCACGCGCTCAAGCCGCGCGTGTGTTACACCGCGCACGGTCGCGCGTTCGATGCGACTGAGTTGGAAGCGTTCATCGCGCGGGTGAAGAAATTGGAAATTAGAGATTAGAGATTGGAGATTGGAATGCCGATGACAACCCAAGACCAACTCCGCCAACTTCCATCCGTTGACGCGTTACTGCAAAATCACACCGTCAGCGCGCTGGCGCAACGCTACAGCCACGCGCTCGTCGTCGAAGCCGCGCGCGCTGCGCTGGATGCCGCGCGCCAAACGATCTTGTCCGGCGGCGACGCGCCGCAGCCGGAGTTGCTCATTGACGATCTGCGCGCGCGCGTCGAACGCGCGGTGCAGCCGTCGCTCGTGCCGGTGATCAACGCCACCGGCGTCATCATTCATACGAACCTGGGACGCGCGCCGCTCTCGGCAGAAACGATCGCCGCGATGAACCTCGCGGCGCAAGGATATTCGAACCTGGAGTACGATCTCGCGGCAGGCGAACGCGGCTCGCGCCACATCCACGCCGAAGCGCTCATCACGCGTCTCACAGGCGCAGAAGCCGCGCTGGTGGTCAACAACAATGCCGCGGCGGTGATGTTGATCCTCGCCGCGTTCGCGCGCGGCAAACAAGTGATTCTCTCGCGCGGACAACTCGTCGAAATCGGCGGCGGGTTCCGGATTCCCGAAGTGATGCAACAATCCGGCGCGACGCTCGTCGAAGTTGGCACGACGAACCGGACGTACATCGCCGATTACGCGCGCGCGCTCACCGAGCAGACCGCGCTCTTGATGCGCGTCCACTCGTCGAATTTTCGGATGATCGGCTTTACGCATCAGCCGGCACTGGAAGAACTTGCCGCGCTGGCGCACGAAAAGAATTTGTTGTGCGTGGACGATCTCGGCAGCGGCGCGCTGCTCGACACGCGCGCGTACGGACTGGCGCACGAGCCGATGCCGCAGGAATCGCTCGCAGCGGGCGCGGACCTGGTTTCGTTCAGCGGCGACAAATTGCTCGGCGCGCCCCAAGCCGGCATCATCGTCGGTAAAAAAGAAACGATTGACGCGCTGAAGAAATATCCGTTGACGCGCGCGCTGCGCGTGGACAAGGTCACGTTCGCGGGATTGCAAGCGACGCTGTTGCATTACTTGAAAAACGAAGCGACGAAAAAAATTCCGATCTGGACGATGATCGCCGCCACGCGCGAATCGCTCGACGCGCGCGCGACAAAATGGGCAGCGCGTTTGCGCGCGGCAAAACTCGACGCGCAAGTGATTGACGCGGAATCTACGATTGGCGGCGGCTCGCTCCCCGGCGAAACATTGCCGACGCGCGCAGTTGCAATCGCGGTTGCGTCGCCGGACGCGTTCGCGACGCGGTTGCGCGCCCACGCGCCGCCGAGCATTGCGCGCATCGAGGAGAACCGCGTCGTGTTCGATCCGCGCACCGTGTTGGCGAACGAGGAGGACGCGCTGCTGGCGGGGATTGAAAGAGTAGGAAAGATGTAGCCAGGCGACCAGGTTAGGAAGACGCTACCAGAGTTACAAGCGTCTGGAGGTCAACTCGCTCCAGCGAGTCAAGCCACTGTTGTATCGTGCGATCAAGAAAGAGGGTCTCCATTACGTTCGATTTGAACTCTTCGAGACTTGATAACACAATGCGATCCATCTTGGAGAAGTTCGTATCGGGGCGATAGGGGAATTGCCTCGTCAATTCGCGCAAACGCGCTTGATATCTTGGGTCGGTCTTGTACGTTAGCCCTGCCTTGCCCCATGATTTCACAAGGGTTTGGGCTTTTCTGAGTTGAGTCGGGTTACCTTGAAACTTCAACCCAGTGCAGTTGGTTTGTTGGAGATTGCGCGTCCGCGTGCTTGTGTCTTCAGGCTCCAACACCACGTAGTGCGGCGGCGCGTGGTAATGCTTATCGCGTGCTTGGGCAACGTCAAGCGCGTTGCCAATCCAAACATCAATGATCTTGGGCTGACCTGCGATAACGTATTCGGGCAGCCAACAGAGTAATGCAACTTTGGTTTGATTGAATTGGAACGCGGTCTGACTATCGCGAAAGCGCGCGGTAATTTCAGTGGCGAGCGGAAACCACGTTTTGATTTCGATGCCTGGTTGCGGCTCGTTCATTCCTTGCAAAATTGTATCGGGAAAACCGGGGTCTTGGCGAATCCATTTGCAGCCGGGTTGCCACGCGTGCGCCGAATTGAGGTACCCAACCACTGCATACTCGAGCAGATTGCCGATAATCGGGGATAACTTGCTCACGATCTTTGCCAATTCGACTGCGCCTTGAACTTCGGTTGGTCGCTTGATCGTGAGGACATCTATCGTGTGTCCTTTCAAAGCCAGCACTTGTTGCGCGGCGATTTGAAGAGCATCTTGATAGTCCATCAGCGTTTCTCCCGGTTGAGTTTGCGTTCCAAGTCGGCGACGAATTTCCCAAAAGGCACACGCATCGTCCTGCAATACTTGCGCACTTCGAGAAGATCCATGCGTCTTTCGCCGCGCTCGCATTTACTGATAAACGTCTGCGTAACACCCATCTCATCTGCGACTTGTTCCTGCGTCAAACCGGATTGTTCTCTGATGGCCCGCAGATGCCGCAAGAAAAATGCATAATCTTCTTGATGAATAGATTTCGGCATTTGACACCTACCGTGAGGAATGATATAGTCTCTTTGGGAATAGTCCAAAATAGACTATTGCCCAAATAGACTCCAGAGTAACCATGATTCCTTCAACCATATTGGGCGAAGCGCAAATCGAATTGGCGGACGCGTTGGCTTGCTACGAACGTTGGCGCGCGCCCACCACCATTGTGTCGGACGGACCCTACGGACTGGGTCTGTTTCCCGGCGATCCCCCCACGCCGGAGGGATTGGGAAATTGGTACGCGCCGCATATTGAGGCGTGGGCGCGCTACAGTCTGCCAGAGACGACGTTATGGTTTTGGTGCAATGAAGTTGGTTGGGCATACGTACACCCCGTCCTCGAAACGCATGGCTGGCGGTATCGTTCGTTCCACACTTGGGACAAAGGGATTGCGCACGTGGCGGGCAACGTGAATAGCAATACCATCCGCCGTTTCCCGGTAGTAACTGAGGCATGCGTCCAATACGTCAGAGAAGTCGAGTTGCTGACAGGGGATGAAAAAAAATTACCGATTCGCGAATGGCTTCGCTGGGAATGGCAGAGAGCGGGGTTGCCTCTGTCCAAAACGAACGAGGCATGCGGCGTGAAAGACGCTGCCACGCGCAAGTATTTCACGCGCGATCACTTGTGGTACTTTCCGCCACCTGAAATGATGGAACGCTTAGCGGTTTACGCGAACGAGCATGGCAAGCCGACTGACCGTCCGTATTTTTCGCTTGATGGGAAGAACCCAGTAACCGCGGGGCTGTGGACGAAGATGCGCGCCAAGTGGAACTACGAACACGGAGTGACGAACGTGTGGTCAGAGCCGGCAGTGCGCGGAAACGAACGACTCAAGGAAAACGGCAGTAAAAGTCTACACTTGAATCAAAAACCACTGCGCTTGATCGAGCGCATTATTTTGGCTTCGAGCGATCCCGGCGACGTGGTCTGGGAACCGTTCGGCGGCTTGTGTACCGCCGCGCTCGCCGCAAAACGAACTGGGCGTTATGGCTACAGCGCAGAGATCAATCCAGAATATTATGAATTAGCCAAGCGGCGGTTAGAGCAAAACGATTTTTTTAGTATGATACAGACTTGACATCTGTGCGCAGATCGAAGCCGGCCGCATCATCTTCGATCCGTGCGTAGGGTTGCGAATGATGTTTCGCGCTCACCTGTTCGGAACATTCACGCTGTTGGACGGCGCACGCGGAGTTCCACTCCCCGCGGCGCGCGCGCGCGCCTTGCTGGCGTATCTCCTCCTCCACCGCGCGCAACCCCATCCGCGCGCGGTGTTCGTCGGAATTTTCTTCCCCGATTTATCCGAACCCCGCGCGCGCCGCGCGCTCTCCCAAGCATTGTGGCACATCCGCCGCGCGCTTCCCCGCTTGATCCAAGCCGATGCCGAAACGATCCAGGTGTCGCGCGACGCGTCGATCTGGGTGGACGTGGAAGAATTTAGGAAGATTTCAGATTTCAGATTTCAGATTTCAGATCTATCATCTCCCTCTCCATCCTCCAATCTCCAATCTCTAATCTCGCTTTACCGCGGCGATCTCCTCGAAGGATTTTACGATGACTGGCTGTTGCTCGAACGCGAGCGACTGCGCGAAATGTACTTGCAAGCGTTAGAGTGGCTGGTTCAAGCGCACAAATCCACTCAGCAGTACGCCGACGCGCTCGATGCCGCGCTGAAATTGACACTCGCCGATCCGTTGCGGGAATCCGCGCATCGCGAAGTGATGCGGCTCTATTTTTTGCTCCAGCGCCCCGATGCCGCGCTGAAACAATTCGCGACCTGCCGCCAAATTTTGAAAACCGAACTCGCGCTCGAACCCGAACCCGAGACGCTCGCGCTCGCGCGCGAGATCGCGCAACGCGGCAGTCGCAGCCCCGCGCCGTACTTACCCCCGACCTTGCCGGTTTCGCCGGGCTTGGATGCCGCGCAGCTTCCGCTCATCGGTCGCGCCGACGCGCGCGCCCAACTCCTCGCACACGTTGAATCGCTCCACGCGGGGGGTGGCGGCATCGCGCTGATCGAAGGAGAAGCCGGCGTCGGCAAAACGCGCCTGGCGCAAGAAATCGCGCGCGATGCGGAATGGCGCGGCGCGCACGTGTTGTGGGGACACTGTCAGGAACGGGATGCCGCCGCGCCGTACGCGCCTGTGACGGATGCGCTCGCGCAAGGACTATCGCCGTTGCGCGTGGAACAATTACGCGGCTTGCTCGATCCCATTTGGCAACAGACGCTCGCGCCGCTCTTGCCGCACCTGGCGATCACAGTCACCCCTCCGGCGCCGCTCGATCCCAAATCAGCCCGCGCGCGTTTGATCGACGCGCTCGCGCAACTCATCGCGGCGTGGACGCAGATCACGCCGCTCGTCGTGATCGTCGAGGATCTGCACTGGGCAGACGACGCCACGCTCGATCTGCTCGCGCAGCTCGCGTCGCGCTTGCGCGAGACCCGCGCGCTCTTCATCGGCACGTATCGCGGCGAAGATGCGCGCGCGCAGACGACGCGCTGGGAGAAAATGCAATCGCTCGATCGCGCCGGTTTGCGCGGACAGCTCGAATTGAAACGTCTGGACCCGACAGCGACGCAAGAGTTGATTCGCCGCGCGCTCGGGTTGGCGCGCGCCGCGCCGCGCTTTGAAGAGCGATTGTATCGCGAGACCGACGGCAATCCCCTCTTCGTTCTAGAAACATTGCGGACGCTGCGCGACGAAGGATTGCTCGCGCGCGATGCCGTCGGGCAATGGCGTACCCCCTGGGATGAAACAACGCGCGATTACGCCGAGGTGCCCTTGCCGCGCGTGGTCGAGCGCGTGATCGCGCGGCGCGCGACGCAATTGGGCGCGCCCGCGCAACATATTTTACGCGCGGCGGCAATTCTCGGCGGCGATTTGGATTTTGCGTTGGCGCGCGCCGTCGGCGAACTCGAAACGCAACAGACCTTGAGCGCGTTGGGCGAACTGGTGCAACGCCGTTTTCTGGAAGAGACGCGCGACGCCTATCGCTTTACACACGACAAAGTGCGTCAGGTGATCTACGCCAGCATCGCCGAACCTGAACGGCGCGTGTTGCACCAGCGCGCGGCGCAAGCGTTAGAACACGCGCACCCCGATCGCTTGGACGCGCTGGCGCATCATTTTTTTGCGGCGGAAGAGTGGCACGCCGCCGCGCAGTACGCGCAACGCGCGGGCGAGCAAGCCGCGCGCGTGTACGCGCATCGCGACGCGGCGGCACAATTCACGCGCGCGCTCGATGCGTTGGCGCGCACACGCGACGCGTCGTCGCTGGAGCGTTTTGAAGCGTATGCCGCGCGCGAACGCGCGTACGATCAGCTGGGTGATCGCCGCGCGCAAGCCGATGACTTGGACGCGCTGGAAGCATCGCTGGACGATCCTGCACTCGCAACGCCGTCGCGGCGCGCGCAAATCGCGTTACGCCGCGCGAGTTACTTGGACGCGCTGACCGATTATCCCGCCGCGCTCACCGCGATCGCGCGCGCGGTGGAATTGGCGCGGGATGCCGCCGACGCGGAAATCGAATTTCAGGCGCGCGTGCGCTGGGGGCGGATGCTGCGTCAACGCGGCGAATACGCGGAGGCGCGCGCCCAGTTCGATCACGCCTTCGCGCTCGCGCAACAGCAGAACGATTCGCTCGCGCAAGCCACCGTGTTGAACGATCTGGGCGTCATCGCGTTCAATTCTGGAAATTTCAACGAGGCGTTGACGAATTGTCAGCGCGCGCTGGAACTCGCGCGCGGCGATCCCAAAACCTCGGCGAACATTCACAATAGTTTGGGAATTTTCTATCACTATACCGCCGATTATATCGCGTCGCTCGCGCATTACGATCAAGTGCTGGCGTGGCGACGCGCGAGTGGAGATCGGCTGAACGAAGCGAGCTGTCTCTACAACCTCGCGGTCGTGCAGAGTGATCGCGGCGAGCATACGTTGGCGCGCCGCGCGCTGGAAGAGGTCGCGGAGATTACGCGCGCGATCGGCGAGCGCCGCATCGAAGGATACGCGGTCGTTTTTCTCGGCGTGGTGTTCGAGCATCTCAACGATCTGGACGCGGCGGAAGACGCATACACGCGCGGCTTGGCATTGCGGCGCGCGATCGGTTTGGACGCGCTGGCGATCGATCCGCTCGCGGGGCTGGCGCGCGTGGCAACGGCGCGCGGCGATCACGCGCGCGCGCGCCAGTACGCCGACGAGGTGCTGGCGTGGCTGACGACGCGCGGCATCGCGGGTGTGGGCGATGCGTTACTGGCGTATGTCGGCGCGTATCGCGCGCTCTTGGCGGCAGGTGAAACGGCGCGCGGAATGACGGCGCTTCAAACCGCGTACGATTTGCTGATGACGCAAGCCGCGACGATTCCCGACGAAGAGCGGCGCCGCGCGTTCATTCACGACATCAGTCCGGGTAAACACATCTGGAACGATTACCACACGCGCGTCGAAACGGCGCGACCGCGCATCGCGCGCGTGCGTCTGCCGCGCGCGGACGCGCCGACGGGACGCGCGTTGCGCGACGACGAGTACATCGAAATAGTCTGGACGCTTGCCGCAACGGAAGACGATGCGATCGCGGACAAGGTGGAGCGGCGGCAGCATCGTTTGGCGCGCTTGCTCGCGGAGGCGCGCGCGCAAGGCGCCGCGCCGACGCACGCGCAACTAGCGAACGCGCTCGGCGTCGGTGTGCGGACGGTGGAGCGGGATGTGGGAAGGATGAGGGCAGAAGGATGAGGGCAGAAGGATGAGGGCAGAAGGATGAGGGCAGAAGGATGAGGGATGAAGGATGAGGGATGAGGGATGAGGGATGAGGGATGAGGGATGAAACCAAGACCCTACATTCGTCTTTCATCCTTCCGCCTTCATCCTTCATCCTTTGCAAAATGGCGGAATGGTTTGCGCGCGGCGGGTCGCGGGCGAGATAATTGCGAGACAGGGATGTAGTAAACTGATGCTCGGAAAACGGGCATCAGTTTTTTGTTGCCGCGTTTCAGCAATGGATATCGAGAAATGGCGAATAACCCAATGCGAAATTTATCGCGCTCATCCGCGCGTCAAGTTTTCATCGTCAAGTTATGGCGCAGTGCGCGCGCCAAGCCCGCGTGGCTAGGTCAGGTGCAACATATTCCGAGTGGGCAGATCGTCCACGTTCGCAGTGCGAAGGAACTCTTCGCGTATCTCCGACGGCAGATCGAGACGGAAACATCGGATGGCGCGCGTGGGCTACGCTAACACAGATTGCAATGAGAGCAATGTTTATGAACCCTGGTCAATCATCTCCCGTCAACAAACTCGCGCTGAGCAGTCTCGCGCTGAGTGGCATCGGTTTGCTGGCGTACGTCGGCATCAGCGCGCGCGCGCCGTTCGCGCTGTTCGCGCTGGCGACACTTGGCGCGTGGCTGGTTGGCATCGTCGCGCTCGCGCTGGCGGCGTTCGGCGCGCGCGGCGCGCACCAATCGCTCGCGCGCGTCAGCATCGCCGTCGCGTGCGGTTATCTGATCGGGATGAGCATCGTGTTGTTGAATGTGATCGTGACCTGGTTGCGCGGATAAAAGTTGTATGATCAACCGGCAAATTCTTTTCGGTGTACTCTTTGTCGTGGGCGCGCTCGCCTGCGGTGGGCTGACGTGGTGCGCGGCGAACCGAACCGCGCATCGCGTCGAAGGACTCGAAGCGATCACGCGACTAGCGGTTTTGGGAAATACGCCCAGGGGTGAGACCGTTTTGATCGAAGGGCGCGTCAGTGAACGCAACCCGATCAAACTGGATGCCCACGGGTTCATCGCGTACCTGCGCGAAGGACGCGCAATCGTTGACTCCAAGGGCACGTCATCGCCCGGCAACTGGTCGGTGCGCGAGCGCGTGACGCCGCCGTTGCTGATCGAATTGTCCGGCGGGCGCGCGCTGATCGCGAATGACGATTATGCTTTGGAAAATGGTCACGTCATTGAAAATCAGCCCGCCGCGTTCGCGCGATACAGCGACACGCGCTATGTCGGCATCGCGGCGGGCGAGCCGGTGATCGCGGTGGGTGTGGTGATCGCGCGCGGCGCGCAACCGGAAATCAAAGCCGATTTCATCGCGCGCGGAACCAGGGAGAGTTACGCGGCAAGTCAACGTAGCGCCGGAACGATGTTTCTCGTGATCAGTGTCATCGTCGCAGTGGCAGGCGGCATCTTTTTGCTGCGCGCGCCGTTGCGGGCGATCTATGACAAAATCAAAAATCCGAAACCTGCAATCGGCGGAGGAGGTTAAAATGTCTCACGGTGGTTGTAAATATTTTCTCGTCGGCGCTGGAATCGCAGGGCTGATCGCCTCGCTATTGGCGATTGTGGCGTTGGGCATCTATCTGGTCTTGAATCCCGCGTCGCTGATGACGCAACAATTACCGCCGCCAGTGCCCGGTCCGGATGTGGCGTTTCAAGAGCCCGCGCCCGGCGCGCGGCTCGCGGTCGGCGAAGCGGTGCTCGTCTTCGCGACCGCGCGCGACGCGAGTCGCGTGACGCGCGTGGATTTGTGGGTGGACGATCAGTTGGTGATCCAGCAAACCGCGCCCGACCCGAATGGCGTTACGCCGTTCAGTTTGATTCACAATCTGATCGCGAGCAAGCCCGGGACATATGCGCTGACCGCGCGCGCGTACAACGGCTTGGGCGCGATGGGCGAATCGCCGCGCGTGTTCGTGACCGTCATTGATTCGCCGCGATACGGTGGAGGACATCGCCAAGCTGGTGGGCGAGACCGAACAAACCATCCGGGACATGAATCCAGGTATGGGCGATGCCCCCAACCCCGGCGATGTGATCGCTGTCCCGGCGCCTGAGACGGCGTTTGCGCCGCCAGTGCAGGATCCGCAGAACGCGCCGGGGCTAGTTCCGAATTCCTCCTCCGATCCCGCCGTAATGGTTCTGCCCGGCTTGATGCGCGATCCGAATTGGAAACAAATCTTGAATCCGCCGAACGCGCGCATCAACGCGCCCGTGCTTCAAAAAGCGGAAGCCGGAAATTGCGTGGTCGCGCTCGCCTGGATGGACAACTCGGACAACGAAACGAATTTTGCGGTGCTGCGGCGCGGCAAGAATCAAATCGAGAAGAGCATCGTCAAGGTCCTCAACGCGAACACGACCCAGTATCAGGACACCGTGTCCCAGCCGGATACCTACGAGTACACGATTGCCGCCGCGCAAGCCCAGGGCTTGTCCGTCAACCAAGTGGCGTACAGCAATCCGCGCTCGGCGACTGTCCTGATTGCGCCGGGTTGCCAGCAGGTTGCCGCAGTGTCGCAGCAAGTTTTCTTTCGCCCGCTCAAATTCGTGGGCGCTGACGCCGCGCGCAGCGCGATCTGGTACGGCGTCGGCGACGCGGCGATCCAGCGGATGCCGGCGGGACAGGGACAGTACGGCGTCGGCGGCGGCGCGCCCGTCGCTGTGCCGGTCAATCTGCGTCCCGGCGAACCGTTGACGTGTCAAGTGCGCGCCGCGGCGGCGAGCGATAGCGGCGTTGCCGACCTGGGCGGCTGGGCGGTTTCGTACTCGCCGGACGAATTGGCGCGTTCGGGCGGCGTGATGAAAGAGGGCAAAGCCGAAAAATTCTCGCTCGCGTACGAATTGTGGATGGAAGATCCGGCGTGGCGCGCGCAACCCGCGCGGCCGGCGGCATTGCCGACCCAACCCGCGCAACCTACGCCTGCGCCGCCGGCCCGGCTCGTGGCGACGTTCAAAGATCTGAGCGCCAGCAAACCGGTCACCGGCGCGATCCGGTTATTCGCGAACGAGGTGAGCCGCAAATCGAATCCGATGCTGATGGGCGCGGCGCCGTATCGGCTGGATGACGTGTTCTTGAATGACATGATGCCGAACAATTCGTTGAGCGTCAACGTCGGCGGCATTGAATCGCTCCAACTCCGTTTCGATGTCTCGAATCTTTGTCAGAGCGAGGCGGTGATCGTCAAGCCGCCCGCCGGGGGATGGGGACAATTCGATCAGATATACCCCCTCCAGTCGAAAGACGGAACGTGCAAGGCAACCGTACAGGTCAAATCCATATCCGTAAACTTAAGGACTTGACGGGGTTAGTCCTTATCGGGTATACAGAGACCATCCCGAGGAGGATGACCCCGTATGGAACTGGTTCAGGAACACTATCAAGCTTTTGCCCGGGTCTTGTC
>VGOB01000125.1 GCA_016865935.1 Chloroflexota bacterium | reverse complement strand
TGGCAGTCCACACGGTATTCGACGCTTTTGATCTACCTGGCGCAATATCGGACACGGTTGACTTCACAGAACTTCCATTGGCGGTGTGAGCCGAACATCCGTGCTCACAGTTTCAGAGATGCACCCATAATACATTCAATAGCAATTTTTCGCAACAGGATACGCGTGGTGATTACCCATATCTCACCGCAGAGACGCAGAGGGCGCAGAGTTTACAATTTTCCCTCTGTGTCTCTGCGCTCTCTGCGGTTCATTTCCGCGTTGTGGGTAATCACCAAGATAGGCGTGGTCTTCATACATCACCCGCGCGGTGCGTTCCGCTTCGGCGCGGAAATACGGATTGCGAATCGAACGTGGAGTCAGCGCATCCACCGGCCGGTTGAACAAACGCTCCACGAATCATTTCACACCTCCTCGACGGTCTACCCTCATTATACCCCAACCCCGCGCAAAATCAAAAGCCCGATTTGCAAACCCCGCGCGCAGACCCAGCCGCGAAAAAAAACGCGCGACCGTCGGACGAACGATCGCGCGTTTCTGATCCTACACACTTGGCGCGCGTTTGCCGCGCGCGCCTCCCCTATTTTCCACGCGGACGCGCCGCCGACCAAGCGCGCCAACGCGCTTGCCACGCCGCGCGCCATTCAAGTTTTTTAGCGCGCCACGTGCCGATGATCCCGTACGGCAGGAACAGCACCAGCGCGACATAGACCACGCCGAGAATGAAACTGGAACTCTCGCCGAAAAGCTTGTCCAGGTAGAACTGCAACAGGCGAAACGCCGCCGCGCCCACCAGCGCGCCGCTCAACGTGCCCACGCCGCCGATCAAAATGATCAACAGCGCGTTGACCGTGTAGCCCAGACTCGCACTCGTCGGACTGACGATCGGTTGATAGAGCGCGTGCAGCGCGCCGCCCAGCGCCGCCGTAATGCCGGACACGATCAGCGCGGCGAGTTTGAAGTAGAACGTGTTGAACCCCAGCATCTGCGCGCGATGCTCGTTCTCCCGAATCGCGCTGCACACGCGTCCCGTCGGCGAATCCACGAACCGCCGATAGAACAGGTAGACCAACAACATCAACGCGAGCGCGACAAAGTAAAACGTCAGCCGCTGATTCGCCGGATCGAGCAAAGCGGGCTTTGGGATATTTTGCAACCCCACGTCACCGCCCGCCCAATCGTTCAACTCGTGCGACATAATGACGATGTGAAACACCGACGCGAAACCGAGCGTGACGAGCGCGAACGTAATGCCCTTGACGCGCGGCAAGACGATGCTGAACAACAACGCCTGCGCCACTCCGGCAAAGACCACCAACACGAGCGTCTCCGGCAACGGCAGCTTGAGCGACTTGAGCGCGATCCCCGCCGTATACGCGCCGACCGAGAAAAACATCGCGTGTCCGAACGAGAGCAAGCCGGTGATCCCAAACAACAGATCGTAACTGATCGCGAAAATCGCCAAAATGAAAATCTCGATCAGCAAGCCCTGGTAAAATTTGGAATTGCCCGATTGCCCGGCAAGCATCGCCCCGATCGACTGCCCGTCGAGCAGCGCGATCAGAAAAGGAAACGCAATCAGAAAAACGGCGACCGCCCCAAGGATCGCATGGTCACGTAGAATTTTCATCGGCTATTCCTTCCTGCCAAACAATCCGTTCGGCAGCGCGAGCAGAATGATCACCATTAACAACAACGTGGACGCCGGCACCAACGGCGGCGTCGGCTTGAACGGTTGCTCCAGAAACGGCAGCGCGATGCCGATCTGTCCGTACTTGACGATGAATTGCTGCAACAACCCGACCAGCAGCGATCCGGCGGCGGCGCCCGGAAAACTCGTCAGCCCGCCAATCGCCAGAGCGATCAGCGCGGAGAGCAACAGACTCTCCCCCATATCGTCCGAGACGCCCATCGAAGGTCCCGCCAGCACGCCGCCCAACGCGGCGAGTCCCACGCCCAGCGCGAAGACGAACGTGAACACCTGCCGCACGTTGATCCCCAGCGCTTCCACCATCGCGCGATCCTGCACGCCGGCGCGAATGATCATTCCGATGCGCGTGCGTTGCAACAACAGCCAGACGACGATCAGCACGATCACGCCGACGATGAAAATGAAAATCTCGTTGTAGGTGCGAATGCGACTGCCCATAAAACTGATCGTCGAGCATTGATTCGCCAACGCGTCGAAGATCGTTTGCGCCGGACACCCCTGACCGATCGTGTTGAAGAGCGCGGGCTTGGGCATTTGCATTTGCGTGCGCCCCCACAGCGCGATCACCACTTCGCGTCCGATGACGCCCAGCCCCAGCGTCAACATCAATTGATAGATCGGACGCGTGTAGAGCGGACGGATCAGCGTGGATTCCATCAGCGCGCCCAAGCCCGCGCCCACGAGCGTCGCGACGATCACCGCGATCAAAAACCGCCACGTCGTGCCCGCCGCGACCAAGAACGCCGTCAACGCGTCATTCCACGCGAATAACGCGAGTCCGCCCAGTGCCAACCCGAGCGCGAGCAGCAGCGCGCGCCAGGGCACGCGCGTCGTCGCCGCGGCGATGCGGTTGCGCGATTCCAAAAGCGTCAATCCCAGCGCGATCAGTCCGCCGCCCGCGAAGAGACACAGCATACTCACGCCCAATTGCTCCGCTCCGACGATTGCCGGGGCGGGCAGATCGAGTTGCCCCAGATCGAGTTGGACGCCAAAGACGACGGGACTCTTGTCGTAGACGGTCACATCCCAGCCGGTGATCGGATAGCGCGCAAAGCCGAACGCGAGCGCGCCTACTCCCAGCGCGAGCGCGAGCCAGGGTAAGCCGCGCGCGGCTTGCGGCGCGAGGCGCACGCGGCTGAGCCAGCGATCCCACAGCGGCAACAGCAGCAGCCCGGCGAAGAACAATGCGGCTGGCGTCGCCAAGTCCAGCAACGTATCCGGGCGCACATACGCCGTCCAACCGACGTACGCGCCGATCATAAACAACGTGCCGTGCGCCAGGTTCAGCACATCCATCAAACCGAAGATGAGCGAAAACCCGGAGGCGACAAGAAACGTCACCGCCGCGACCGAGAGTCCGCGCAAGATCGTGATGATCCAATCGCCTGTCTCCATCCCCTGGATCGCGAGCAGAAACGACAGGATCAGCGCGGCAAGCGTAATCGTTTGCGTTCGATTTTTGCGAATCGTGCCTATTATCGTTGTCATAGTGAACCCCGTAGTGGGCAGTGGGTAGTGTACAGTGGGTAGAGAAAACTGACCACTGACCACCGACCACTGATCACTGCTACGCTGCCCCCAAATACCGGTGAATCGTCGCTTCGTCTTTGAGCAGATCGGGCATTGCGCCGCTCTTCACCGTGCGCCCTTCTTCGACGATCACATAGTACTTGGCAAGCTGGGTCGCCACCGCGAAATTCTGCTCGACCAGTAACACCGTCGTCTCCGCCGAGAGTTGCAAAATCGCCTTCATCATTTGCTCGATCAAAACCGGCGCCAACCCTTCGGTCGGTTCGTCAATCAGGAGCAACTTGTTCTCTGCGACGAGCGCGCGCGCAATCGCGAGCATTTGTTGTTGCCCGCCGGAGAGTTGCGTGCCGCGCAGTTTGATCAGCCGTTTCAGATCGGGGAATAATCCAAAAATCAGTTCTTGGCGGCGCGCCAGATCGCCTTGTTTGCGTTCGGCGATTTGCAGGTTTTCGGCGACGGTCAGATCGCGAAAAATCGCGCGATAGTCCGGCACAAAGCCGATGCCCAGCGCGGAGATGTCGAACGTGTGCCGCCCCTGGATTTCCTGCCCGTCGAAAATCACTTGCCCCTGCCGCGGCGGCGTGAGACCCAGGATCGTCTTGAGCGTGGTGGTTTTGCCCGCGCCGTTGCGTCCCAAGAGCGCGGTGATTGCGCCTTGGGGCACGTTGACCGTGACGCCTTGCAATATATGAAATTGCCCGATGAATGTATGCGCGTCGCGCACTTGAAGTAAATTATCCATTACACTCTCCCCACAGTGGTCAGTGGTCGGTGATCAGAATCCTCTCTGCCCACTAATCACTGACCACTATCCACTACGCGCCAGCCCAGTCCGCCCAGGTACGCGCTCTGCACCGTCTTGTTCGCCGCGATCTCGGACGGCGTGCCTTCCGCCAGCACAGCGCCCTGGTGCATCACGGTAATGCAATCGGAAATGCTCATCACGAGTCCCATATTGTGTTCCACCAACAACACGGTCTTGTGGCTGGTCTGGTGAATCTGCCGGATCAAATCAATCATTTCTGGCACGACTTCCGCCGCCATTCCGGCGGTCGGCTCGTCGAGCAACAGCATTTCCGGATCGGGCGCGAGGATCATTCCCAGTTCCAGTTTGCGCTGATCGCCGTGCGGCAACGTGCGCGCCGGAGTCAAGGCGCGCTCGGTCAGTCCGACCTGGCGCAAGACTTGCCCGGCGCGTTCTTCATCGCCGCGAAAATGTTGATAGTGATTGAACAGGCGAAAGTTGTGTTTGCCGAGTGACTGACACGCCAGCCGCACGTTTTCCAGCACCGTCAAATTGGGAAAGATGTTGGTGATTTGAAACGAGCGACCGATGCCCAGATGCGCGATGCGATGCAAGGGCAGGCGCGTAATATCGCGCCCTTTGTAGATCACCCGCCCGGCCGTCGGCTCGACGTTGTTCGTCAGGAGATTGAAAAACGTGGTCTTGCCCGCGCCGTTCGGTCCGATGATCGAGTGGATCGTGTTGCGCCGAATCTTGATGCTCACGTCATTCACCGCGACCAGCGCGCCAAATTCTTTGCGCAAGCGCTCGCTCTCCAGGATCACATTGTTGTCCATCCATTCCCCCCAAAAATCAGTGGTCAGTGGGTAGTGGTCAGTGGAAAAGATTCCACCGACCACACTTCACTCTGTTCACGGTTCACTGACCACTGATCACTGAACACTGGCTACTTGGCGCTCAACGAACCAAACGGTAACTTGCCGCAGCGCGCTTTTAGGTTTTCGGGCAGCAAGCACGGCGGCTCGGGGCGATTGGTCTTGACCGTTTCAAAGAACTTGAATTCTTTATCGGTCACGTTGAGAATCTTGACGATGTACATATCTTGAATCGCCACGTGATCTTCCGGTCGGAAGAAGACTTTGCCCTTGGGTCCATCGAATTCCATTCCTTCCATCGCCTTGATCAGCGTGGCGGAATCGGTGCTGCCGTTCGTCTTCCGCAGCGCGGTGGCGACCGCGAATGCCGCATTCATCGCATCGGCGTCGAACAGATCCGGCGGAACTTTGTGACGCGCTTTGACTTGCTCCACCAGCCAGTCGTTGATCTTGTTCTTAGGCGAGGTGTAGTGGTAGAGGATGCCGCTGTTCTGTCCGAGCGCGGCGGCGTAGAGCGGAACCGTCGCGTTGTCCGCAACCGACGCGGCGAGTTTCATCTTGTCGAACACGCCCATCTCCTGGGCGCCCTTGAACATCGGCACAAAGCCCGCGCCCGCCCACGTGACGATCCACGCGTCCGCGCCTGACTTTAAGACCTTGTCGAGGTACGGCGTGAACTCTTTCGTGTCGAGCGGCGCGAAGATGTCGTCCTGGACGAAGGTGCCGCCCAAGACGGAGCACGAGTCGCGGAACGCTGCGGCGCCACCGCGACCGAAGGCATAGTCGGGCGCGATCTGCACGAATTTCTTGTACTGCGTCGTCAAGTACTGGCACAGATTGATCGCGTCCTGGTAGTTGTTGCGGCTGGTGCGGAAGGTGTACTCGTTGAAATCCTTGCCGGTGATATCGTTGGACGCGGCGGGCGCGACGACGAGCACTTTTTTGTTATCGCGCGCGATGCCTTGCAGCGTCGCGGTGCCGCCGGAACTCACGGTACCGACGAGAATGTCCACCTTCTTCACTTCGATCAATTCGCGCGCGACAGTGGCGGTGGTATCCACCACACCCTTGTCATCCGCGACGATGACCTGGATTTCGCAGTCCTCGACCTTGAACACATTGTCCTTGCCCGGCGCACCGGCGAGGTATTCCCAGCCGAGCAGGAAACTGCGTTCCATCATCGCCCCGTACACCGCCAGCGGACCACTCTTGTCGGTGATGAAGCCGACCTTGACGGGGTTGGCGCATTTGAGTCGCGCGGCAGCCGGCGCCGTAGTTGGCACGGGCGCGGCGGCGGCATACGTCTTTGCCAAGTACTCGATCAAGACGCCTTTTTCCGCGTCGGTCAGTTTAGTGCCTTTGCTGATCATTCGATCAACGGTGGTGGTCCACTGATCCTTGGTCTTTGCCGCGCTCTTGACGCGATCGAGGTTGTGACAAGACGCACAACGCTCCGCGAGCAACCCCGCGCCGTCGAGCGCGGCTGGCTTGGGCGCGTCCGTCGGTTTAGGTGCGGCTGTTGGCGCCGCCGGCGGTTTCGGCGGATCGGTCGGCTTGGGCGCGGGCGTGGGAGTCGGTGTGGCGCACGCGACCACAATCGCCACCAACACGACGAGCAACGCGAGAATCGCTAACTTTTTCATTTCTTCTCCTCCTAAATTGGAAATTAGAGATTAGAGATTGGAGATTGAAATCCGCCAACCCTAATCATCGCTTTTTGCCTTTGCCTTTTTACTTTTGCCTTTTGCCTTGTTCATCCCTCCTTTCAATTATTTGGCACACACCTGCACTTGCGTGCGGTGCAAGTGTTGGCACATTGGCACATTGGTTCATTGGCTCATTGATCTGTGCTTGTCCAAAAAACCGAGAACGAGCGTGTTGAATACTTGCCATTTTTCCCAACAGAGCGCGTGCCCTGCACCTGGGATGATGACGTACTCCGCGTGCGGCATTGCGCGCGCGATGATGTCGGCGTAGTGGCGCGGCTTGAGCGCATCCAGTTCGCCGACCATTAACAGCGTCGGCGTTTTGATGCGGTGCAGTTCGGAGGTGAGGTTCAATTGCAAAAACGCTTCGCACAAATTGATCACCGCGTCGCAATCGAGCGATTCGTAGCGCGCGCGCGCTTGCGCCAACAATTGCGGGTTCGCGACGATCCACGACTCGGCAAAGTTGAACGGATAGGTCACGCGATAAAACATTTCGACATCTTTGCGCTTTGCCGCTTCGATCCACATTTGGATCATACTGTGCAACGTCGGCTCGACGTGGCTGACGGTAGACGACACGATCAAACTGTGTGCGCGTTCGGGATACTTGAGCGCGAATTGCAAACTCAGTTCCGCGCCGTACGAAATGCCGAGCAAATGCGCTTTGTCAATTTTCAACGCGTCGAGCAGCGCGGCGAGATCGTCCGCGTGCAACTCCATCGAGTACGGCGCGCGCGGATGATCGGATTGCCACTGCCCGCGACAATCGTAGAGCAATACGCGATAGTGTTTGGACAGCACCGGCGTTTGGAATGCCCAACTCGCGGTGCTCATCAACACCCCGTTCGACAAGACCAGCACATCGGCGTCTTTGTCCCAGCCGTGCTGCTCGTAGTATACCTCAATTCCGTTCGCTGTGATCTTGGGCATTACTCCACATCCTTGACGAATACCAACGCTTCGCCCTGGCACACGATTTCGCCGCGCGCGTTGCCGCACGTCGTCCGTAAGTTTACCAGATTTTTTTCAGGACGCCAGCGCACAATTTCAACCGTTGCCGTGAGTTCCTCGCCGACTAACGCGGGCTGCGGGAATTCCAAATGTTGTTTCAGATAATTTGTGCCGCGTCCCGGCAGTTGCGTGCCAAGCAAGTACGAAAACATTCCGCCGAGCAATGGACCCGGAACGACGCGCGGCGTTTGCGCGATGCCCGCCAGCGCGGCGTACTCCACCAGATCGTTTTGAGTGAACGTTCGTTGCGCCGTTGCCGCTTGACCGATTTGGAAATTTTTCATTTCTTCAAAAACGCTTCCATTCCTTCGCGCGCTTCCAGCGTGACGATTTGCTCGCAAAAGCGCGCGCGTTCTTCTTCCAGCCGCGCCGCCAGCGCATCCGCATCGCGCCACAGCAATCGCTTGGTGCGCTGAATGCTTCCATGTTTCTTTTGCACAATAGATTCTGCCACCGCGCGCGCTTCGTCACGAATTTGATCGCGCGCGACGATTCGATTCGCGATGCCCCACGCCACCGCTTGCTCGGCGCTGATCGTCTGGTTCAGCATCAAGATTTCGCTCGCGCGCTTGTTCCCGATCAACGCGGGAAGCATCGCGCTCCAGCCGCCATCGGGACTGAATCCGACGACGGAATAGTACGGCGTAAAACTTGCCTCCGGCGCGACGAGAATAATGTCAGATGCCAGCACCAAACCAATCGATCCGCCGGTGACGATGCCGTGAACCGCCGCGACAATCGGCGCAGGCAAACGCACCATCGCGACGATCACTTGGTTGAGCAAGCCGACAATTTCGCGCGCGTACGCTTCGATCTGATCGCGCTGATCGTAGAACGCGTGCAGGTCGCCGCCGGTCGAGAACGAGCGACCGTTCGCTTGCAAAACGACCGCGCGCGTTTCCGCTTGCGCGCCGATTTCTTCGACAGCGTTCAACATCTCGCGCAAGAATTCCGGCGTCAGACTGTTGTGGCGTTCCGGACGATTCAGCGTCAGCGTTGCGATTTGATTTTGTGTTTCGAGTAGAACTAGGTTTGTCATTTCGCGGCGTGCTGTGTTTAACGGCAACTAACGTGCCGCTTCAGGCGCCGGCCGAGCGCGCAGCCGGAGCGCAGCGGAGTCCAGCGCGAAGGACGGTCGCCTGCAAGCGCGGGTTGGGCAGCGTTGACATTTTCATTTACTCTCTTCGCTCAAGCTCATCAGGTGTCGGTCTTTGGAAGAAAGCCATCCAGGGCTTCATCGCTTCCTCGGAAATAAGGAAACTTTCCTGTGAAGGTCGCGAATTCCTTTTCTCAAGCCGCCTCAATAGCTCATCATCCGGCACATCTAGATAGTGTACTTCGCTGCTAGCCCCAAGTTGCTTCGCACGCAACCGATAATCTTCGCGTTCTTCTCGCGCCCAAAAACCGAAATCGAGGATAACATTCGTTCCCAATTCCAGCGCCCTACGAGCTATACTCCAGAGCATGGCCTCGATTAGGCTATGCCGAGCATCATGTTCTGGTTCTTCTGCATCTTGACCAAAAAGACGTATCTGCCACTCATCAGGTGTCAATCGAAGCGCCGGTAGTTCATATTCGAGCTTTTGGGCTAGCGTTGTTTTCCCTGAACAAGGAAGCCCAACCATCAAATGGAGAGTAGCCATACTTCTTACTCGAAAGGTCATCTGGAAGCTGCCCAACTCTCACTTGAGTATGGGCCTCAGATCCTCAAGCTTATCGAAAAGATGCCAAATATATTTGTCCGTACCGTTGATGCGATGCGGATGCAGGTCTGCCAGATTTGGATCGTTGCAATAACTATCGAATGCTTCTTTCGATTCCCATTCGACGAGGATGAGAACCGAACGCGGCTCGATACCCTCTAGCGCTGCCTCTCGGAACTTGCCCAGCGCAACGACCCGTCCGCCGTGAGCGGCTACTTCTTTGGCTGATCGACGTGAGTAAGCCAGGTATTCGTCCTTGTTCGAAACGTTGAAGAGATTTAGCGCATAGACGGGCTGCGACATTGGCAGTCCTCCTTCCAGGCATCACAATCGGTTGCGTTCAACATCTCGCGCAAGAATTCGGACACGCGACTGTTGGGGTGGAGATTGCTTCGCTGCTACGCGGCTCGCAATGACAAAGTCGTCTCACCTTGCAAACCAATCTCACCGTTTGGTCGCGTGACAATCGTTTCGACGCGCGTGAGATTTTTCGCGGCATCGAATTCGAGCACACGCAAACTAATTGTGATCTCTTCGCCCACAAACGATGGCGCGGGAAACATCAAATCCTGGCTCACTTGCGACGCGTTTGGAGAATGCTTTGCCAGCGCGCCACAAACCAAACTGTAGAGAAACATCCCGTGCGCGACCGTTTTGCCAAAGCGCGTCCGCGCCGAAAACTCCGGATCGACGTGAATCGGATTGTCGTCGCCGCTCAGTTTCGCAAAGCGATTGAACTCGGATTGCGCGAGCGTGTGCTTTTCGGTAAACGTTTGTCCAACGGAAATCATCGTCATTCCAAATATCCAGTATCCAGTTTTCAGTTGTCTTAGTACATCACAGATTGTCATTCTGAGGCGCGCTTTTTGCGCCGAAGAATCTCGCAATTTGCGATTAGCGAGATGCTTCGCTTCGCTCAGCATGACAGAATTGTGATCTATGTCTGAATACTGAACACTGAATACTGTTTACTGCCCACTGTATTTTTGTTTCAACTCGCCACGATTCACCTTGCCCAACGTATTGCGCGGCAGCGCGTCGACAAAGACGACGCTCTTGGGCATTTTGTAGCGCGCGAGTTGTCCCTCGCAGAATGCGAGCAACTCTTCAGGCGTCGCGGTCGTCCCAAGTTTCAGCGCGACAATCGCTTTGCCCACTTCGTTCCATTTCGGATCGGGAACGCCGATCACGCACACTTCGCGGATCGCGGGATGCTTGCCCAGCACCGCTTCGATTTCGGCGGGATAGACATTCAGACCGCCGCTCTTGAACATTTCTTTCGAGCGACCGACGACGAACGTGAATCCTTCTTCGTCGTGCAGCGCGAGATCGCCAGTGTGGAACCAGCCATCGGTGATGACTTGAGTGTTCGCATCGGGACGATTCAAGTAACCGCCAAAAACATTTCCACCGCGCAACCAAATCTCGCCGACTTCGCCCGGTGGTACGTCCTTGCCTTCGGGGCTGACATAGCGCGCGTCGTTGAAGAACGCCGGCTTGCCGATAAACCCAAGTGTCTGCGTTCCCTTGATGAAATCTTCCGGCTCGAGCATAAACGCGGTCGGCGATGTTTCGGTCAAGCCATAGCCACCACCGAACGGCAAACCGCGCTCGCGAAACGCGCGCACCACTTCGAGCGGACAGCGGTCGCCGCCGTTGTAGAAATACCGCACCGACGATGCGTCCACCTTGCCGAACAACGGCGACGCGATGAGCATTTGCCAAATCGCCGGCACGCCCATCACCACCGTGACGCGTGCTTGTTCGATCAAACGCCACGCTTCGTCCGGATCGAATTTGCGCGGCATTACAATTTTCGATCCGAGCAACAGCCCCGGCAGCGTGAACAAGCCCACGCCGCCGACGTGGACGAGCGGCAGAATCGTCAGCATCACATCATCCGCCGTCAGCCGCAGTGGAATGATGTCGTTCATCGCATTCCAGAATTGATTGGCGTGCGAAAGCACCGCGCCTTTCGGTTTGCCGGTCGTGCCCGATGTGTAAACCGTGAGCAAGCCCTTGTCCCAGGAAATCGGTTCCGCCGGTTCGGCATCAGATTGATTCGCGATAAAATTCGCGTACGTGTCGCAACCCGTTGGCGCGTCGCCTTCGAGCACAAAAACTTTTTCGATCTTGGTTTGTTCTTTCAGCGGCGCGATATAACTCGCCTGTTCCGATCCGACGAACAGCGCGCGCACGTTGCTGTCTTGCATCTGATACGCGATCTCCGGCGGCGTGAGACGATAGTTGAGCGAGACGTTGACGATTCCCAGTTTGCCTGCGCCAAACAACAACGTAAGAAATTGCGGATAGTTCATAGACAACACGCCGATGCGGTCGCCATCTTTCAATCCGTGCGATTGCAATGCGTGCGCGACGCGATTCGCTTCGCGATTCAGATCGCCATACGTGTAAGTTTTCTCAGGCGTGACCAGCGCGACGCGATTGGGGTGTAACTGCGCGTGCTTGGCAAGCCAGTAACCGATGCCGTACATTTCAACCTCTCAGTGGGTGGTGAACGGTGGGTAGTGAACAGTGACTCTGTCCACTGTCCACTGATCACTGTCCACTATTTCTGCGGTTCAAACGCGAGAAACGTCTTCTTCGCGTCGCCTTCGCCGCGCGCGACGAACTTTGCTTGGAGCGGCATCCCGATCTTGATTTGTTCCGGATGCAGAACGTCCACGCCCAGAATCTGCGCGCTGATCTTGGGACCTTCCGCCAACTCTACGACGCCGACGCAGTACGGATTCTTGCGATCGTACCCCGCCGCAATCATCGCCGAGGTGCCGACGTACACAATCGTAAACGCGACGAGTTTGCCCCGTCCCGACAGTTCGACCCACTCCATTTCTGCGTTCTGCGTCTCGGGCGCGATGGGGCGCGGCGGCAAGTAGACGCGTCCATCGGCGCGGGAGCGCGTGCCCATCAATTTGTGTTCGTTCAGGAATTTGGTGTATGTTGCGTTAGTAAATTCATTGTCGCTCATTGCGTCCCCCATCAAGGCAGAAGGCGGAAGGATGCAGGATGAAAACGATCTACTTTCATCTTTCATCCTTCATCCTTCATCCCTCATCCTTTTCGCTCGAAGATGTGCACCACGCACGTCTGCCCCGTGCCGCCGACGTTGTGCGTCAATCCCAGGTTGATATCGCCGGGCAATTGGCGCGCGCCTGCCTGCCCGCGCAACTGTTTCCAGATTTCGATCACTTGCGCCGCGCCCGATGCGCCGACCGGATGTCCCTTGGCTTTCAATCCGCCGGAAGTGTTGATCGGACGCGCGCCGGCACGCGCGGTGACGCCTTCTGCCGCCGCGCGCCAACCTTGCCCCGGCGCGAAGAATCCCACGTCTTCGGTTGCCAGGATTTCGGCGATGGTAAAACAATCGTGCACTTCGGCGACCTTGATGTCGGTCGGCTGGACGCGCGCCATCGCATACGCTTGTTGCGCGGCGAGGCGCGCGGCAGGAATCGTCGTCAACCCCGCGCGGTCCGCCAAGCCGCCGTCGCTTGCCTGGCCGCTGCCGATGATGTAGAGCGGCGCGTCCGTAAAGCGCGTCGCGAGATCTGCGCGCGCGAGCAACAACGCCGACGCGCCATCGGAGACCGGCGAACAATCGAACAGGCGCAGGGGCCAAGCGATGAGTGGATTGGCGCGATCATCGCGCAGAAATTCCATTTCGTCTTGCCACGTTGGAATCGGCTGACCCTTTTTCGCCGCGCTCGCTTTGCGCGCCGCCATAATGTCCGCGATGCGCTGACCGAACTGCGCCTTGTCGTTCAACGCGCCATGCTCGTGATTCTTGATGCCGACGCGCAGCAAGATTTCCGGCGTCGCATCGTAACGATCCAAGTACGCGGTTGCCATCGCCGCGTAAAAACCGGGGAACGTAAAGCCGGCGGGAATTTCGTACAACGTGTCGCCCGCCGTGCCCAGCGCGTCGGTCACTTTTTCGATGGGCAGCGCCGTCATCTTTTCGATGCCGCCGACGAGCACGAGGTCGTACAAGCCGGACGCGATCGCCAGAATCCCTTGCCGCAGCGCGACGCCGCTGCTCGCGCACGCGTCTTCGACGCGCGTCGCCGGGCGCGGCGCGAGCCCGACCCAGGAGGTCATCAGCGGCGCGGTGTGGCTTTGTCCTTCGAACAAATCGCTGCTGCAATTGCCGATGTACGTCGCTTCGATGTCGCGCGGATCCACGCCCTTGTCCACCGAGGCGCACAATTCGCGGAACGCGTCCACGAACAGATCGCGCGTGGTCTTGTCCGGGAACGCGCCGAACTTGCTCATTCCCGCGCCGACGATCGCGACGCCGCGTCCTAGTTTCCTGTTAGCCACGATACCTCCGTTGCAAGTGGGCAGTGGGTAGTGGACAGTGGACAGAGAATTCTGACCACTGACCACTGTCCACTATCCACTGAATCTGGGGCGCATCTACCAATTGGGGGAGGGCTCGGATGCAAACAAGGCATCGAAGCGCCCATTGACCCAAGCGAGCCGTAGATGCAACAGATGATTGAAACCGTCCTCGCTCCAGCGCATACCCACGCCTT
>VGOB01000124.1 GCA_016865935.1 Chloroflexota bacterium | reverse complement strand
GCAACGGGATCGAGGGTCGTATCAGTGTTATTCGACGCACAGTCCAGTTGACTCGTTGTCCCAATCACGGTCTGGACGGTTTCGAGCGCTGGATTGGTTGGGGGATCATCGTCGCCAACTTGGTAGTGCTTGCCCGAAAACTTCACAACCGTCGTCGCGACTCGAAACGTCAAGCAAATTGAATTTTCCAACAAGAACTACACTAGCGAGGGAAGGGCGCGGCGTGTGCGCGTTCTTCGATTTCCAAATGCCGCCGGAAGCGGCGGCGGGCGCAGGCGCGCTGTGGGTGAACGAAACGAAACTTTTTACGCTCAAGGTGATCCAATGAAACTAGCCGCCGTCATTCTCGCCGCGGGTCAAGGGACGCGGATGAAAACCAGGTTGCCCAAGGTGTTGCATCCCGTCGTCGGCAAGCCGATGGTGTGGTACGCGCTGGAGACCGTCGCCGCGCTCGGTTGCGATCAAACTGTTCTCGTCGTCGGTCACGGCGCGGATCAAGTGCGCGACACAATCTCCAATCTCCAATCTCCAATCTCTAACTTCCAACCTTCAATCTCCACCCTCCAATTTGCCGAACAGCGCGAACAACGCGGTACCGGGCACGCGGTCTTGCAAGCGCGCGACGCGTTGCGCGGCAAGTCGGACGCGGTCTTTATCGTGTACGGCGATATGCCGTTGCTGCGCGCCGAGACGCTGAAAAAGTTGACCGACTTGCACGCGTCGTCACGCGCGACGATCACGCTGCTCACGCTCGTCGCGGACGATTCGATGGCGTTCGGGCGCATCGTGCGCGACGCGAACAAGCGCGTGTTGGGAATCGTCGAAGAGCGCGACGCGACGCCGGAGCAATTGGCGATCCGCGAATTGAACTGCGGCGTCTATTGTTTCGACGCGGCGTGGTTGTGGGATCGCCTCGCGCACCTCCAACCGACCGGCGCGCAGAACGAGTACTATTTGACCGATCTCGTCGCGTTGGCGGTCAGGGAAAATCGCGCGATTGAAACGATGGTCTCGCGCGACGCGGAGGAAATGCTGGGCATCAACACGCGCGTTCAACTGGTGCAGGCGGAGAAAATTATGCGCGCGCGCATCAACGACGCGCTGATGCTCTCGGGTGTGACGCTGATCGATCCGGCGACAACGTACATCGAACCCGATGTGACCATTGGTGAAGACACGATCATCGAGCCAAACACGCATTTGCGCGGCAAGACGCGCATCGGCGCGAACTGCCGCATCGGTCCCAACGCGATCATTCGCGACGCGCAAATCGGCGACGAATGTGCGATCGTCGCATCGGACGTTACCGAATCGATCATCGAAGCGCGCGTGCAGATCGGACCCTTTGCGCGCTTGCGTGCCGGGACGCACCTCGCGCGCGCTGTCCGCATCGGCAATTTCGGCGAAGTGAAAAATTCGCGCGTCGGCGAAAAATCGCACATCGGGCATTTCAGTTACGTCGGCGACGCGGACTTGGGCGCGCGCGTCAACATCGGCGCGGGAACGATCACGTGCAATTACGACGGCAAACGCAAGAATCGTACGCTCATCGGCGACGATGTGTTCATCGGCAGTGACACGCTGCTGATCGCGCCGGTGACGATTGGCGCGCGCGCGCGCACGGGCGCGGGCGCGGTGGTGAACAAGGATGTTCCGGCGGATTCACTCGCGGTGGGAGTTCCCGCGCGCGTGATCCGGAAATTAAATGACAAATAAGCAAAAGACAGATTTGCCTTTTGTCATTTGTTCATTTGTCATTTGGAATTGATTTATGCTTGAGATTCTGATTTGGCTTGTCTTTCTGGCGGTTGCGATTGCCGCGACGGTTGTGCAAACCATCACCACTTGCGTCCACGAAGTCGAGTCGGCGGTGGTGGCGGAGAATTCGGCGCGGTTGCGGCGCGTGCGGTTGTGGAGCGGCATCGCCGCCGCGCTGGCGCGCGCGATCGCGACGGCGGTCGCGGTGTTCGCGTTGTGGAACGCGCAAGCCGACGGCTGGCTGATCGCGCTGGGCGCGGGCATGACGATCGTGCTGGCGTTGGGGTTGCAATTCGTGGCGCGGCATCTGGCGCGCCGCAACCTGGAACGTCTAGCCGCGCCGTTGCTGGGCGATGCCATCGTCTTTTTGCCGTTGGTCGAACCGCGCGCCGAGCCGTTACAGGAAGAAGAGACGCGCGAAGAAGCGGTCGAGCAGATGGTGGACGCGAGCGAAAAAGCCGGGTTGATCGAATCAGACGAACACGCGATGATCACCGGCGTTTTGCAACTCGACCGGACGTTGACGCGCGAAATTATGGTGCCGCGTATTGACGTGATCGCGGTTGAAGTGGAAACGCCGCTCCGCAACGCGCTCGACGTGGTGATCGCGGGCGCGCACGCGCGCGTGCCGGTCTACGAAGAATCAATCGATCACGTGGTCGGCTTGTTGTACGCCAAAGATCTGCTCAAGGTGTGGCGGGACGGCAAGATTGACGTGCCGCTCCGTTCCTTGTTGCGCCCCGCGTATTTCGTGCCGGAATCGAAACGCTTGGACGAATTGTTGCAAGAATTGCAGCGCACCAAAGTTCATATGGCGATCGTCATAGACGAATTTGGCGGGACGGCTGGGATCGTCACGATTGAAGACGTGCTGGAAGAAATCGTCGGCGAGATTCAGGACGAGTACGACACCGGCGAAGAACCGCTCGTCGAGCGCGTGAATGAGTTCGAAGGTGTTTTCAACGCGCGCGTGACGATTGACGATGTGAATGACGCGCTCGCGCTCAATCTGCCGGACGAAGGCGATTCGTTAGGCGGCTTGGTTTATCAACGTCTGGAAAAAATGCCCAAGGTGGGCGATCAGGTGCGCGTGGGCAACGCGGCGATCACGGTTATGAACGTGGTTGGACGGCGGATCAAGCAAGTGCGTGTGAGCAAATTAGTGAACAGTGAACAGTGGGACAGTGAATAGTGAATAGTGAACAGTGGATAGTGGATAGTGGACAGTGAACAGTATCGGTTCACCGTTTGCTGATGACGGGGGCGCGATGCGGAATGATCTAGAAAACCTGGTTACGCGCGCGCGCGCGGCGCGCCAAAACGCGTACGCGCCCTACTCGCGGTACGCGGTCGGCGCGGCAGTGCTGGCGAAATCGGGGAAAATTTATACCGGCTGTAACATCGAGAACGCGGCGTATCCCAGCGGCTTGTGCGCGGAACGCGTCGCGATCTTCAAGGCGGTGTCGGAAGGAGAACGCGAGTTCACCGCGCTTGCCGTCGTTACGGCGAACGCCGGCGCGATGTGCGGCGCGTGCCGCCAGGTGCTATCGGAATTCGCGGCGGACGACGCGGTGATCGTACTCGCGCCGGCGCGCGGCAAGCGGCGCAAGCGCGTGACGATGAAACGGATGTTGCTCGATCGGTTTGGCGCGATGCATTTGAGATCGAAACGGTAGGGGCGATTGACAAATCGCGCCTACTGTTTTTGGAATTTTCAAGCTTGTAAGGTATAATAAATTCTTGGTAAAGGGGCAAAGATGATCGAGCCGATTGGGCTGAATCAAAAGATGCTGGAGGTGCGCGCGCTTGCGGACGGCAAGGGCTTTTCCTCGGATCCGGCGCGCATCTGGGAAATGCTCGCGCTGATTCATACCGAAGTGTCCGAAGCGACCGACGCGTACAAAAAAGGCGAGTCGTTCGATCACGTTGGCGAAGAATTGATCGACGCGATCATTCGCATCTTGCATCTTTGCTCGGCACTTGATCTCGACGCGGAAGCGCTGTTTGAAGCGAAGATGTCGCGGAATTGGGAGCGACCGTACAAGTACAATACGGTACGGGGGGGATGAATGTGTTCAAGGTTTCAAGTTCCAAGTTTCAGGTTGGATTAACCTTGAACTTTGAACCTGAAACCTGAAACCTGTGACGATGCCGCGCGAACGACTTTACCGAGTTGAGGCGATAGTTCTCAAGCGGACGGATCACGGCGAGGCGGATCGCTTGCTCACCTTGCTCACGCCCGATCTGGGGAAACTGCGCGCGATTGCCAAGGGCGCGCGCAAGCCGTCGTCGCGCAAGAGCGGGCACGTCGAGTTGTTCGCGCATACGCATTTGCTCGTCGCCAAGGGCAAGCAACTCGATGTCGTAACGCAAGCCGATACGCTCGACGCGTTTCTTGAATTGCGCGAGAACTTGGAGCGCGTCGGTTACGCGTACTACCTCGCTGAACTCGTCGATCGATTTTCCGAAGAGGGTACCGAGCATCGCGCGACGTTCGCGCTGTTGTTGCGCGCGCTCGCCGCGCTGAATGACGCGACGACCGAGCCCGATTTGCTCGCGCGCTTTTTTGAACTGCGGCTGTTGCAGTACGTCGGCTATCGTCCGCAACTGTTCAACTGTATTCACTGCGGCAAAGCGATCGAGCCGGTGGAAAATTTTTTCAGCGCGGAAGCGGGCGGCGTGATCGATCCGGATTGCGTGCAGACACGGCGCGCGCAGATCGCCGGGCGCGCTCGCGCGGTCTCGCCGACGGCAGTGAGCCGGACTGATGATTTTGTTGAACGAGGCGAGAACGCGCGAAACGACGCGCAGACGATTTCGCTGGACGCGCTCAAGATTCTGCGGTATCTGCAAACGCGCGAATGGGAAACGGTGCGCGGTCTCCGGTTCGCAGAGCGCGGCGAAGCAATGTCCGAAGTCGAGTCGTTGATGCTGCGCTACATCACACATCACTTGGAACGCAATTTGAAGAGCGTAGAATTTTTGCGGGAGTTGAAAGCGGGGTTGTATGCTGCAAAAAAGTAAATCGAGCACCACACCAAAAACGCGCGAGACGCGCGCGGCGTATCGCGCGCGGACGCGCAAAACAATCGCGACAAGACTGCCCGTTGTCCGTTCGCACGCAGCCAAATTGCAGGCGCGGCAGGTGGTTGCCGTACCCTGGGAAGAACGCGTCGCGCCCACGAGCGAACAACTAATGGAATGGCATCTCTGGTTGAATGAGCATGCTGACGACTTGGAGGCAAAGTATTCTGGCAAGTTTCTCGCGATTTGGGATAAACAAATTATCGCGTCAGGGAATACGCGCCGTCAAGTTTATTCGCGCGCGGATCAAGCGCGTTCCCAAGTGATTCCATTGATCACCTATATTCCGATCGCTGACGAGATTGCCTTTGCGCCGAGCAATTTCCCAATCGAGTGGAGTCTTTTTGCGGATGGCGCACCAGATGAATGAACAGCGCATACCCTATCGGCGATTACGCGGGCAACGCGCGCCGTTCATATTTCTACAGCTGTATCACGCCGACCGCCAAACCGAAGATTATGCCTTTGTAGATTCGGGCGCAACGTACTCGATATTCGATTTGGCGGTGGCGGAGCGGCTGGGCATTGATGCGTTTTCGGGACGACACGATTCGGTGATCGGTATGGATGGTCGGCTGGCTTCGATTTATCTTCACACAATTGGCTTGGAGATTGGCACATTCCATCTTACCGCCGAAGTGGGTTTCTCTGAGCAATTGCGGATCGGTTTCAACCTGCTCGGTCGCCATTCGGTTTTCAATCAACTGCAATTCTGTTTCAACGATCGTGACGGCGAGTTGATCGTCAGTCGTTTATAGATTCGCGCAGAGGAATGATTATGCCAGATATGGAAACGATGGTGTCGTTGTGCAAACGACGCGGCTTTGTCTTTCAAGGATCGGAAATTTACGGCGGCATCGGCGGATTTTGGGATTATGGTCCGCTCGGCGTCGAACTGAAAAACAATATCAAACGCGCGTGGTGGAAGGCGATGGTGCAGGATCGCGACGATATCGTCGGGATTGACGCGGCGATCATTATGAACCCAAACGTCTGGGTCGCGAGCGGTCACGTCGCTACGTTCAACGATCCGCTCGTCGAGTGCAAAAACTGTCATCATCGTTTTCGCGCGGATGAACTTCCCGGCGAATCCTGCCCGCACTGCGGCAACAAGGGCACGATGACCGAACCGCGTCAGTTCAACGTGATGTTCAAAACGCACGTCGGTCCCGTGGAAGAGGACGCGGCGGTGGCATACTTGCGCCCCGAAACCGCGCAAGGCATCTTTGTCAATTTCTCGAACGTGCAGCAATCTATGCGGAAGAAAATTCCGTTTGGCGTCGCGCAGATAGGGCGGTCGTTCCGGAACGAGATCATCACGGGCAATTTTATTTTCCGCGACCGCGAGTTCGAGCAGATGGAAATGGAATTTTTCCTCAAGCCAGGGACGGAAGATGAGTGGCACGATCATTGGCGTGACGAACGACTCGCGTGGTGGAAGAAAACGCTGAACATTCGCGATGAAAATATTCGCGTCAAAGTCATTCGCAAAGAACGAACGTACATCATCGGTCCCGATCCCGACGATGTGAAAGAGGAAAAGCCGCCGCATTATTCCAAGGGCAATTACGACATCGAGTATCGTTTTCCGATGGGCTGGAGCGAGATCGAAGGGATTGCGAGCCGCACCGATTGGGATTTGGGCGCGCATCAAAAACTGAGCGGCAAAGACCTGACGTACTTTGACGACGAGACGAAGGAAAAGTACACGCCCTACGTCGTCGAACCGGCAATGGGCGTGGATCGTGCGGTACTCGTCGCGCTGTTCGAGAGTTACAAGGAAGAAGTCGTGCGCGACGAAAAACGGATCGTTCTGCGGTTACCTAAGGCACTTGCGCCGCTCAAAGTCGCGGTACTGCCGCTCGCGCGCAATCGTCCGGAGATCGTCGAGCTGGCGCGCAAGATCACGATGGACTTGAAACCGCAAATGATGGCGATGTACGACGACACCGCGAGTATCGGGCGGTTGTATCGCCGCCAAGACGAAATCGGCACGCCGTTCTGCGTGACGGTGGATCATCAGTCCGCGCTGCCGGACGACGAAAAGTACGACGGCAAGGTGACGATCCGCGATCGCGATTCGATGGAGCAGGTTCGCGTGCCGGTCGCGGAAGTGAAGAGTGTGTTGATGAGTCGGTTGATCGCGTAGTCGGATGGTTGGTACGAGATGGTGAAGAAACGCAAGGGTAACAAGAAAATGCAATTCCAAAGCGTCCAGTCGATTGAACAAGTCGAACTGGATGTGTGGTTGGAAGAAGCCACGCGCAAATACGATGCTGTGTTGCGACGCCTTGCAGATACTGACCCTGAGATGTTGGTGCGTGTACGCGCAAATATGGAACGCTACCGCTCGACATTTGAGCGGTTGGCAGATTCGTAGAGAAGTGAACATGAACGAGGGTGGTTCCATCGGGCAGATCGAAAATTATCTGCCGCAACTGAAAACGGTTTTTGAAGAACACGGCGTCGTCCTCGCGTATCTCTACGGCTCGCAAGCGATTGGCAACGCGGGACCGTTGAGCGACGTGGACATTGCAGTTCTCTTCGTGCGCGGCATTGAACCGAGCGAACGTTTTGATCGCATCTTGAAATTGATGAGCGATCTGGCAAGCGTCTTCAAGCGCGACGATGTGAACGTGTTGGACTTGGACGAGGGGACGCCACTGTTGAATAACAATGTGCGCGTGCATGGTCGCGTGATTTTTTGCGCGGATGAAAAAGCGCGCGCCGATTTTATGCTGCGCGCGCTGCAACAATACATTGACACGGAACCGCTGCGCCGCGAACAGAACCGTTACTTGCGAGAGAAAATTGAGCGCGGCTTGTTTGGGCGTCCGATTCCAATCGCGCGGGCGAGGTGAAAGATGGTCGACGTGTCAATGATCTTGGAACGATTGAAACGGCTGGCTGAATATGTCGAATTCTTGGAGCGGCACAAAAAAGTGATCTACGAAGAATTTGTCGCAGACAAGTCAATCGAATACTCCGTCGAGCGCGCGCTCCAAATCGCGATTCAGATCGTCATAGATATCGCCGCGCACATTTTGAGCACGACGAGCAATTTGACGGCAAACGACTATGCGGATGCGATTGTCAAGTTAGCCAAGATTGATGTGATCCCGGCAGAATTTGCCGAGCGGATCAAAGGGATGCCCAAGTTCCGCAATGTCCTTGTGCACGAGTACGTCAGCATTGATACCTATTTTCCGCTCCCCCTGTTTGAGGGTTCGCACATTCAGGGAGATTGTTCGATGATTTTCCAGATTTGTTTTTGGATGGGACGGAGTTCCGGTTGATGGACTTTTGTGCGCCGCCCTTTGCGCTTGACCAAGACCAGGGCGTAGTCCGAAAACGCACGCAACAACGCCCTGGCGGTGGGATAACGATTGTCGCGCTTTTCGGGCATCAAGCCCTTCAAGAGTTTGCCGGTCTTGGCGATCCAACGGCGGACTTGCTGCTCTAACAGCGCCGCCACCAACACCGCAATCATAATCAGCAAGGTCAAACCCATCAGTCGTTTCGGTTTGTGGAGCCACAGCGGTCGGATTTGAACCGGACTCTTGAGAAAATCAATCGTTTGTTCGACGTTCACTTGCTCTTTGTATTTCATCATGGCTGTCCCGGCCGCTAACTCGGTGGCGGGAACATTCGTGCAGAATAAGGCGATGCCATCGAAGCGGGCTTCCGTCGCGATCAGTTCTTCCCGCTTTTGCCAACTCAGCTGCCAATCTTGCGCCGCTTTAGTCCCGCGCAAGGTCCATTCCCAATACCGCGCCGCGTGGGCTTGGTGCAAAGCGCGTTCGATGCGCGGTGTAATCGTGGCACGGTCGGTGTAGTCGTATTTCCCGAGCAGTCCCTGAATGCGGTGCAAGGCGGCGGCACCCGCTTGCACCGCTTTCGTCCGGGCGTGGGTATCCTGTTCCGCTTTGGCGCTGGAATGGCTGAAAATCCAGCGGAGCGGATAGACGGTTGCGGTCTTGGGGTCTTTCAGTTCGTAGCCGACCTCACAGACCTGAAACTGGGGGCGTTGCTCGACCGGCTTGGTCGCGTTGTTGCGACTGACATACGCAACGGGCGTCCAGGCGAGTTCACCCGCACGCAAGCGGGCTTCCGTCGCCAGCCAGACCTGCTTGGCGGTATCGGTCCACGGATGCGCCGCCAGAAAGTGCTGTTTCTGCTGGCAGAAAGTGCGTTCGTTCTCCGCCGTGCATAACTTGCGATCGCCGATGAGGATGGCATTGCCCGCCCCAGGTAGGATCCGGCGCAAAGCATTCATATCGGCGACGTAGACGCCATCGTCCGTCTGATTCCCGTCCCAGGGACGATACCACAGGGGCACACGCCCAGTGGTGATGAGACTGAGGACGAATTGCACCTTGTGGCGTTGGCCGTCTTTGTTGTAACCCTCCACCAGCAAGGGCTGGGACGAGTCGTCCGCAGCCGGTTGATTGGCATACGCCCCTTCAAAGTAGATGCTGGTGGTATCGCTGTGGAGCCACTCCAGGTCGAGCGGGAAGCGGCGCGCGCCGTTCTGGAGCAGCGCCGTCCAGATGGTCACGGCATGATCACCTACGCCTTCCAAGAGTGCACCCAAGCGGTCATCGTCAAGCCACGCGGGCTGCAACGCAAAGACTTGGTCAATGCCGTGTTGGGTCGCCCAATCCGCCAATTGGTAGAGCGGTGCGGGTTGGAAACTGAGGCGGTTTGCGATAATCGCCTGTGCCAATTGCCCGTAGGTGGCTTCGATGTCAGGCTGAGACTTGAGCGCGTGGTCAATCGCGGCAACCACGCCCAAGCGGTGGAGCAGATTCTTGATCAGATACGCGCCTCCAACGACGACGGTCTCATACTCGACAGCACCAGTTTGAATGGGCATACGCTCCACCTCCGGGGTGGATTGTATCCCAATCTCATTTCAGATCAAACCCCCAATGAGGGGTAGCGGAAAATAGGTTGATACGCGCAAAGTTTATCAGAATTGGCAAGATGGGTTGAACGACTTTATTCTTTTTGCGCGTTACATCAACGACTGGCTTGCCAAAAACAACCTGCTCGATCCAAAAGCATAGTTGCCAGATCGCCAATCGAAAATCGAAAATCACAAATCTCAAATTCCCACGTGGCTTTTCAAGCAACGGCGCTCGGCAATCCACTGGAAATATTATTCTCTCATAGGAGGCACAACCAATGGCAGTCAAGAAAGTCGCTGCAAAGAAAGCGACGACCCGCAATCTGAAATCTGAAATCAAAAATCAGAAATCGAAAAAATGGGTGTACCTGTTCGAGCAGGGCAACAAGGATATGCGCGATCTGCTGGGCGGCAAAGGCGCCGGACTCGCGGAGATGACGCACGCCAATTTGCCGGTGCCGCCCGGTTTCACGATCACAACCGAGGTGTGCAACGCGTACTACACGTCAGGCAAAAAATTTCCCAAGGGAATGTGGACGCAAGTGCTTGCCGCGCTCAAAGTCGTGGAAAAGCAGACCGGCAAGAAATTCGGCGACGCGAAAAATCCACTGCTCGTCTCGGTCCGCTCCGGCTCGAAATTTTCGATGCCGGGTATGATGGACACGGTGCTGAATCTGGGTCTGAATTCCGAAACGTTGAAAGGAATCGCCGCGCTGACCGGCAACCAACGTTTTGCGATGGACGCGTACCGGCGTTTCATTTCGCTGTTCGGTCGCATCGTGATGGGCGTCGAGCAGAAAAAATTCGACGCGATTTTCGACGGCGCGAAAGCCAAATACCACGCGAAGGCGGACACCGATCTCGACGCGAACGCGCTGAGTGAAATCGTCGCGCAGTTCAAGGAGTTGTACAAAAAAGAAAAAGGCGCGGAATTTCCCGAAGACCCGTACAAGCAACTGGAACTGGCGATTGGCGCGGTCTTTGGATCGTGGATGGGCAAGCGCGCCGTGGATTATCGCCGCATCAACAAGATTCCCGACAACCTCGGCACGGCGGTCAACGTCCAGACGATGGTGTTCGGTAATGCGGGCGACGATTCCGGCACCGGCGTCGCGTTCACGCGCAATCCCAGCACCGGCGAAAATGTTTTGTTCGGCGAGTACCTGGCGAACGCGCAAGGCGAAGACGTGGTCGCCGGAATTCGCACGCCGATGAAAATCGCAGAACTGAAAGAAAAGAATCCCAAGGTGTACGCCGAGTTTTCCAAGATCGCGCGCCGAATGGAAAAACATTATCGCGAAATGCAAGACCTGGAATTCACGGTCGAGCGCGGCAAGTTGTATATGTTGCAAACGCGGCGCGGCGCGCGCAACGCGCGCGCGACGGTCCGCGTCGCGGTCGAGATGGTGCGCGAGGGACTGATCACGAAGGAGGAAGCGATTCTGCGCGTCGAGCCGAATCACGTCGTGCAACTCTTGATGCCGCAATTCGACGACGCGGCAAAAGCGGACGCGGCGAAGCAAGGCAACTTGCTCGCGACCGGTTTGAACGCGTCGCCCGGCGCGGCAACCGGTCTCGCGATTTTCAATCCGGACACGGCGGAGAAGTTGGGCAAGGAGGGCAAGAGCATCATCCTGGTTCGCTACGAAACATCGCCGGAAGATGTGCACGGGATGTACGCGTCGAAAGGGATTTTGACGCAACATGGCGGCGCGACGTCGCACGCGGCGGTCGTCGCGCGCGGCGCGGGCTTGCCGTGCGTCGCCGGTTGCGAAGGCATTCACGTTGACGAAGAAAAGAAAATCTTCACCGTCGGCGGCAAGACGATCAAAGAAGGTGATTCGATTTCGATTGACGGCGGTTCAGGTGAAGTGTTCCTGGGCGAAATCAAAATGGTGTTGCCCGATTTCGATCAGGATCAAGAACTCAAGACCTTGCTCGCGTGGGCGGATGAAATTCGTTTGAAGAAATCGCGCAAGGGGATCAAGAATTCGCCCGAGCTCGGTTTGCAGGTGTGGGCGAACGGCGATTACCCGCGTGACGCGCGGATGGCGATCAAGTTCGGCGCGCAAGGGATCGGTTTGTGCCGCACCGAGCATATGTTCTTCGAAACGGATCGTTTGCCGATCGTGCAAAAAATGATCTTGTCCAAGACGGACGCGGAACGCCAAACGTATCTCGATCAACTGTTGCCGATTCAGCGCGAAGATTTCTACGGCATCTTTGAAGCGATGGGCGAACTGCCGGTCGTGATTCGCACGATCGATCCGCCGCTGCACGAATTTCTCCCGTCGCACGAACAACTCTTGGTCGAAGTGACCGAGTTGCGCGTGCGCGGCAACAATCCGGCGTTGCTGAAAGAAAAAGAGGAAATGCTCAAGGCGGTCGAAGGAATGCGCGAGCAGAATCCGATGCTGGGTCTGCGCGGCTGCCGTCTGGGGATCACGATGCCGCAGATCACGTTGATGCAAACGCGCGCGATCATCGAAGCGGCGTGTCAACTGAAAAAGCGCGGCGTCAACGTCCATCCCGAAATTATGATCCCGCTCGTCGGTCACGTGAACGAGTTGAAGCATCAGCGCGAACTGGCGGACGCCGAAGCGAAAAAAGTGATCGCGGAACAAGGCGTCGAGTTGGAATACAAGATCGGCACGATGATCGAAATTCCGCGCGGCGCGCTGACTGCGAACGAGATCGCCGAGTACGCGCAGTTCTTCTCGTTCGGCACGAACGATCTGACGCAGACGACGATGGGAATATCGAGAGATGACGCGGAAGGACGCTTCCTATTGAGATACGTAGAAACCAAGATTCTGCCCGCCAATCCATTTCAAGAGTTGGATCGGCAAGGTGTCGGGGGGTTGATGCGAATCGCAGTGGAAGAAGGCAGGCAGACGAATCCGAAGTTGAAGATTGGGATCTGTGGCGAACACGGTGGAGACCCATCCTCCATCGAGTTCTGCCATCGCATCGGCTTGAACTATGTGAGTTGCTCGCCGTATCGCGTGCCGGTGGCGCGGCTCGCGGCGGCGCAAGCGGCGGTTGTGAAGAGCAAATAGATGTTGTAAAATGTTGGCGCGGAGGTTTTCCTCCGCGCCTCTTTTATCGGCAAGGTTCATACGATTATTTAACGCGCGGACGAATCTTTTTTGCTATGATCCTCTCAAGGAGGAAATCGAAATGCAAAAAATTTACCCGTGTTTTTGGTTCGATGGTCAAGCGGAGGAGGCGGCGAATTTCCATGTCTCCATCTTCAAGAATTCCAAGATCGTGAACATCGCGCGCTATGACGAGGCAAGCGCAAAAGCATCGGGTCAGCCGAAGGGCTCGGTGATAACGGTGACGTTTCAGCTCGATGGGCAAGACTTTATAGTGCGGTTGGCCGAAAGATCGCTTTGGTTTGTCATGGCAGATCGTTCCGACAGTTTTGGACGAGCTGACAAGCGACCCCGACCCGGCGAAACCGCAACGCGTGATGGCGGAGGTGTTGCAAATGAAGAAACTGGATATCGCGGAATTGAAGCACGCGAACAGCGGAGAATGAAGAATATAGGGGCGAAGCATTTTTTTGCAGTTCAGAAAAATGCTTCGCCCTTTTAGTTTTCCAATCTGGTCTTGACCAGCGTTACCTCTCCTTCAGGGATGAATGGTCTCTATTCGATCTTCATTTGTAGTTGCTCTCTGGGAGAAAAGCCATTATCACTTTCTTGTTGGACATCCTCGTCAGTGTCTTCTTCTTCTGGTATTTTGGGCAACTCGGTTGGTGGCGGTTTCGATTCTTTGGATCTGAGTTGCTTCAATATTGATTTGAATTCATCTGGAATATCACCCGCTTCAATCCCATTGCAAATATCTGTGTGCGAAAATCTAGTTTTAGTTCACCATTTATCCAAGACATTAAATCTTTCAAAGCCTGTTTTCCCATCCCGACCGCGAGCAGTTCTGGGAGCGTAGTATATTTGTCATACTCGTCAAAAATTCTCTTCGCCTCACCTTTGCAAGTCACGGGGTTTCGATACTCGGCGATCCCCAGTAGATTCGCTGTCTTGTACACCAAATCTTCAAGTTGGCCAATATAATTGTACTTGGCTAACATGATAGTGTCGCGCAAAATACCGATGACTTTTATTTTGATCTCTGCTGTTACGAGCCGAATTGATTGGTGGTGCAAGTCCGAGATAAATGGTGACAGGATTGGACAAAAAGCGGGCTCTGGCAAGGCGCCGAGAGCCCGCGAGCGGGACGTGTCCGCCATTTATTCGTGATCCAGGTCTGCAATCGCCTTGCGCAGCGTGCTTTCATCCAACAGCTGTTTCTGATCAATCAAGCCCGCCATCAGTGCCGTGGTGCAGAC
>VGOB01000123.1 GCA_016865935.1 Chloroflexota bacterium | reverse complement strand
GCGGTTCTCTTGCCGAAGGTGGTGGTGTCGCTATCGAAACCCGCGGTGGTAGATTCATCGGTTGCTCCTGCCGAAAGGATCGGGAGCATTCTACCACCGTTTCTGAGCGTGAAGTAACGTTGTAGTACTAGGGAGAGCGAATAGTGTAACCGGCTGCTGGAAAGTTTGCGGCTGGTTTTTGTTTTTTCCTTTCCTTGGGAGACAAAATATGACTGGAGGGCTTCGTCTTGCAATCTCTCGGTGTGGAATGATCGTTTTGACCGGGATATTTTTTGCCGGCTGTCAGAGTTTCTCTGGGGGAGACAATCGCCTCCTGCCCACCCTTTCGATAGTCGGCGCTGGCGCGTCGCCAACTGCCGCGCCCACATCCCCCCGCAGCCCAGCACCGTCTGGAACGCGCGAGGTGATCAAACCTTCGACGCCGTTGGTTCTGATGACGAGTACACCTTCCGCAGGAAGAACTGCTTCGTTTGAAACTATCGCCAGCGGCGATCAAGCCGCCGATTTTCCGCAACGCGCGGAAATCATCATCCGCTCGGCGGACGATTGGGCGGCGCTCTGGAAACGCGTGTATTGTTCGCTCTCGCCGACGCCCGCGCTGCCGGCTGTTGATTTTTCGCGGCGCGTCGTCGTCGCGGTCTTTGCGGGCAGCACCGGCGTCTTGGAAATTCGCGTGGACGACGTTCGGCAGACGGACGATGCAATCGTCGTCAAAATCGTCGAGCGCGTCCGGCGTCCGGGCGACATTGGTGTCACAGCGATTCTCTATCCCTTTCACATCGTCAGTTTTCCCAAGACCGATCTGCCGATTCGATTCGAGCGAGCAAACAACTGACATTGAATCCACAAGTCCATTCGAAGGTGACCAATGCCCAATCAGTCTAGCCACCATCCCGATCCCAAGTTTCGGCAACCGTACAGAATCACAGCGCGGATCAATGTGCTTGTCTGTGCCGCTTTTTTGTTCAGCGTACTCCAGTTGGCGAGTATCCGCACGACGGCGGCGGCATTTGATACCCCCAACATTGAGAGGGCGCGGGCAGCGGTGGAATTGCCGCTGGCGGATCCGGTCGAGACGCTCAATTACGACAACAATTATTTCCTCAAGGCGAATCTGCGCGATTCCCGCGTGCGATTCAGAACGGCACTTGCCAATAATGATAGCGGTGGCTTGCAACCTCTTTACGGAATCAAGAGCCGGTTCGAGAGTGCCGGGTACGCGGCGTGGGCGATTGTCAACGGCGATCTGTTCAGTTCAAATTGTCCAGGTGGTGTGAATTGCGGGCAGGGCTTGACATATATTGACGGGGGACGCCGTGACAATTGGTCGGCGTACGGCAACACCTGGATGGTACGCGGCAATTTGGGATTGGACTCATCGAACAGCATCTCGATTAGCGTGGGGGATGGGCAAACGCGCCGGCATATGACGATTGCCGGCGGGCCACGCATCGTGATGGGGGGCGGCACCCCTACCTGCAACCCGCAGTACAACTCAAGCACAGGAAAAACGTATTTTCCGGATTCCGGCGAATATTTTGATGGCAATGTCAGTAATTGGTGTACCGACACGCGCGCAATGACGATGGTCGGATACAGTTCGGACGGGCAATTCCTGTATATGGGAATTTCGAAAGGGGGACGCACTGCTACACAATTAGCCCAATGGCTTAAGGATCGCGGCGCGCACGAAATTCTCCGGCTGGACAGCGGTGGATCCAGTCAAATGTATCATAACGGCACGTACATTTCTGGCACCGGCAGTGACTATTACCGTGCGCTGGCGAACGCGTTCGTATTGACCGTTGACAATGCGCCGAGTTGCAATTACGACAGCAACCAAATCGTCTTGTACGAACATGCCAACTATGGCGGCACGTGCAAAACACTCGGCATCGGCGAGTACGCGAATCCCGGCGCGCTGGGCTTTCCGAACGACGCCGCGTCTTCCATCCGCGTTGGCGGCAATGTCAAAGCGATTCTGTGCCACGACGATAACTACGGCGGCGGTTGCGAAGATTTCACCGGCGACGACTCGGATCTGAACGGCAATGCGATTGGCGACAATCAGGTCTCGTCCGTCAAAGTGCAGACGCGCAGCAGTGGCACTCCGGACCCGCGCCAGGAAGGTCCCGTTCAAATCAGCGGGACGTTGCAGCAGGGTCAGCGCGCGTACATCACGATCAACGTCAGAAACTATGGGGACGCCGCCACCCCGGCGATGCATCCGTACGTCGAAGGGACGAACAGCGCGGGACAATTCTGGCGCGCCGATGGCTCACAACCCGGGTCGGCAGTGATTCAAGCGGGGCAAACCGTCGCGTTTCAAGTTCAGCAAGACCTTTGGAGCGCCGGCACGTGGACGGCGAACGGCATTTATCTGTGGGACAATGACGCCGGCACCTACTGGAAGCCCTTGCCAGCAAACGGACAGAACCAGCAGTTCAGTTTCGATGTGAGCGCGCCATCCAACCGTGTCACCGTGACATCGGTTTGGACGACCGACGAGAATGGCAACAACAAATCTGCCTTCAACGCAGGTGACGCGATCCGTTATTACGGCGATGTTTACAACGAAACCGCAACCACACAAACCGCATACTTTGCTTGGTCGGTGAACGGATCCTGCGGTTCGATTGCATCTTGGTCGGGAAACCTAGAGACTTCTTCGGGGCACGTCTCGTGGTATTTGCCAACCACGGTACCCAGCAACGCATGCGGCGGCACCTACACCTATCAACTCAGCGTGACGTACGATGGCTCGACCACCTCACAGTCAACGACTTTCGCCGTCGCGCCGAATTGCTACTCCCTCAACTATGGCGCGAATCCGAGCGTCGCTGGAACAATCTCGCTGAACCCCACGCCTAATTGCAACAATGGGACCCAGTACACCTCAGGGACGGCTGTACAATTGACAGCGACCCCTGCCAGTTCCTCCTACGCGTTTTCCAATTGCAGCGGCGATGCGAGCGGAACCTCCAATCCAGCGACGGTTACGATGGACGGAACGAAGAACGTCACCGCCAACTTTACCCAGGTATCTTGCCTCGCGCCCGCCGGCACGCCCGCCGCGTTGCCCATCCCCGATACCGGCGCGTGGCTCGAAAAGACCATCACCATCGCCGATGCGCCGACAAACGCCCAAGTGACCGATGTGCGTCTCAAATACCAGATTCAACATGCCGCGCCTGAGCAGTTAGAAGTGCGATTACTGCACAAGCCAAGCGGACGCACGTACACCGTATGGGATAATCAAAAGGCAACCGCAAGCACAGGCGCACAAACCGTGAGCAATATCACCGCCTTTAACGGCGTGGGCGCGAATGGCGAGTGGGTACTTCAGGTGCGCGATACCGTTGCGGGCACAAGCGGCACGTTGGAAGGTTTTTCCGTGCGCCCAAATTATCCGTACCAAGGTACACCCCTGCGCGTCGTCGGCGATGGCGCGCCCGGCACGCCGCTCAACTGGCGTTTGCCGCCCGGCGCAAAGTCGCTTGCCGTTCAGGACAAGGACCCCAAGCTCCGTCGCGCGACCGCGTTGACCGACAACCAACGCGCGCGGGTTGCGGCGGGCTGGGAAATTATCAAGAGTGAGGATTTTGAAGGCGCGTTTCCTAATACCGGGTGGTCGGTGTACGATCTCAGCGACGACGGATACGAACGCTATTGGGACGACGACGATTATAAACACGCTGGGGGCAATTGGGGCGCATGGCCCGCGAACGGCGGCACGAATCTTCTCGATCCGGCAGTCTACTGCTATCCCAACAACATGGAAACGGTGATGCTTTATGGACCATTCGATTTGTCGAATGCGAGCGACGCCGACACCTATTTCCAGTTGTGGCGCGAGATCGAAGTGAGGTACGATTGGGTCTACTTTGGAGTCTCGACGGATGGTCAGAACTTCAATGGAACTTTCTGGGATGGCAACGCGAGCTGGGAATTCAAAGACATCTACTACACCAGTTACGCGGGAAACTCGGCGGTATGGATCGCCTGGGTCTTTTATAGCGACGGGAGCGTCGTGTATCAGGGACCCTGGATAGACGACATTACGGTGTGGAAATATGTAAACCCGACGACTACGCCGGATATTCGCGTCAGTCCGACTTCGTTCTCCGTCACCCTGGCCTCCGGACAGACAACCAATCGCACACTGACGATTTTCAACGACGGCACTGGCGCGCTTGATTTCAGCATCGCAAAAAGCGGCGGAACGGGACAGCCGAGCGCGGCGCGCGCGCCGGGGCGCGCGCAATTCGCGCCGGAGAAAATCGAGCCGGCGCTCACGCGCGTCTTCGCGCAAGCGCCTAGCGAACCGCAAACGTTCCTGGTCTATTTGAAAGAGCAAGCCGACCTCAGCCCCGCGCACGGCATCGCGAACCGGGATCAGCGCGGCGCGTTCGTCCTCGACGCGCTGCAAAAGACCGCGCAGCGCACGCAAAGCGGCGTGTTGAATCACATCCAGAGCCGCATCGTCGCGAATGAAGCGATCAGCGTCCGCTCGTACTACATCGTCAACGCGCTCGCCGTCACCGCCAGAGAAAACGTGATGCGCGAGATCGCCGCGCGCGCGGAGGTGGCGCGGATCGAACGCGTGAAAACGTACGCGGTTCCCAAGCCCACACCAGCCGAAAAAATTGCCAGCGTCAACGCGGTCGAGTGGAATATCGCCAAGATTCGCGCGAACGACGCGTGGGGCTTGGGCTACACCGGGCAAAACATCGTCGTTGCGAACATTGATACCGGCGTGCGTTACACGCATCAGGCGTTGGTCAGTCACTATCGCGGCAACAATGGCAACGGCACTTTTTCGCACGACTATAACTGGTGGGATCCGCAAAAGACCCTCACCGTCCCAACCGACAACAACGGACACGGTACGCACACGATGGGCACGATCGTCGGCGGCGATGGGACAAATCAAATTGGCGTCGCGCCGGGCGCGAAATGGATCGCCGCGCAAGGATGCGAGAGCAGCGGTTGTTCTGGCGCCGACCTCTTGTCTGCCGCGCAGTGGATCCTCGCACCAACCAAACTGGACGGGACTAGCCCCGATTCATCCAAGCGTCCCCACGTCGTCAATAATTCCTGGGGCGATTGTGACACTTCGTTGGATACTTGGTACGAAGCCTCCGTGAACGCGTGGCTCGCGGCAGGCATCTATCCGGTCTTTTCAAATGGCAATGCCGGCAACTGTGGGTATAGTACGCCTTTTTGCGGCAGCGTCGGTAATCCGGCGCGCTATGAGCAAGTGACCGGCGTCGGCGCGACCGACAGCAGCGACAACATCGCCTCTTTCAGTCTCTGGGGACCCACCGACGACGCCGGCACGCCTGACCGCATCAAACCGGATATCAGCGCGCCGGGCGTGAGCATTCGTTCCTCCGTAAACTCCAGCGACAGTTCGTACGCCAACTACGACGGCACTTCGATGGCGGCACCGCATGTCACCGGGGCAGTCGCGCTCATTCTCTCCGCGAATCCAAGTTTGATCGGTCAATTCACGACCGTGGAGCAAATTCTCAAGACGACTGCCGTTCAACGCGCCTACGCCACGAGTTGTGGCAATGAGGGAGCGGGGAATATTCCGAATAACGCGTTTGGCTACGGACGGATTGACGCGTACGCCGCCGTACAAAGCGCGCAGAATAGCGGATGGCTCACATTCAGTCCAGCGAGTGGCAGCGTCAGCGCGAGTGGCAGCGCGAACGTCACACTGACATTCAACGCGACGGGTCTCAGTGTCGGCACGTACAACGCGAGCTTGGTGATAAGTTCAAATGATCCAGATGAGAATCCAGTGAACGTGCCTGTGCAACTCATTGTAACTGGTACGTCATTATCTAACCCGGTTTATCTCCCATTTATCAGGCGATAGGATCGGGAATACGTTGGCAAGCCGCTCTTTATTACTGCGCCAGAGCCCCACAAATGAGACTGCCCAAGTCCCGGAGACTTGGGCAGTCCTTTTCTTTTTAATTTCCCCCGCGCACCTCCGCGCCGATCTCGCGCTTCAACCGCGCGACGATCTTCTCGCGCACCTTGCTCGCGTCCGCGTCCGACAGCGTGCGATCCGGCGCTTGGAACGTCAGCGCGTACGCGAGTGACTTTTTGCCTTGCGCGATTTGATCGCCGCGATACACGTCGAACAAAGTCGCGCGCTGCAACAACGCGCCGCCGGTCTGCGCGATGAGCGTGTGGACGCGCTCCGCCGGAACGTTTTCGTCCACGATCAGCGCGAGGTCTTGCGCAACGCCGGGAAAACGCGAGAGCGCGCTGGTCTTGTACGCCATCGTCACGCGCGCAAACAGCGCATCCAGATCGAATTCGCCGACGAGCACGGCTTGCGCGGGCAGATCGAATCGCTCCGCGTCTCGGATGACCGGATGCAACTCACCCAATTCTCCAATCACCCAATCACCTAAACGCACTTGCGCGCCGCGTCCCGGATGGAACAGCGCATTGTCCGATGCGACGAACGACGCGTTCGTGAGATGCAATCCGGCGAGCAATGTTTCGACGATGCCTTTGAGATCGTAAAAATCTACCGGCGATGTGTCCGCGCCTTGCCACGCGATTTCATCGCGCGCGCCGGTCAACACAATCGCCAGCCGTCGCCGTTCGAGCGGCAGACGAATGTCCTTGTCCTCTGGCAGTTCGGTCGCAACTTCGCGCGGCAACAACGCGTCGTCCGCGCCGCGCATCCAGAACACCGGACCGATTTCGAACACCGCGACGCGCGGACGATAGCGCAAATTCGCGGCGGTCAAATCCAGGAGATTAGAGATTAGGGATTGGCGCAGGACGGATCGATCCGCGCTGATTGGATTTTCGATTCGCACGTACTCGCGCGCGGGAATCGCCGGACGCGGCGAACCTGGGAGCGTGAGCAACGCTTCGCGTTCCGGCGTCGTGAACCGGTACGTGACCACATCTTGCAAGCCGGCATCAATCAACAAATCGCGCACGCGCTCTTCCTGTTCCAGGTCAACATTCGCGCGCTGCGGCGGTAGTTCATCGTTCATTCGCGAGATCGGAATATTTTCGTAACCGTACAGCCGCGCGATTTCTTCGACGAGATCATCCGTGCCGTCCACGTCGAGGCGATGATCGGGCACGGTGACGCGCAGGACGGAAGACCGATGACCGATGACCGATGACCGCCGGCGGTCGTCCGTCTTCGGTCGTCGGTCTTTGGCAATCTCAACCTTGAACTCCAAACCTTCAAGCATCCGCACAATCTCTTTCGCCGGAATCTCCACGCCCAATTGTCGTTTCACTTCCGCGACCGGGAGATTGACGCCGATTTTTTTTGGCTTGTTCGGATATTCGTCAATGATACCGCGCGCGATTTCGCCGCCACCCAATTCACGCATCAATTCAATCGCGCGTTTCAAACCGACGCTTGCTTGCGCGGGATGCACGCCGCGACTGAAACGATAACCGGCTTCCGACGCGATCTTTTGCGATGCCATCGTTCGGCGAATGTTGATGTACTCCCACGCGGCAGCTTCAAGCAAAACATTTTTCGTGTGCGCATCCACCTCGGATTCCGCGCCGCCCATCACGCCGCCAATCGAAAGCGAGCCGCGCGTGTCGCACACGAGAATCGTGAACGAGTCGAGTTTGTGTTTCACGCCGTCGAGCGTTTCGAGTTCCTCGCCGGGTTCTGCAAGCCGCGTGATGATCGTCGGTGTTTTGCCACGCTCCACGGCGCGCGCGACGAGTTTGTCGTAATCGAACGCGTGCAACGGCTCGCCCACTTCGAGCATCACGTAGTTTGTGACGTCAACGATGTTGCTGATCGGACGCATTCCCGCCATCAGCAACCGGCGCTGCAGCCAGAAGGGCGATGGTTTGATGTCGATGTCGCGAATCAGCGCGGCGGTAAAGCGCGGATTGAGTTCCGGATTCTTGATCACGATCTTGACTTGCTCCGCAATCGGCGCGCCCTTGGCGATCATTTTTTGCGGCACCGGTTTCAGTTGCGCGCCGGTCAGCGCGGCGATTTCGCGCGCGATCCCGATCACCGACGCGCAACGCGCCATATTCGGATTGATCTTGATGTCGAACACGATGTCGCCGAGATAATCGGCGAGCGGCGTACCGACTGGCGCATCGCCCGGCAACAAAATGATTCCTTCATGCTCGTCACTGATCGCGAGTTCTTTTTCGGAGCAGACCATCGAGCCGGACTCGATGCCGCGAATTTTCGATTTCTTGAGCGTCGCGAGTTCCCAGCCCGGCTTGTGTCCGTCGTACAAGCGCGATCCCTCGAGCGCGAGCGCGACCTTGTAGCCGCTCCCACCGACCTTGATGTTCGGCGCGCCGGTCACCATTTCGATTGGCCCGTCCGCACCATACGCCACGCGCACGAGCGTCAAGCGATCCGCGTTCGGATGCTGTTTCACTTCCAGAATTTCGCCGACGAAAATTTTATCGCGATCCCACGCGAGTTCCGGACGTTCGCCGGTCGCGCGCGATCCTGCCGGTCGTGGCAAGCCGATATACTCCATCTGCTCGACTTCGAGTCCGGCGTAGGTCAATTTCATCGCCAATTCTTCCGGCGAAATTTTAATGTCAACGTAATCGCGGAGCCAAGACAATGGAATTTTCATATCGCTACTCCTCGCCAAACGTGCCAAATCAGCCAAAGATGCCAAATGTGCCAAATCTTTTGGCAGGTTTGGCTCGTTTGGCATCTTTGGCATTTTTGTTTTTTAGAATTGTTCCAAGAACCTGAGATCATTTCCCCAAAAGTACCGAATGTCCTCGATGCCATAGCGCAACATCGCGATGCGTTCGGGACCCATTCCAAAGGCAAAGCCGCTCCATTCGTCCGGATCGTAGCCGCCGTTGCGGAGGACCGTCGGATGCACCATGCCCGATCCCAGGATTTCGAGAAAGCCGGTGTACTTGCAGAGCGCGCAACCCGCGCCATTGCAAATGATGCACTGCACATCCATCTGCGCGCTGGGTTCGGTGAACGGAAAATGATCGGCGTAGAAACGCACCGGGCGTTCGCCGAACGCGCGCCGCGCGAATTCAGTCAGCGTCCCCTTCAAATCCGCGAACGTGATCTTGCGACCAATCGCGAGCCCTTCGACTTGATTGAATTGAATGTCGTAGCGCACGCTGGCTTGCTCGTAGCGATAGCACATCCCCGGCAGAATCACACGCACCGGTTGCGTGCCGTTCGCGCCCAGTTCGCGCATCGCGCGAATTTGCCCGGGTGACGTGTGCGGGCGGAGCAAAACGCGATGATCGGTGTCGGCGACGTAGAACGTGCTCCAATTATCGCGCGCGGGATGATGCGGCGGAATGTTGAGCATCTGAAAATTCACTTCGTCTGATTCCGTTTCGCGCGACAGAAAAATCTGAAAGCCCATATCGCGCCAGATGCGATAAATCTCGCGCAGGTTTGCGTTCGCCGGATGCAAGCGCCCGCGCTGGACCGGACGACCGGGCAGTGTGACGTCGAGCGGCTCGCTTTCGAGCGATTCGCTGAGCGCGCGCTGTTTGATCGCGCCGATCTTCGCCTCAAATGCGGATTCGAGCGCGATCTTGACTTCGTTCGCGAGTTTCCCGGCGGCGGGACGCTCTTCTTTCGGCAATGCGCCCAGTTTCGTCATCGCCGCCGCGAGCGCGCCATTGCGACCCAGGAACGTGACGCGCCATTGTTCGAGCGCGCCATCGTCCCAGATGTGTGAAAGCTGTTCGAGCGCGTTGGCGCGGAGTGCGGTTAGTTCGTTTATCATAGTTTCTCCTTGCAGTATGACAGTGAGACAGTGGGACAGTAAATCAGTGAGACAGTATGACAGTAGATCAGTTGTTGGTGGAATTGATAAAGTATTCCGCTGCCGATTCGCGCAATGTCTTCGTATCGTCCCAAAATGAATCAGCGCGTTCCATCATTCCGCCCAACATGCGTCCAATTTCTTTGCATTTGGCAACCAACGCGTCGGCTTGCGGTTGATTTATATATCCGCTGTCGAGCGCGGTTCCGATCCAGTGTTGTGTCTCCATTTGCTCGCCGTCGGCGTCCGTCAGTTTGCTGACAAAATGTTTTTCATAGCGTCGCTTCGCCCACGCTTCCGCGATGTTCGCGCCGATTGAACGCGATGATCGACGAATCTGATCCGTGAGTGAAAAGGTTTCATCTCTGGGAAAAGCGCGCGAAACTTGAAATAGCTCGCGTTGGAAGGCGCGTGCCTTTTGATACACGACGAGGTCTTGAAAACTTGCAACACGCGGCAAGTGCTCCATCATTCCCTCCTTCTGTCCCACTGTTCCACTGTCCCACTGTCCCACTGTTCCACTGTTCCACTGTCCCACTGTTCCACTGTCCCACTGTCCCACTGTTCCACTGTTCCACTGTCCCACTGTCCCACTATTTCCTATCTGCCATCCATGCTTCTTGCCACCGCTTGGGCAATAATTCTTCTAACAAGACCGTCGCGTGCTCACCCAGGATTACTTCGGTTTGCAAATTTGTTTGGTTGATCTGGAACATCAATTCGCGACAGCGCCCGCACGGTGACAAGACGGTGCCGTACTGGTTGACGGCGACGATTTGGCGAATGCGCGATTCGCCTGCGGTGATCATTGCGGCGATGGCAGCGTGTTCTGCGCAAAATCCGATTCCGCACGCGGCGTCAATGCAGACGCCGACGTACTCTGCGCCACTCCCGGAAATGATCGCGCACGCGACCGCGCCGACATCGCACTCGTCGGACAGCGATTTTTTATGCGCGAGCTTTCCCGCTTTCTCGATCAAGCGTTTGGGTTCCATTATTTTTCCTTCACTGCCCGCTGTATTCGCGCAACTGCGGCACGAGCCACGCAGTCAGCGCGACGAGCAGCACCGTTGCCACGCCGCCACTGATCACCGCGAACGGCGCGCCGAACAATGCTGCCGCGATTCCGGCTTCCAGGTTTCCCAGTTGCGGACCGCCCTGGAAGAAAATCATATTCACCGATGTCATTCGCCCGCGCAAACGATCCGGCGTCGAAAGTTGGCGAATCGTGTTCCGCAAAATCGTGCTGACCGTGTCCGCCGCGCCGACGAGTGCGAGCAAGACCAATGACAAGATGAAAATATTCGACATTCCGTAGAGCGTCGTCGCCACGCCATACGCCGCGACCGCGCCGAGCAGAATCGCGCCTTGACGCTTGATATTGCCGATCAGCGACATGATTGCGCCGGCGATGATCGCGCCGATCGATTCCGCGCCGTACAAAATGCCGAGCCCTTGCGCGCCGACGCGCAGAATTTCCGTCGCGAAAATCGGCAAGAGCGACGTTGCCGACGAAAAGAACGTCGCGAGAAAGTCCAACAGCATCGTCGAGAGAATCATCGGCGATTTGGAGACGAAGCGAATTCCTTCGCGGACCGCCGAGAGCGAAACTTGCGACGCGCCGAGATTTTTCTGCGCCGGTGTTTTCATCAGCACGAGCGCGGCAAGCACCGCGAGAAACGACGCCGCGTTGATCCAATACACCACTTCCACGTTCCACGCCGCGATCACAAATCCCGCGAGCGTCGGTCCCAGGATGGACGCCGTTTGCCGACTCAGGTTGATCAGACTCACCGCGTTCGTCAAATGTTCTTTCGGCACCAGGTTGGGATAAAGCGCCTGTCGCGCCGGACTATCGAACGCGCCAGCCGCCGCCGTCAACGCGGCGAGCGCGTAAATTAGCGGGGCGTTGATCAAGCCGGTGATCGTCAGCAGCCCCAGCATCGCCGCGAAAAACATCATCGCGATTTGGGTGACGACCAAGACGCGCCGCCGGTCGTGCGCGTCCGCAATCGCGCCGCCGATCAGCGAAAAGACGATGATCGGCACGACGCGCATCAGTCCGATCAGCCCGAGCGCGACCGGATCTTTCGTCAGAATGTAAATGTGCCAATTGATTGCGACTTGCTGCATTTGCGTTCCAGCAAGTGAGATCAATTGCCCGACCCAAATCAAACCAAAGTCGCGATGTTGCAGCGCGAGGAGCGGCGACGCGCGCGCGGTTTCAGGCGTCACAGGCGAACTCAAATTTAGAACCGCTCCGGTGCAAAAAATGTTCCATCGGTTGCGCGCCGCGCCGCGCGCACGGCGACAATCGCGTCGCGGTTCAGCGCGCCGTAAATGTGCGGATAGACGCGCGCCGCGTCGTCGTAGCGAATCGGCGCGCGGACGCGCGCTTTGTAAATGTAAAGATAATAGTGCGGCTCCGCGTTCGCTTTGTAGTAGCGATTCGCGGTGCGCGCCATTTCATCCGCGCCGTCGGTACAATGGATGAAACCCTCGCACGCAAAATCGCGCGGGACGTAATCCGTGTTCGGATCAAGCGCGTCGAAATATGTTTGCGGAACGAGATGATATGTCAGGTTCATTTTCTCACGCGTCATTTCGAGCGGAGCGAGAGATCTCTTTTCGCGGTGAACGAGATTTCTCGGCGCAAAGATCGCGCCGCGAAATGACAACCCTCAACAAAAAACTCCCGCCCCCAAAGGGACGAGAGCGCGTCTCGCGGTACCACCCTGGTTAGGTAATTGGGTGATGAGGCAATTAGGCGATTAGAGAAGACATACTAATCACCCAATCACCGATTCACCAAATCGCCTCGCTTTACGCCGACGATCATCGGCTATCCCAGTAACGCGGGACGCACGGCGGGGGCTAGTCTCGCTTCGTGTCATTGCGAGCGCAGTTTGCGAAGCAATCCCCAATTCGCTTGTTGGAGATTGCTTCGGCAAAAATCGCCTCGCAATGACACCGAACGATTTCGCGCGCGCGGCTCGAGAGGGAATTTCGCTGCCGGATTCTGAAAGGGCTTGCACCCTGCCGCGAAGGTTGCGGCGCGCCCTTCTCTCTGCCAGAAGCCAACAGGTACTTGTCTCCGTCACTGCCTTTCGATTTGCATTATCGCCGGAAAACTCGATTTGTCAATTTGGATCGCGGCGCGCGTCCAAACGATTTTGTAGATCGATCATCGCCGCGCGATTGCCGATCCGCGTGTAGATTTCCAGCGCGCGCTGAAAACACGCGCGCGCGGCGGCGATTTTCTGGTCGCGCTGATCGAGCGCGCCCAGATGCGTCAATACACGCGCACACACCATCGGATCGCCCAATCTCTCCGCAATCTTCAGCGCGCGGCAAAAATCAGCGCGCGCGGCGCGCCGATCGCCCTGGCGGCCCAAAACTTGCGCCTGCGCCTCCAGCGATGCCGCGATGCCGGGTTGATCGCCGATCTGTTCGCGCAGCGCGAGCGCGGCGCGGAAATGCGCGAGGGCTAGCGCGAAATTTTCTTGTCGGCACAGAATTGTGCCCAGGTGCTGATGCGCGAGCGCGAGCGCGTGCCTGTCGCCGGATTCCTGCCGTTGCGCCACGACCTGAACCTGCGTCGCGTGTGCGCGCGCCAGATCGCCTTGCGCTATGTGAAACTGCGCCAGCGCGGCGAGCGCGTCCACGTTGTCCGCCGCATCGAATGGCGCGGCGGGATGTGCGGACGCAACCGCCCCAGCGCGGATTTTCTGATGCAACTGCGTCGTCTCTTCCGACGGCGCGGCGTTGAATTCGCGCGCCAGAATCTTGCGGCAGATATCGTACTGCGCGAGGGCGGCGCCGCGCTGACCTTCGAGCGCGAACGCGTGCATCAGCGCGCGATGCCCTTCTTCGCGCCACGGCTCCAATTCGATCTGGCGCGCGGCATAGTCGCGCGCGCGCGCGTACTCGCCGCGCGCGGTGTGGTACGCCGTCAACGCGTCGAGCGATTCAAGCATCTGGCGATGCGCGAGTTCGCGGCGCACCAAGACCCACTCTTCAAATGGCGCGCTTTCGCCGATGAACAAGTCCGCCAGCAACTCCCCGCGATACAATTCGACGGCGCGGCGCAGGCGCGCGCTGCACGCGGCACATTCGTTCAGCGCGGAATGCGTGTGACGCTGACAGGCGTGAACGCGCGCGGTAAAATCGTCCACGTCCAGCGCATAATCACCCGCGCGATTGAACGCCAGCGTTTCGGGCGTGGCAAGCAGAAACTGCGCGCTGGCGGCTTGACCGAGCGCGCCGCGCAAGCGCAACAGAGTTTGGCGCAAACTGTGACGCGCCGCGTCGTCCGCCAGATCGGGCCACAACATTCCCGCCAATGCCGGACGCGGATGCGCGCGTTCGGATTCGAGCGCGAGGTAGGCAAGCAGCGCGCGCGTCTTGTCCGTGCCAAAGCGCGCGACGATCGTGCCATCCAACGTCACTTGAAATACGCCCAAGAACGACAACGTCAAGCAAGCCATCACACCGATTATATAGTAAAAAGGCAATACCGCAAAACTCACTTTGGGATTTGACTAAAGAGGGTTCTCATGGATACTGTCTCTATCGGGCGCATATAAAGGTTAGGGGAGGGGGACGACACGGCAACGGAAATACGGTAAACTTTCGGACGTTCGCCACAACACCGAAAGGAGTACCGTTCCCGATGCCGTGTCTAGCCAATAGTATACG
>VGOB01000122.1 GCA_016865935.1 Chloroflexota bacterium | reverse complement strand
ATCGGCGTCGGTTTCGGATGCACACGCGCTCAGTCAAACAATCCACTGCTCAACTCAAAGACATGGTGCGGCGTTGGAAAATGCTCCCAGCGGACAATGTGCCCAAGTGACTTTTGCGCTATTGCGATTATTTTGCCTTCTTGGGCAACAGCGGTTCTATCTTCGCCAGCAAGTTGGGCACATCTTTCGTCGCTGTCTTCCAAACTTCGTTCCAATCCACCACATCGTAACCGTGAATGACGTGGTCACGCATTCCTGCGATGAGTTGCCACGGCACATCGGTACGTTGCGCGCGAAGTTCTGACGAAAGACGCTTGACTGCTTCGCCGATGACCGCCAATTGATACAGCACCGAAGATTGTGTTTTGATGTCGTCGAGGAACGATTCTTTCGTCATGCCTTGGATAAACGACGACACCAAGCGCGCCGCTTTGGCAATATCCAGTAAAGTTGCATCATCGCGTTGCATGAGATATTTCCTCAGAGTACAGGATTTGCGCGGTCTTGAGAATTTCTTCGCGCCGTACCCAGTTCGCGCTGCGCTCAAGCGCGCGCTTGTTGATCAGATCAACACTTCGTCCAAACAATTTTTCCAGTTCGAGTTGCATCTGGATGTGATCGAGCAAGCTCCAATCGGTATCAGGCGCAAAGGTGACGAGAATATCAAGATCGCTTTCGGCACGAAAATCGTCACGCAAAGCGGAACCGAACAGCGCAAGTTCGAGAATTTTCCAGTGTTTGCAAAAGTTGGGGATTTCTGCTGTAGTGAAAGGAATTATATTTGTTAGCATCGCAACCTCTCGTTTCGGCGCCTCTTGGTAGATTTGCTCTTCCTCTATCATACCACAGAATTGACAAATCATAAATCGGCAATCGAAAATCCTAAATTGGCTAACGCCTCCCGCAACTCCTCCGCCAACGGCGCGACGAAACTCACCGCGCGTCCATCGCGCGGCAACGTGAATGCGATTTTCCACGCGTGCAAAAACTGCCGCGTCAAGCCGAGCGCGTTTTTCTTTTTGCCGTAGATCGCGTCCGCGACGACGGGAAAACCCAGGAATGCGAGATGCACGCGAATCTGGTGCGTGCGCCCCGTCTGCGGTTCGACTTGCAACAACGTGTACGCGCCGCGCGCATTCGGCAGCGCGCGCGCCGCCGAATTTATTCGGCGGCGATCCAGGTTCAAGTCGGCTGAAGCCGACTGCGCGTCAGCCCGCTTGAGCGGGCTTGTACCTCTTGAGTCGAGCGATTGATCGCTCGACAACCGCGCGAGCGTGCGATACACCGTTGCCGACTCACGCGCGCGTTGACCTAACCCCCTGCCCCCTTCCCTCGCAGGGAAGGGGGTTGGGGGGATAGGTCTAACCGCCATCTTCTGCCGATGCTTTGGATCGCGTCCAATCGGCGCATCAATCTTGCCACGCGGTGGCTTGACCGCGCCTTCAACGAGCGCGAGGTACGTTTTGTGCACGCGGCGCGATTTGAACTGCGCCTGCAAGTCACGCATCGCCGCGTCGTTCTTCGCGACGACGATGATGCCGCTCGTCTCACTATCAAGACGATGCACGATGCCAGGACGTTCCACGCCGCCGACCCCTCCCCATCTCCCCTCCCCTAATAGGGGAGGGGTTGGGGGAGAGGTCAGATGTGCGAGAAGCGCGTTGACGAGTGTGCCAACGCGATGCCCGGCGGCAGGATGCACGATCATCCCGGCGGGCTTGTTGACGACGATGAGATCGTCGTCTTCGTACAAAATATCGAGCGGGATTTTCTCTGCGCGCGGTGTGGCTGGCTCTGGCGGCGGCACGCGCACCGTGATCGTCTCGCCGACTTGCACGCGGTAACTGGCTTTGCGCGCGATATCGTCCACGCGAATGTGCGCGTCGGCAATCAAACGTTGCACCGCCGCGCGCGACAGATCGCGCAGATGTTCCGCGATGTATCGGTCGAGCCGCGCGCCAGATTCGATTACGGTGAGGGTGGTTGTCGTTGTCATTCAGAAAATTCGACGGAGGACGGACGACCGGCGACGGAAAAATTATCGTCGTCCGTCTTCGGTCATCGGTCAAAAAACGAAACCCCAGCACTTGCTGGGGCTAGTCATTGCCCGCTGATTTCATCTCATCAGGCGAATCCATCGGCGCGGGTTGCGCTTCGGTTTTCGGCGAGGTGCGCCACAAGTGAAACATCAGCAAGCCGACGCCCGTGACGATCGACGCGTCCGCGATGTTGAAGACGGGAAACGGTCGCACGTACAACAGATCGGTCACGGCGCCAAAACGCAGACGATCGATCAAGTTGCCCATCGCGCCGCCGAGTTGCATTCCCAGGGATAGTCGCACGATCCATTGTCCCGCGGGAATCGAACGATAGTACGCGACGATCACGACCGACACGATCAACGCGACGAACGTAAAGACGATGCTCAGCTGCGGAAACAAACCGAACGCCGCGCCGGAATTTGTGATGTGCGTGAGGACGAACCAATCGCCGAGCGGCGGCGGAAAAATGTTATACGTCGTGTTGAGCGGAATATTTTCAATCGCCCACGCTTTGCTCGCTTGATCCGCCACCAACACGATCAAAGCGATCGCGAACAAAACGAGATCGCGTAATTTCATGCGACGGTGACTACTTTCATCGGACGAGTTTGGAGTTTGGCGCATTCGATACAAAAAGCTGCCGATGGCATTACTTTCAAACGTTCTTCCGGAATGGGGCGCCGGCACCGTTCGCAGACGCCGTACGTTCCTTTCTCGGCGCGCGCGATCGCGCGATCGATTTCCTTGATCATTCCTTCCAGGTGTCGGCGCAGCGCGAGCGACTTGGCTTGCGCTTCGACTTCGCTCGCGTCATCTGCCATATGATTGCCCGTCGTCGGACGATCCTGCGCGAGCAATTCCTGGCATTTCAGTTCTTCGGTCAGGCGGCGGCGTTCTTTGCGCAACGCGCGCAACGCCGGAGAATCGATCACGCGCGGTTCGATTTCGACGGGCGGCGACATCGTGCGTCCTGTCATCAAAACGGCTTTCGCCGATTTTTTCGCGGTTTTGGCGGCAGACGCCACACCGCGCGCAATTGTTTTGGATACCGATTTCTTTTGGAGATCACCATTCTTGGGCATACTTGCCTCCGAGTGACGAAACGTCATTGGCTCATCGCTCGCCCATGATTCTAAACGGTTTTCGGTTCTAGCGCAAGTTTGACCTAACCCCTTGCCCCTTCCCTGCGAGGGAAGGGGTTGGGGATAGGTAGGCGCGCAAATCGCGCAACACAACTCTCGCGTGTTCAAACGCGATTTCATTTTCATTCGGCGGCGCGTCGATTGGAAACCAACGATACGCGCTCACCTCATCTGCCGCGCGCAATGTCCCGCCGATTGGCTCGACGATGTAGTAGTGATTCAGCGTGAAGAAATCGTCGCCATCAATTGCGTACCGATCCATATACACGCTGAGCAATTCGATCACGCGCACGTCGAGTCCCGTTTCCTCTTTCACTTCGCGCAACATTCCATCGCGCGGATGCTCACCCGCTTCCAGAAAGCCGCCGGGAATATCCCAGCAACCTTTGAACGGTTCAACCGCGCGCAGGACGAGCAAGACGCGATTTTCTTGAACGATCAGCGCGCCTGCACACGGTTTGGAGTTATGATACGATGTGCGTCCGCACTGCGCACATTTTTGCGGCGCGAACGCGTCATCATTCGATGGCAAGCGCGCGCCGCAGTTGGGGCAAAAGTTAAATGACATTCGTTGACCGATGACCGAAGACGGAGGACGGAAACGAATCTCCGTCTTCGGTCATCCGGCCTCCGTCATTGTTTCACAATCGCGACCGTCACCTTCTCCCCGTCAAACGCGTCTTCGACTGTCGCGGCGTTGGCGGGCGCGGTGGACGCGCGCATTTCATCCGCGAGTGTCTCGCCCATGATGTACGCGCGGTGTGCTTCGATCGCGCTCGCGAGCGTTGGCGTCGCGGTGTAGTACACGCGAATGTGATCCGCGATGTCGAATTCTGCGCTCTTGCGGAGGTCTTGCACACGGCGCACGAATTCGCGCGCGAGCCCTTCGGCTTTCAGTTCCGCGGTCACGTTCGTGTCGAGCGCGACGACATAATCGCCGTCGGCTTTCACCGCAAAGCCAGGTTTCGGTTGCGGCGTGATCAGCACCTCGTTCGGCGCGAGCTCGACGCGTTCACCATTCACGTCCAGCGCGAGATTCTTTCCCGCGCGCAAAGTCGCGACGGCGACGTACGGATCGGTTGCGTTGAGCGCGGCGCGAAGTTGTGGAAACGCTTTGCCGAATTTGGGACCGAGCAAGCGATTGTCGGGCAACAACTTGTACGTGACGAGTTCCGCTTCTTTTTCGACGAGTTGTATCGTCTTGACGTTCAACTCGTCGGTGACGAGCGCGGACATGTGCGCGGCGCGCAGGCGCTGCGCGGAGCGCTGCGGCGCGACGACGACGACGCGCGCGAGCGGCTGGCGCACTTTTAGGGCGTTCTCGGCGCGGACGCTGTGACCCAGGTTGACGACTTTGCGCGCGGCATCCATTTCCGCGAGCAGCGCGGCGTCGAGTTTCGACGCGTCGGCGCGCGGGAAGTCGCAGTGATGCACGCTTTCGCGCGCGTTCGCGTCAATCCCCTGACGGGGATCTTCGACCGAGCGCACCAGGTTTTGGTACATCACTTCGGTGGCGAACGGAATGAACGGCGCGAGGAGTTTCGTCAGCGTGACGAGCACCTCATACAGCGTCGCGTACGCGGCGTTCTTGTCCGCGTCCGCTTCCGATTTCCAGAATCGTCGGCGCGAACGGCGGACGTACCAGTTCGACAAGTCGTCCAGAAATTCTTCGACGGGCTTGGTTGCTTTGTACGCGATGTACTCATCCATCTGTGTCGTCACTTCTTCGATGACTTGCTGCAGTCGCGCCAAAATCCATCGGTCTAAATCACTGACCGCTGACCGCTGACCGCCGACTGCTGGCGTCCACTTGTCGAGATTCGCGTACGTCACAAAAAAGTTGTACACGTTCCACAGCGGCAGGAAAAATCGGCGGCGCGTTTCGTCCGCGACGTGATAGCCGAAGCGCATATCGGTTTCGTAGCGTTGGCAGCAGTACATCCAGCGCATCACATCCGCGCCAATTTTGTCGGCGGCTTCGTTGAACTCGATCATGTTGCCGCGCGATTTGTGCATATCGCTGCCGTCTTCGGCGAGCAAAGTTTCGTAGCCATGAATCGTGCGCGTGGCGGGTTTGCCTTCGAGTACCGCCGCCATCGTCAAGAGCGCGTAGAACCAGTTGCGGAACTGACCTGGGAACGATTCGGAAATGAAATCGCCAGGGAACCATTTTTTCCAGTAATCGTGTTGTGTGCGATACCCCATCGTCGAGAGCGAGACGATGCCCGCATCGAGCCAGGGATTGCCCACGTCTTTGATGCGCGATGTTTTTCCGCCGCACTTGTCGCATTTGATTTTCACTTCGTCAATGTACGGACGATGCGGCGTGTGTCCCTTGAATTTCTCCCAGCCCTCGACTGCGCGTTCTTCCAATTCTTCCTGACTACCGATGACGGAAAAATGTCCGCACTGTTCGCATTCCCAGATCGGCAATGCGAGACCCCAGTAGCGTTTCTTCGAAATCATCCAATCGTGCATATTGCGGAGCCAATCGAGTTCGCGCTCTTTGCCGAAATCGGGAATCCATTTGATTTGATTGGCGATGTCCATCATCACGGGACGAATGCCGTCCATTGCGATGAACCATTCGTCAACGAGACGAAAGACGAGCGGCGTGTGGCAGCGCCAACATTCGGGATAGCGATGCGTGTACTTTTCCGATTTGTATAGCACACCTTTCTTTCTCAGATCGTCGAGAATCGGATCAGTCACTTCGGAAACATGCTTGCCCGAAAGCCAACCAAAGCCGTCGCCGTAAAATCCGTTTTCGTCGAGCGGCGCGACGACGGGCAAATTATTTTCCTTGCCGAGCGCAAAGTCTTCCTCGCCGCACCCAGGCGCGATGTGAACGATGCCCGTCCCTTCCGCTTCGCCGACTTCATCCCACAAAATGACGCGGTGCGCGTCGATCGCGGTCTCTTTGATGTGTGCGAACAATCGCCGCATTGTCGCTTCAGCCCATCCGCCCGTTTGTCGCGCGGCGGGCAAATCGTCGAACGGTCCCGCGTACTTCCAACCTTGCATCTCCGCGCCCTTGAGTTCGCCCAAAACCGCGAACGAACCTTTGAGCATCTTCGTCGTCCCTTTCGACAAGATCAAAACGTCGTTTCCTTGTTTCACTTTGACGTACGTGAGATCGGAGCCGACTGCCGCCGCGACGTTCGATGTGAGCGTCCAGGGTGTCGTCGTCCAGACGAGTAGCGACTCACCCGCGCGATCCAAAAGTGGAAAGCGCAGTGTCACACTCGGGTCCGACTTTTCGATGTACCCTTCGGTGACGATTTCGTGCTGGCTGATGCCCGTGCCGCAGCGCCAACACCACGGCATCACGTCGGTGCCTTTGTAAAGCCAACCGTTGTCGTGACACTTTTTGAGCATCCGCCAGATGTCGTAATTATTTTTGTCGCTGAACGTGAAATACGATCCGCCGAATTGCGGCAACCCAAGTTGACTGATCACTTGCTCGACGGTGCCTGACATTTGCGCGCCCGTCGGCGCGGTGATCGTGATCGTCGCGTTCGGGTTCTCGCCGAGTTTATCGCGCAGGAGGCGTAGCGTGTCGGGATCATCCCAGTCCATCCACATTCCGAGACGGACGGATTGTTCGGTTTGGACAGCGGCGTAATTCAGGACGCGCTGCTTGCACAGAATCACGAACGGCGCAAGTCCGTAATTCTCGATGTCCTTTTTCGTTTGGAAACCCAAGTCTTTTTCGACATTGACCTCGACCCACAGTCCCTGGCAGTCGAAACCGTTTTGGTAGCGCAGTTCGTGACCGCGCATCGTGCGATACCGCCCGAACAAATCTTTGTACGTGCGACCCCACGCGTGGTGCACGCCCATCGGATTGTTCGCGGTGATTGGTCCGTCAATGAACGACCAGGTGGGTTGTCCTTTGCGCAGTTCGCGCATCTTTTGAAACGCGCGCGTCTCTTTCCACCAATTCAGCACATCGCGCTCTTGCGCGACGAAATCTACTTTGGCGGGTACGGGTTTGAATGGCATAGTAACTCCATTTATGATTTCGGATTTGCGACTGTGCCCATGCGCGATCCTATAATTTGAGATTTTCTAGTTCTTTCCGAAGTTTTTCTTCCAAGTCCTTGATCTTCTTGTAGACGATACATCGTTGACTCTTTACATCGAATTTGAGTTCTGTCGTATCTTGCACGAGTAACACCGTTGGTATGCCACATCCCCAGGCATACCCTACTTCAAGGTAGACATTAGGATTCGCGTTGGTCAAGTCCGCGACCAGGAATGATGCATTGCGTATTCTTTTCTTGACCCAATCCATAATATCGCCTGTAAATGAGGACATGTCTGCGCGTTCGCAAAGATATCCAGCACTATTTACAGCCCCTTGAATGCCATAGTGGAAGACATCATCCATTTTTTCGTCAAACGGCATTGCCACAAAGACGAATGGCTTGCTCCCAGACGCATAGCCAGCAGATCGAATGCGCTCTGTGGTGGTCTCAGATATGCCAGCGAGCAATCCTCTGGCATCAACATTTATTGCTCCATCAGGCAGTAGACCAGCGAGAACTTTCCGCAAGCGTTCAGTCCGATCTGGTCTTATTTCGACAATCGCAATTCGTTCCAGTGACTGGGGATAACGTCCGCTAGCAACTGCGTCAATACATCCCGCGATTTCAGATTCAAAAGCTTCTAACTCATCAAGTCCGTATCCAGCGCCGTGAAGCGTCAAACACAAATTCTTGGTACCTGGGGCAACTTGTCCCAAATATTCCAGTGCTCTTCTTGCAAACTCTCTGATTTGTGGATAACCAAAATCCGCCAAATCATTAACGCCAACAAACAGAACTGCCTTGACACTCAAACTCCCATACGTTTCATAAAAACGACATTCCCCTGGTTTGGGAAGGGTTGAAAGCAAGTTCTGATGAAACTTAGCGAGTCGTTCCGCCACTTCGCCATCAGTGCGGTAGAAGAGTTGGGCATACTTCAGGGCAAGAATATCATCTCGAACTTCAAAAATATCACCGTTTTTGACTTCAACAATGATTTTCATGATTCTCCTTTATAGGCGATTCATGCAGATGGGGTTACTCCGCGCTCGCCTGCGTCCTATTCCGCCGCGCGCTACAAACCGCGCCCGCTGAATCGGGTTCGTCGCGGCTCGCAGACCTTCGCGGTTTCTCAAAACCTTGAAGGTCTCAGGCGCGTTTGCCCGCCGTCGTTTGAAAACGACGGCTCAATGAGGTGGAAACTCGGTAAACCGAGTTGGCGTCAATCGGTTTCCAACCGATTTTCACCTCGTTGAGACGCCGAATTCATTCGGCGGCGTTTGCGCAATCAATCGCGCGTGCTACAAACCGCGCTCGCTGAATCGGGTTCGTCGCGGCTTGCAGACCTTCGCGGTTTCCCAAAACCCGCCGTCGTTTGAAAACGACGGCTCAACAAGGTGGAAACTCGATGAATCGAGTTGGCGTCAATCGGTTTCCAATCGGCGGCGTTCGCGCAATCGCGTTTTCCCCGTTTGTCAAAGTGTGATATAATCGGGTTCAGATAAGCAGTCTGGAGTTCTGTTATGCTTCCCCAAACGGCTCTCAAGTACGATACGCAAGTGAAATCGGGCGGGCATCTTGAATTGGATGTTCCGTTTCCTGCGGGCGCGCGTGTGACTGTGTTCGTCATCCAATCCGACGATGCCTTCAGCGATTTGCTGATGGCGGCGCAAAGCAGCGCCGAGTTCTGGAACAATCCATTGGACGACGAGGACTGGAACAATGCCTGAGCAAGGTGACATCGTTCTCATTCCGATTCCGTTCACTGATCTCTCTTCGCACAAGCGGCGTCCTGTCATCGTCATTTCCAACGACGCCTACAACCACAACACTGCCGATATGGTTGTCGTCGCGATGACCTCGAATCCCGAATCTGTGAATTACAGTTTCGCGATCACCTCGTCCGATTTGGAAAAGGGCGGCTTGAATCGTCCATCCCGAATCCGCGTGGACAAAATCTACACGCTGTCGCAATCCATCGTGGTCAAAACGTTCGGGCGAGTGAACGCGCCAACACTTGATCGCATCCGTCAGATGTTGCAAGATCTCGTTGCGAAGAAATAGTAACCGCGTCGTGTCCTTGCGAGCGTTTTCCGCGAAGCAATCTCCGAGCCACGAGTTGGGGATTGCTTCGTCGCGTAAAACGCTCCTCGCAATGACAACCCCTCACGCATCACGCCAATCTCCAGTCTCCAATCTCTAATCTCTAATCTCCAATCTCTATTCTCAACCGCTTGTTAATCTTCCCCTTGCTCTCGTGTCCCACGATCTTGATGCGCCCCACTTCGCGCGTGTTCGCGACGTGCGTGCCGCCGTCCGCCTGCAAATCCAAGCCGACGATTTCGACGGTGCGGACTTGAAGAATATCGGGCGGGAGCAAATTGATTTTCGTGCGAATCAAATCGGGAATCTGGAACGCTTCTTCGCGCGGCAAGACCTTGACGCGAATATCGCGCGCCGCGGCGATTTCCGCGTTCACTTTCTCCTCGACTTGGTGTGCGAAATCTGCGCTCAGATGCTCCAACTCAAAATCCATCCGCGCGGCGAGCGGCTCCATATCGCCGCCCGTGACGCTGACGCCGTAATCGCGCCAGATGACGCCGCAAAGAATGTGCAGCGCGGTGTGCGTCCGCATCAATTTGTAGCGGCGCTCCCAGTCAATCGCGCCGCGCACGCGCGCGCCAACCGCGAACGTTGCCGCGCGATCTAGCTTGTGCCACACCTCGCCGCCTTGCTTTTTCACTTCGAGCACGCGGTATTCGCCGCCGTCGCCCCACAGCGTGCCGTGATCGCTTGGCTGTCCGCCGCCGCGCGGATAGAACGCGGTGCGGTCCAGCACGATCTGATCGCCGTTGACGACGGTGACGGCTGCGTCAAAGTCTTTCAAGTACGCATCGGATTGGCAAAGAAGTTCGGTCATTGAAACCTCATTTCAGATTTCAGATTTCAGATTGCAGATTTTGAACTCTGCCTCACAAAATCTGCAATCAACAATCTGTCATCATAAATCAAAAACTCTCGCCCAAAGGGACGAGAGTTTCTCGCGGTACCACCCTTTTTAGTTTGTTAGTTTGATAGTTTACTAGTTGGATAGTTGGTATTCAACCAACAAACTATCCAACCATCCAACTATCTAACTAACTGACTCACTTTTCCGAGGACGATCATCCCCGCGTTTTTGTAACGAAGCACGACTCCGTCGCAATCTACTTGCGGTCAAATGTGCCAAACTTGCCAAATGAGCCAAATCTGCCAAAAATTTTTGGCACGTTTGGCATCTTTGGCGCGTTTGGCAATTTTGACTTTGCTTTCAACGCGCCGCTTCGGAAGGATTTTCCGCGAGGTTCACGCGCTCGGCTTGCACCAACCCGAACTCGCTACGGCGATTCACTCGCGTACTCGTTTCCATCATCACGTTTGACGGCAAGTATAATCGAATCAGAGCGAATTGTCAAAATACGCGCGCGCGTTTTCCGTGCCGAGCGCCGCCATCAATTTGATCCGCGCCTTTTGCCCGCTCAATCCATCGGCGAACCAACAACCGATTCGCGCAAGATCGCGATGCGCGCCCGCGTAACCATAACGATCGATCGTGCGTCCCGCGCCGACGCGCGATGTGATGACGATCGCCGTGCCTGCTTTCACCGCGCGCTCGATGGTTGACAGCCACGATGGCGGCACGCGTCCGCCGCCCAGCGTTTCCAGAACGACGCCGCGCGCGCCGACAGTGTCCACGAGATATTCCAACAAGCCCTCGCTCATTCCGACGGCAAGTTTCAGCAAGGTCACGTTTGGTTCGAGCCGCGTCGCCGGAATGAATTCGCGGCGCGTCGGTTTGCGCGCGATGACGACGCGATCCGCGTACGCGCGCCCAAGCGGTCCCCACTCGGGCGACAAAAATGTTTCGAGCGCGGTCGGGTGCGTTTTCATCACATCGCGCGCGCAATGGATTTCGTCGTTGAAGACGACGAGCGCGCCGCAATCGCGCGCGTCATCGCTTGCGGCAGTTTGAATCGCGGCGATCAGATTCGCGACGCCTTCGTACCCGGGATCGGACGCGGCGCGCATCGCGCCGGTAAAAACGATTGGCTTGCGCGTGTCAATCGTAATGTCGCACAAGTACGCCGATTCGTCGAGCGTGTCGGTGCCGTGCGTGACGACGATGCCGTCCACCTCGTCGCGCGCGACGAGCGCGGCAACGCGCCGCGACAAATTCCAAATGTGATCAATCGTGAAGTGCGCGCTCGGCAAATTGCCAAATTCCTCGACGCGCACATCGGCAAGATCGCGCGGCACATTCGCGAGAAAATCTGCGCCACTCAGGATCGGAATCGCGCCGCCCGCCGCGTCCACGCGCGTCATTGCAATCGTGCCGCCGGTGGTCAGAATCGTGATGTGTTTCATATCGAAGGATGAAAGATGAAGGTGGAAGATAAAGTTTTCATCCTTCATCTTTCCGCCTTCATCCTTGAATTTATCGCGCTTTGGCTGTCAACGTTTGATACACGCGCAGTAAATTACTGCGATGCAATTGCTTCACCAAGCCGTCGAGCGCAATCGGCGAAAAGCCGCACGACTCGAGCGTGATGTCGTTGACCAAGCGCTCTTTGGACGTGCGCGACGAGAGTTTGGCTTTGACCTTGTCGTGAATGCAATCGAGATACGCAATTGCCGCGTCGAGCGTTTCGTCCAATTCGCCTTTCAGCAAAACTTCGCCGTGACCTTGCACGATATTTTCGAGGTGCATTTCTTTGAGCGCGCGCAAGGTGTCTTGCAAGACCACGCGGTCGCCCCAGAAAATGTACGGCAACGGCATCACCGCGTCGCCCGCGAACAAAATTTTATCGCCTTCCACGTACACGCCGATTCCGTCCGGCGTGTGACCCGGGAGCGGCATCAAGCGCATCGCCTTGTCGCCAAGATGAAAACTCATTTTTTCGGCAAAGGTCAGATTGGGCAAACGCAATTTTACTTCAGCCAGTTCCGGCGTTTGCTGTTTTGCCTCCGCGAGATTTTTTTCGCCGGACTTGCGCATCACTTCGCGGCAGCGCTCGCTCGAAACGATGTCCGCTTCTTCGAACAGAAAATTGCCGTAGACGTGATCGGCGTGATGATGCGTGTTGATCACATAGCGAATGCCGCGCGCGCTTTCGGCGCGCAAAAAATCAATCATCTCGCGCGTTTCGCGCGGGAAAGGCAGCGTGTCAATGACGACGGTGCCTTCGCCGGTGACGATGGCTCCGGCAGTCGCTTGCGCGTACGCCTCGCTCGTAAACACATACACATTTTCGGTCACGCGTTCTTTACGCATTTCGAACAAACTCCATTCGTGCTTTGAATCTCTAACCGCACGGCGCAGAGAATAGCACAATGACCGATCAGTGTCAAGACCCCTGACAATAGTTTCAGGTTGCAAGTTCCAGGTTCAAAGTTCAAGGGAAAAGTTGACGATACGATCGCTGATCGCTGACGGCTGACTGCTACATTGCGCGGAGACTGGCTTATGCCAGGCGCGCCTTGACGAACCTTAAATTTTCCGCGATCTGATGAATGCCGCCGCCGTCGTGCAGATTGAATTCGTACACCTTGATCTGTTTTTCTCCGGTGTAATGATTGTACGCGGCAAACACGGTCGAGGGCGGACAAATATTGTCCATCAAACTCGTCGAAAAGAGCGCGGGCGCGCGGGCGCGCGTCGCAAAATTCACGCCGTCGAAATACGCGAGCGTGCGAAAAACTGGCTCGACCTGATCGCGGTGCGCGCGGCAATAGCGCGCGATTTCTGCGTACGGATCGGTGTCCACGATTTGCGCGGCGCGGCGATAGTGACACAAGAACGGCACTTCGGGAATCGCAGCGCGGACGATGTCCGGGAGCAAGCCGCTGACCGCAATCGTGATGCCGCCGCCCTGACTGCGCCCGGCAATCGCGAGCCGCGTCGCGTCAATCGCCGGATGACTTTGCGCGGCTTCAATCGCGCGAACCGCGTCAGTGAAAACGCGGCGATAGTAGTACGTCTCCGGCGATAAAATTCCGCGCGTCATAAATCCCGGCGCTTGCGGACTGGACGCGTCCGAGTCCGGCGTGTCGCCGTGCAGCCACACGCTCCCTTGTCCGCGCGTGTCCATCACGAAATGCGCCAAGCCCGCGCTGGCATACACGAGCCAGTTGTACGGATAGCCGCGTCCGCCGCCGTACCCGATGAACTCGACGATGCACGGGAGTTTCTGCGCGCGTTCGCGCGGTAACAGCAACCAGCCCTTGATCGGCTGACCGGCGTAGCCGTTGAACGTCACATCGAAAACGTCGAGCGTTGCCAAGCCCCACTCCGCGCGTTCGAATTTCGCATCGAGTGGAAATTGGCGCGCGCGATCGAGTGTGTCACGCCAGAACGCGTCAAAATCGTCCGGCTCGACGCGCGGCGGTTTGTACTCTTGCAATTTGTCTAGCGAGAAATCGAAGAATGCCATTGGCAACTCCTGGGTCAGAAATTAGGCGATTGGGTGATTGGGTGATTCAGTGGTTGGCAATTCAATCGCCTTGGCAGTCTCCGCCAACACACCTTCGATATTGTTCAGCACCGCGCTGTTCCAAAACCGGATGACGCGATAGTGCTTCTGTTCGTTCAGCCACTGCGTGCGTTCGGCGTCGTACGCGGCTTGCTTGGGATCGGCGTGCGTATCGCCATCTACTTCGATAACGAGTTTCGCTTTCGCGCAGAAAAAGTCCACGATGTACGGACCGACCGCGTGCTGCTTGCGAAATTGCGCGCCGAGTTGGTTGTCGCGAATGTGCTGCCATAATTTTTTCTCGGCGGGTGTCATCGCGCGGCGGAGTTCGCGCGCGCGGAGTTGCATTGCGCGCGACGCGCGCCAGTGTGTGACTTTTTGTCGTGGCATTGAACCCCCTTCCCAGCCCTCCCCCGTTCGGCTTGTTTGCAATTCCTGCAAACGCTGCAAGAGGAAAACGCCGAACAGGGGAGGAAGTTACCCCCATCCCCGACCCTTCCCCCGTTCGGAAAACCGCCGAACAGGGGAAGGGAGCCAAGTCCCCTCCCCTGTTTTCGGTTTTTGAAAACGGGGGAGGGTTAGGGTGGGGGTGCCGTCTTGCTCAACCGCTCAACTAACTGTTTCACCTCCACCAAATCCTTGTGTTGTAACCGCTCGTAAATCTTCAGTGCCTCTTGCGCCAGCGGCAGTGCCAAGTCCGCGCGCCCTTCTGCTTCGTGTACACGCGCGAGATTAAACTGAGCATCCGCAGTCAAATCTTGGCGACCAATCCGTTGGGACTGCCGAACAGCAATCTCACACCATTCTCGTGCTTTTTCCCATTTTTCGTAACTACTCAGCCTGCCCGTTTTTTTAGTAGCCGTCACGCGCTTGGCTACTAGATGTTGTGGTCGTTGCCATAGTTGCTCAAGAACTTCAGAAGTGGCACCACTGTATATTGTGGTCGA
>VGOB01000121.1 GCA_016865935.1 Chloroflexota bacterium | reverse complement strand
GCGGTTCTCTTGCCGAAGGTGGTGGTGTCGCTATCGAAACCCGCGGTGGTAGATTCATCGGTTGCTCCTGCCGAAAGGATCGGGAGCATTCTACCACAGTTTTTGAGCGTGAAGTAACGTTGTAGTACTAGTCACCAATCACTAATTCCCAATTCGCAACACCCACACCAAGTAATAATACGTCACGACCGCGGTGAACAACAAACTATCCAACCGATCCAACAAGCCGCCGTGACCTGGGACGATGTTGCTCGAATCTTTGACGCCGGTTTGGCGTTTCAGCAACGATTCCGCGAGATCGCCGAACGTGGCGGCAATGCCGATCAGCAACCCCAGGATCGCGCAATGCGCGAGCGGCAGATTGAACACCGCGCCGAACGCGAGCATCGTCAGCGGCGCGGCAAGCCAGCCGCCGATCGCGCCCTCCCAGGTCTTCTTCGGACTGATCGCGGGAAAAAATTTGCGCTTGCCCAAGCGTGTGCCGGCAAGATACGCGCCGGTATCGGTTGCCCACGCGGTCACCAGCGCGAAGATCGTCCACAGCTCGCCGTGCGGCAGATGGCGCACCAGGAAAAAATACGCGCCCAGTCCGCCGATGTACAGCGCGCCGGCGAGCGTGAGCGCCCAGCCCGCCAGCCACCCGTCCGCGTGCCGAAAAATTCCAAGGATGAGCGTGACGACGATCGCGCCCGCCAAGACCGGGCGCAGATCATTGGTGGGATCGTACGCGTTCCAAATGAGCAGCGCGATCAATACGCCGCCGCTGGTTGACATCGTGGCGTACCCGGCGTGACGCGCCATCTTGAAAAACTCAGCACCCGCGAACAAGAGGGCAAAGGTGCCGAGCGCGAAAAATACGAGTCCGCCAACGTACACGGACCCGAGAATGAGCGGTATGAGAAGGAAAGCGGTGATGAAGCGCGTTTTCAGCACGGCGATGACTCGGCTAGGCGGTCTCGAGTTTTCCAAAGCGGCGCTGGCGTTGACTGAATGCGACGAGCGCCTGGTACAATTCCTGTTTGTCGAAATCGGGCCAGTACGTGGGCGTGCTATAGTACTCGGCGTAGGCGGCTTGCCAGATCAAGAAATTCGACAAGCGCATCTCGCCCGCCGTGCGCACGATCAAATCGGGATCGGGGATGCCGGCGGTGTACAAATAACTGGCGAACAGCCGCGCGTCGACGGCTTCCGGCGCGACGCGGTCTTCGATCATTCGCGCGAGCGCGTGCAAAATTTCTGCGCGCCCGCCATAGTTGAACGCGATGTTCAACGTGATGCGATCGTTGTTCTGCGTCAACGCGATCGCGCGCTGGACGGCTTCTTTCATCTGGTCGCTGATGCCGTCGAGCGTACCGAGGTGGCGCAGTTTGACGCCGTTCTTGTGCAGTTCGGTCACTTCGCGCGCCAGCACTTGCTCAAAGATGCCGAGCAAGCCGCGCACTTCGTCTTCGGGGCGCCCCCAGTTTTCCGTCGAGAACGCGTAGATCGTCATCACCTTGACGCCGAACTCGACCGCGCCTTCCAAGACGCGGCGCATATTTTCGACGCCGGCGCGATGTCCTTCGGTGCGCGGCAAATGGCGCTGTTGCGCCCAGCGTCCGTTGCCGTCCATAATGATCGCGATGTGCGTCGGAATTTTTGTTAGTGCGCTCTTGTCTAGTTCCATAGTCTGATAGTTGGATAGTTGGATAGTTGGATAGTTGGATAGTTTGATAGTTGAGTCGTGAACGAACTATTCAACCATCAAACTATCCAATCATCAAACTTCCATAATCTCTGCTTCTTTGGTCTTGGCGACTTGATCCGCGTGCGCGATGTACTTGTCCGTCACTTCTTGCAACACGTCCTTGCCCCTGAAATGTTGATCCTCGGAGATCATTTTTTCTTTTTCGAGTTCTTCGAGGTCTTTGAGCGCGTCGCGGCGGATGTTGCGGATGGCGACGTGTGTTTCTTCCATGTGTTTGCGGACGATTTTGGTCAGGTCGCGGCGGCGTTCTTCCGTCAGTTGCGGAATCGGCAGGCGAATGAGTTTGCCGTCGTTCATCGGCGTCAGCCCCAAGTCCGATTTCTGGATCGCTTTTTCGATGGCGGACAGCGACGCTTGATCGAACGGCTTGATCACGAGCAAGCGCGCTTCGGGCGCGGAGACGGTCGCGAGTTGTTGCAACGGCGTCGGCGCGCCATAGTAATCCACTTTGAGCGGCTCGACGAGCGCGGGCGAGGCGCGCCCGGTGCGAATGCCCAGCAATTCGCGCTTGAACGCGTCGATCGTTTTCTTCATTCGATTTTCGGCATCGGCTTTGACATCGTCAATCATAATTTCTCCGAAAAAGTGGTCGGTGGATAGTGGACAGTGGTCAGTGATCTGATCACTGTCCACTATCCACTAATCACTTTGCAATGATCGTCCCAATCGCTTCGCCCAGCACCGCGCGTTCCACCGAGCGCGGTTTCGCCAGATCGAAGACGAGGATCGGCAGATTGTTGTCCATACAGAGCGACAGCGCGGTATTGTCCATCACTTGGACTTGTTCCATCAAGATCGCGTCGTTGTACGTGAGCCGCTCGAATTTTTTCGCGTCGGCGTACTTCATCGGATCTTTGTCGTAGACGCCGTCCACTTTGGTCGCTTTGACGAGGATGTCGGCGTCCACTTCTTTGGCGCGCAGCGCGGCGGCGGTATCGGTCGTGAAGAACGGATTGCCGGTGCCCGCCGCGAAGATGACGATGCGCCCTTTTTCCAAATGGCGAATCGCGCGGCGGCGGATGTACGGCTCGGCGACGGCGCGCATTTCGATGGCAGTCTGGACGCGCGTGTGGAGCCCGCGCTTTTCCAGCGCGTCTTGCAGCGCGAGCGCGTTGATCACCGTGGCGAGCATTCCCATATAATCGGCGGTCGCGCGCTCGATCATTTGCGCGTACGGATCGTTGCCGCGCCAAAAGTTGCCGCCGCCGATCACAATCGCGATTTCGACGCCGTGCGATTTGACGGCTTGGATTTCCCCGGCGAGATACGCCACCGAGTCGGGATCGATTCCGATGTGACCTTTGCCGCACAACGATTCGCCGCCGAGTTTGAGCATAATCCGTTTGTAGTGGGGTTGCGTCATTTTTCCTCGTTATCCGGCAATTAGGCAATCAGGCAACCAGTTGACTGATTGCCCGATTGCTGATTTTTTATTCGCCCAGTTCAAAACGCGCAAACCGTCTGACGACGATATTCTCGCCCAGTTTGGCGATGACCGATTGAATGAGGTCTTGGATCGTCAACGCGTCGTCGCGGATGAACGGCTGACGCAGCAGAACGATTTCCTTGAGGTACGCGTCCGTCTTGCCTTGCACGATTTTCTCGACGATGTTCGCCGGTTTCTTCTCCGCGAGCGCGGCGTCGGCAAAAACTTTTTTCTGCGCGTCCACCGCGTCGGCCGGCACATCGTTCACGGAAACGTACAACGGCTTGGTCGCGGCGATCTGCAACGCGAGATCGTGCGCCAGTTGCTTGAATTCGTTCGTCGCCGCGACGAAATCGGTCTCACAGTTGACTTCGACCATCACGCCGAGTTTGCCCGCCCCGTGGACGTACGTTTCGATCAAACCTTGCTTGGCGACGCGTTCGGCTTTTTTCTCCGCGGCTTTCAATCCTTTTTCTTTCAGCACCGCGAGCGCCTTGTCGAAATCGCCGTTGAATTCTTCCAGCGTGCGCTTGGTGTCCAGGATGCCGGCGCCGGTCAGTTCGCGTAATTTTTTGATTTGTTCAGCCGAGGCGGTCATAGCGCGGTTTCCTTGTTTTCGTCTACGGGTTGTTCCGTTTCAAATTCTTCCGTTTCGATGACAATGTCCGGCAGATCGGCGGGGAGTTCTTCCGCCGGTGCGACCACCGCGCCCGCTTCTTCCGCTTCGGCGACGAGGACGCCGCGAATGTTCTTGCCCTCGATTGCCGCGTCGGCAAGTTTTCCGGCGAGCAGTTTGATCGCGCGGATGGCATCGTCGTTCGACGGAATCGGATACGCGATCGGATCGGGATTGGAGTTGGTGTCGCACATCGCGATGATCGGAATTTGCAGCGTCGTCGCTTCGGCAATCGCGTTCGATTCGTGGTGCGTGTCCACGATGAAGATCGCTTTGGGCAGGCGTTTCATTTCGCGCAAGCCGCCGACGCGCGCTTGCAGTTTCGTCATCTCGCGCGTGAGCACGAGCGCTTCTTTTTTGATCAACTTGTCGAGATCGCCGGTCGCTTGCCGCTCTTCGAGTTTGAGCATATAGTCAATGCGCGAGCGGATCGTGCGAAAGTTGGTGAGCGTGCCGCCGAGCCAGCGTTGCGTGACGTACGGCATTCCACAGCGCAGGGCTTCGGCTTGCACGGTTTCTTGCGCTTGCCGTTTCGTGCCGACGAACAAAATCGCACCACCCGCCGCGACGGTATCGCGCGCAAAATTGTACGCCTCCTCCAATTTGCCCATCGTTTGTTGGAGGTCAATGATGTGAATGCCGTTGCGTTCGGTGAAGATGTACGGGCGCATCTTGGGGTTCCAGCGCCGCGTGCGGTGTCCAAAGTGGACGCCGGCTTCCAGCAACGACTTCATTGGTAAAACAGCCACAGGTCTCCTTGTGTTTTTTCCATCGTTTGAATTTGATCTTATGTGAGATCAGACGATGGCTTCCGCCCCTCTCATTTTCAACAACGACCGCCGACCGCCGACCGCGCGGCACGCGCTGTGGAATCGAGGAGTGTGATTATTTGACGACGCGCATTATATACCAGAGTGGGCGAAAGGGCAAATGCGCGAAAAGCAGTCGTTAGTCAACCATAGCCAGTCGCCAGAAATGAGCAACAGGAGACGCGATGCGAAAATTGTTGCGAGAGAGCAGATTTCGGGGTATAATCAGAGTTAAGATTCAATTGCATTGTGGCGTGGTGATCTGTTTCGAGTAATTCTTTCGGGTTGCGTACCGCGTCAGATGCAAAGAAACACGGAGGGCAGAATGCCTGACTTTATCTCCGATTCCGATTCGATTGACGTTCAAATTCAAAAGCAAAGCGCGAGCGAAGGCACGAAAGAAAAACCAATCAAACCGATTGTCGCGCCGGTGCTGGCAGAGGCGCATACGCCGGTGTACAAAATGCACCGCTATTTCGCGCGTCGTCCGCACAACGTGTTCGAGTATCTCATCAAACATTATTCCAACCCCGGCGATATCGTGCTCGATCCGTTTTGCGGCGGTGGCGTTACGGTCGTCGAAGCATTACGCGCGCGGCGGAAAGTGATCGGCGTTGATCTGAACCCAATGGCAACGTTTATCGCGCGCACCGAAGTGATGCCGGTGGATGTATCCAAGTTGCGTGAAGCGTTTGAGGAGGTAGAACGATCTGTTCGCGCTGAGATCGAGTCGCTTTACCACACCCGTTGCCCCAAATGCAAAAACGAAAAAGCAATCGCCGAGTGGTTTGAATGGAGCAATGCCGTTGTCTGTCCGGTGAAAATGTGCCAGACGAACGTTGTGTTGAAACACGCCAAAAAATTGCGCGGCGGCGTCTACCAATGTCCCGAATGTAAAAGTGAAATCGCGCCAATTGACGCGCAACGCCGCGACGATGTTCTGCTACGCGTCAAATTTGCCTGTCCCAAGTGCGAAGCCGTTGGAGAAAAAGACGCGGATGAATCGGATGCGCGGCGGTATCGGCGTATTGTCAAAAATTTCGATGCGGCGGTGACGAAAGAAAAACTAAAGATTCCGAATGATGGTATCCCCGATGGTGATCTGCAACGCGATCACTCGTTATTTTCCAAAGGGACAAAACATTTTCGCGATTTGTTTACCCCGCGCAACCTGCTCGCGCTCGCGCGGCTCAAACAAGCCATCCTAAAGCAGAAATGCGATGATGCGACGAAAGACCTGCTGTTGCTGACGTTCAGTTCGACGCTCAATTGGGCAAGCAAAATGTCGTACCTCAAGAAGGGCGAATCAGTGGGGTGGGGCAGTCACGGATATTGGATGCCTTACGAGCCAACCGAAAATAACATCTGGGATAAATTCGCAGATCGCTTTGTCGCAGTTCGCAAGGGCAAAGAATATAGTCAAAAAGAGATCGGCGATTTTGCTACGTTGGCGGAGAATTCACAACAATTCTTCGGGACGCATACGTGCCTGTTGTTCGCCCAATCTTCTGACAAGATAAACTTGCCGGAGGGCGCGGCAGATGTGATCATCACCGATCCACCTTTCGGGGGCAATGTGCAGTACGCCGAACTGACCGATTTCTACGCGGTGTGGCTCAAAGAAAGGTTAGGACTCAAAGGAATCATTGACAACTCCAAAGAAGCCGTGCAAACGCGCCACACCGGGTTTGCCACCGAAAAATCGGCGAAGCATTACGAGGAGATGCTCTACCGCATTTTCAAAGAATGTCGCCGCGTGCTGAAACCGAACGGCTGGATGGTGATGACGTTTCACAACCGCGATATCGGCGTGTGGATGGCGCTTCATCGCGCGGCGAATCGCGCCGGGTTCAAGTTGCCGCCGCGCGAGGTGGATCGCAATCGCGGGATGACCTACCAACCGCCCATCGAAGAATACACGACGACGCTACATCAACGCGCGGCTGGGTCAATGCTGGGCGATTTCATTCTGTCGTTTCAGCGCCAAGAAATTTCGCCGGACATTGAGCAGATCAAAGACGCGCTCGACTCCGCCGAAGAAGCCGTGTTGGTGGAACGCACGCGCGAGTTGATTGATTACAACGGCGGCGCGGACGAGAACCTGCTGATGACCGGATTGATTCCATTCTTGAACGAGCGGAATTTGTTGCACCGGCTCGCGCGGTTCGATTTTCGTGCGTTCTTCGACGCGCATTTTATTCGCAAAGGCAAGTTATGGTACACCGAAGAACAGATTGACGTGCAAACTCGCGCGCTCAAACCGTTCGATTTCATTCCGGCAGAAAAATTGACGCACGACATTATCTACGCCTACCTTAAAGAAAAACGCTACGCCACGCTCGATGATTTGCTCAATTTGATCTACACCACGCTCGTCAATTCGCAACGCCCCGGTATCGAAACGATCCACAAAGTTTTGAATCGCATCGCGGAACGCGGCGAAATGGCAGGACAGAAGCGTCCGGTCTACTACCTCACCAAGCGCACCATTCGCGAAGTCGAACAATCAAAAGAATCAGCAGATGTAATTCAACGCGCGTTGTTCGACGAGGATGTATTGCTTTCGCAACTCGATCACAACGAGATCATCACGCGCTTGATGCAACACGTCACGTTGCGTGGGTACGCCGTTCACGTCGGCGAGACAGAGCAGATCAAAGAGTCGGCGTTTCGTGGGGTGAGTGTGCCAATGGCAAGCGCGAGCGAATTCGGTCTACCGCCAGTCGTCTTCGACACCGTCAAGCAAATCGATCTGCTCGCGCTCAAGGGGTACACGATTGTCGCCGCGTTTGAAGTAGCGACGACCGTGGAAACGGCGAACAAGGCGATTAACGATCGCTATCGCAATTTGTTCGCATCCGCGCCGAATCTGAACATCCGCGCGTTTGTGATCGTGCGCGATGCGGATTACAAAAAAGCGCAAGAAATCTTATACACTCCGGCGAACGCGCTAGAGAGTTTGATCCAAAAGGTGAAAATTGTGCGCCTGAGTCAACTGACACCCAAGGGAATGGAGCAATTGCTCTAGTTCGGAATATACAATTTGATCGCAGGGCACAATACTTCAACCAGAAACCTGACTTGAAATAAATTCAAAGAAACACAAAACGCCCGCGCCTCTCGACGCGAGCGTTTTCTGTTCTACTGTCCCGCTGTTCACTGTCCACCGCCCACTACAAACTCGCCTTCCGCGTGTGCCACTCCGTCGCCTGCTCGTACGCGAACGCGACGCGCAACATTCGCTCCTCGTCGAACGCGCGCGCGATGATTTGCAATCCAACCGGCAGCCCCTGATCGAATCCGCACGGGATCGAAATCGCCGGGATGCCGGCGAGCGCCTGCGACAGCGTGAACACGTCCGCAAGATACATTTGCAACGGATCGTCCACGCGCTCGCCGATTTTGAACGCGACGCTGGGCGACGTGGGTCCAACGATCACATCCACACGCTCCGCGTCAAACGCGCGATCAAAGTCTTGCTTGATGAGCGTGCGGACTTTTTGCGCTTTCAAATAGTACGCATCGTAGTAACCCGCGCTCAGCGCGTACGCGCCGAGCATAATCCGCCGCTTGACCTCCGCGCCAAAGCCGTCGCCGCGCGTCGCGCGCATTACCTCCCACATCTCGTTGCTCTCGGCGTGACGATAGCCGTACTTGACGCCGTCGTACCGCGCGAGATTCGCGGACGCCTCCGCTGGAGCAAGCAGATAGTACGTCGGCAGCGCGTAGTCGGTGTGCGGCAGTGTCACCTCTTGCGCCGTCGCGCCGAGCGATTCCAACACGCGAATCGCGTCGCGCACCGCGCGTTCCACGCCGGGCTGCAACCCTGCCGCGAAATATTCGCGCGGGACGCCGACGCGCATATTTTGTAGGGGCGTTTTATCCTGTGGGGGCGTTTTATTAAACGCCCCTACCGCCCCTACGAAATCCGGCACCGGCAAATTCACCGACGTCGCTTCGCGCGGATCGTGTCCGGCGATGACGCGCAGAATCGTCGCCGCGTCACGCACATCCTTCGTCATCGGTCCCACTTGATCGAGTGACGACGCGAACGCGATGATCCCATAGCGCGAGACGCGTCCGTACGTCGGACGCAAACCGACCGTGTTCGTGAGTGCGGCGGGTTGACGCACGCTGCCGCCGGTATCGGTGCCGAGCGCGAACAAGGTTTCGTCTGCCGCGAGCGCCGCTGCACTGCCGCCGGACGATCCGCCCGGCACGCGTTCCAGATCCCAGGGATTGCGCGTCACAAAATAGCGCGAGTTTTCGGTGGACGAGCCCATCGCAAATTCGTCCTGGTTTGTTTTGCCGATCAAGATCGCGCCTGCCGCGTTCAATTTTTCCATCACCGTCGCATCGTACGGCGGCACAAAATTATTTAGGATTTTCGATCCGGCGGTCGTGCGAACGCCGCGCGTGCAAATCTCGTCCTTGATCGCCATCGGAATTCCAAGTAGGGGCGGGGTCTCCCCGCCCTTCCCCGCGCGCCGATACTCCGCCCACCGCGCGTCCGCGTCGCGCGCTTGATCGAGCGCGCGCTCGGCGACCAGCGTCAAGTACGCTTTCACGCGCGCGTCCACCGCGTCAATGCGATCCAGGACGGCGCGCGTCAATTCCGTCGCGCTGATTTCACTTTTTTCTAACAGCGCGCGCGCTTGATGAATCGTCAAGCGATGCAGTTCCACTAGTTTGCCTCCAGCAATTTCGGCAACAAATCTTCAATCGCCCTCACGAGTTCTTCTGCCAGCACGAGCGCGCGTTCGGCATCGGCTTGGGTAAAGGGCTTTTTGAAAGTGTACGTCGCATCCAAGCGATCCTCTTCCATTTTCTTGAAGGGTGGCGCGAATTTTTTAGGCAACAAACCCGTTCGGATGAAATGCTCGCCAAACAGCGATTGCGTGCCGCGATGCGATTTCGGCACGACCCCTTTGGCGATGAGCGCGGCGCGCGCCGCGCCTTCGAAAGCAAAGTACGCCAACGCGATCGGGCGGCGAATATCCCCGTCGGCGAGAGCCATTCGCGCGGTGCGTAATGTTCGCTTGGTGTCTTCGATCTGCTCAGTTGCCCAATGACGGCGATCCATTTCCTCCGGCATAACGCGTTCTCCTTCCAGCACGATGCCTTCACGCGCGATGTTGTGCAACAGGGGCAAACCCAATCGCACTTCTTCTTCCAGTTCCGCCTCGCTGCGGATCAGTGTCGCCAAGTCCACGGAGGCGCGAGGGTTACGCGCAAAGACCTGCATCTCGATCTCGGTGATCGCATCCAAAATTGTATCTTTCTTCTCTCCGTGCGCGCCATCGTATACCAGCAACAAATCAATATCTGAGCCGCGATGCGCGTCGCCGCGCGCCTTTGAGCCGTACAAAATTAAACTTTTCAATTCGCCATTCGGCAAAATTTCTTTTAATCGCGCGCGCAAATCCGCCAGCGCGCGCGACTCCATCCGCGTTAGTTTCGGGCGCGTGGAAGTTGAGTACGCCGCGCGCCTTTCCCGCGTCGCGCGCGGTTGGCTTTTCGCGCGTCTAGCCCTATTTACTTTGGTCGCACGCAATTTGTCATTTGTCATTTCCCATTTGCCATCTGCCATTCGCTATCCGCCCTCCGCCAATTCGCGATACAACTCCACCACCCGATCGATGTTGGTTTCGAGGGAATAGTTGCTGACCGCGCGTTGGCGCGCGCGTGCCTGAAGGTCGCGCCGAAAATCCGGGAACTCGATCAGCACGCGCAACGCGAGCGGAAGTTGATCTTCCATCGCCGCGAGATCGATCACGATGCCCGCGCCGCGTAACGCCTCCGCGTCCGCGCCCACGTCGGTGGCGATCACCGCCGTGCCGGACGCCATCGCCTCCAGCATCGCCAGCGATAATCCTTCGATGGAAGAAGGCAGAACGAAAATGTCCGCCGCACGTAAGATGCGGATGCGTTCGCGTAATTCGCCGACGTATCCCTTGAAGACGATGCGATGATCGTCGTGATACTTGCGGCGCAAACTTGCCAAGTCCATTCCATTGCCGACGACGACGGCTTTGTGATCGTCCGGCAAGTTCAATCCGTGAAACGCTTTGAGAAAATCGCGAACGTTTTTTTCCGGATCGACGCGTCCGATGTACGCCGCGAGGACAGACGCGCCGATGCTCTCTTTGAAATCGCTCGCGCCCGGCGAATACGTCGCCACGTCAATCCCGTTCGGGATCACGCGCACGCGTGCAGGCGAGACGCCGTAATCCACCAGCATCGCGCGCTGCGCTTCGGAAAAAACGATCACCGCGTCGTAATTCTTCAGCGAGCCGGAGTACAGCCGGTACAGCACGCGCACCGCGCTGCCCCAAAACGTCTCCGGCGGTCCGTACGGAAAGTGCAGCGTTGCGACGCACGGCACGCCCAACTCGTGGCAAATGTCCGGCAGACTGAAATCGAGTTGCGAAAACGACAACGAAATGTGCGCGAGATCGATCTGCTCGCGCGCAAACGTCGCGCCGATGATTTCGCGCGCGCGCGGCGACGAGATCATCGCGCGATTCAAAATGTCGAACGAGCCCAGCCGAATATCGCGCGGATCGCGCTGACCCAAGCCACGCTCGCGCGTGATGTGATAAAAAAACGTGACGAGTTGTCCGCGTTGGCGCAAGCCGCGCACCAGCTCGCGCGAGTACGAAACGATGCCGTTGCCGCGCGCCGACGCAACGTGTCCGAACCAAGCAATTTTCATAGATCGGATTGCAAATTGCGAATTGCGAATTGCGAATTGCGAAAATGCTAATTCGCAATTCCTAATTCGCAATTCGCTACTCCTTCAGAATCGCTTTCACGCGAAAGAACGCGCCGTCCTCGCTCCTGTCCGGCGCGTTGGCGAGCACTTGCTCGCGCGGCAATGAGGACACGACTTGATCGTCGCGCATCACGTTTTGCAAGGGAACGACGCTCGCAGTGGGCGGGATGTCGTCCGTGTCCAGTTCTTGCAAGCGCGCCGCGTGATCGAGAATTGCGGAGAGTTGCTGCGTCATCCGATCAACTTCGTCGTCGCTCAACTTCAACTTGGCAAGTTCGGCAATGTGTTGGACTTGGACACGCGTGAGTGTCATTCGGTTTCTCCTTTGACGGTATTATAGCACAGGTAGACAAGTAGACAAGTAGAGGATTCTCGCGGTATAATCATCCGCGATGAAATTCATCGCCGACAATATGCTGGGACGCTTGGCGACCTGGCTGCGGTTGTTGGGCTATGATACCGCGTATCCGAACGACGCATCGGACGCGCACTTGGCGCGCGTCGCGCGCGCGGAGAATCGCGTCTTGCTGACGCGCGATGTGGAATTGACGCGGCGGCGCGGTCTGCGATTTATCTTGATCGAATCGGAGCAGGTGGAAGACCAAGTGCGCCAGGTTTTTCGCGCGTTCGATCTCACCGCGCGCGAAGCATTCTCGCGGTGCGCCGCGTGCAATCGCGCGCTGACGGACGTGAGCAAAGAGTCGGTGCGCGGCGATGTGCCGCCGTATGTGTATCACACACAAGAACGCTTCCGGCGTTGTCCGCACTGCGCGCGCATCTATTGGCGCGGCACGCATTGGGCGCGTATCGTCGGACAGATGCAAGACCTTCAAGTGACAGGTGACACGTGACAAGAGACGTTTCACGCGGCACGTCACCTGTCCCTTGTCACTTGCCATATTTGAAGGGGAGGATCAATGGGTGATCCGTTGACTATTTCTCAAGGCGAATTATTTTCCAATCCTGATGTAGACGCCGCGCGCAAATTTTTCAAAACCAAATCGCGCGCGCTGACGAACAAGTTGATGAGCGTCTCGGATGCGGTCAAGCATTTCATCCACGATGGCGATTATCTCGCGTCCGGCGGTTTTGGCGGCGTGCGAATCTCCACGGCGATCCTGCACGAAATCGTTCGCCAGCGCAAAAAGAACCTGGGTCTATCGGGACACACCGCGACGCACGATTTTCAAATTCTCGCGGCGGGCAAATGTTTCGACCGGTGCGACATTGCGTACGTCGTCGGTTTGGAAATGCGCGGACTCGCGCCGAATGCGCGGCGGCTGATGGAGAGCGGCGCGGTGCGCGTGACCGAATGGTCGAACGCGACGCTCGGTTGGCGCTACAAAGCCGCGGCGATGGGCGTGCCGTTTTTGCCCGCGCGTTCGATCCTTGGTACTGATACTTTCAAGCACAGCGCGGCAAAAGAAATCGTTTGTCCGTTCACCGGACAAAAACTCGCGGCGATCCCCGCGCTCTTCCCCGATGTCGCGATTATGCACGTGCATCGCGCCGACGTGTACGGCAACGCGCAAGTGGATGGCATCGGCATCGCCGATTACGATATGGCGCGCGCGTCGAAACGACTCATCGTCACAACCGAGCGCATCGTCAGCACGGACGAGATTCGCCGCGATCCGAGCAAGACGATCGCGCCGTACTGGCTGACCGACGCGGTGTGTCACGTGCTATACGGCAGTTATCCCGGCAATATGCCGTACGAATATTATTCCGATGAAGCGCATCTGGCGGAATGGATGGACGCGGAAAAAGACGAAGCGACGCTCGACGCGTTTCTGCGCAAGAATATTTTGGACGTGAAAAATTTTGAAGCGTATCTCGCGTTGCGCGGCGGCGAAGCGCGAATGGCGGAACTGCGTGCGCTCGAGCCGTTGAAACGCGAATCGTAGTGTCATTGCGAGGAGCGTTTTTCGCGACGAAGCAATCCCCACCTTGCGAATCGGAGATTGCTTTGCCGCTTTGCGGCTCGCAATGACACAAAGGACAACGATGTCGAACGAACCCAAACGCTACAACTTGATGGAACTGATGGTGTGCGTCGCGGCGCATCAACTGGAAGATGGCAAGACGGCGGTGATCGGCACCGGGATTCCACTTGCCGCGGCGATGCTCGCCAAGAAAACAACCGCGCCGAATCTAATCGTCTTGTTCGAAGCCGGGAGCATCGCGCCGCAACTCATTCGCCTGCCGATTTCGGTTGCCGATTCGTACACGCAAACCGGCTGTCTGATTCACGCGAGTATGGACGAAGTGATGGAGGCGTGTCAGCGCGGCACGGTGGATTACACGTTCCTGGGTTGCGCGCAGATCGATCCGTACGGCAACATCAACACGTCGCTGATCGGCGCAGATTACCAAAAGCCGAAGGCGCGTTTGCCCGGCAGTGGCGGCGCGAACGATCTCGCGTCGTTCTGCTGGCGCACGCTCGTGATCACGCCGCACGACAAACGCCGGTTCGCGCCGCGCCTCGATTTTCTGACGACGCCCGGCTATCTCACCGGACTCGGCGCGCGCGAACGCGCGGGCTTGCCGCCCGGCACTGGTCCATACAAAGTGATTACGACGCTCGCGGTGATCGGTTTTCATCCGGACACGAAACGGATGCAAGTGGAAAGTTTGCACCCCGGTATCACGCGCGACGATGTGCGCGCGAACACCGGCTTTGAAATCTTGTTCGCCGATCCGTTGGCAACAACACCTGAACCAACGGATGAAGAATTACAAATCTTGCGCGAGGAAGTGGATCCGCAGAGATTGTTGATTGGGAAATAGGGCGGGATGGATTACTAAACTGGTAGGCAGTGGACAGTCGTTAGTAGACAGTCAACAGTAGACAGACAAACTCCCTCTTGCAGATGCGGGAGGGAGTTTGTGTTGCGGAGTGAGAGAGTTCGCGAACCGCGCGAAGTTTATTTGGAAGTCTCGCTGGTCCTGTATTTTTGGTAGTAATATGGAAGGAAATCCAGGTTGTCTTCAATTAAAAGTAGCATAACCCTCCTGACTTCTGAATTGGGCCGTTTTGTGTAGTAAGGTTTTGCGTGTGCGGCATAGCCCAAACTGGCATAATACCAAGCTAATGCGTAGTCTGATATCCTTTGAGAATCTGGGTATGCGTTTGGATCTGCGACCGAGTTTGTGAAGAGCAATGAAGCTGCTCTGGCTATATTACTCGATAGTTGTGTTTTGACATTTCCAGCCCAAGTGTGATACCTTGGGAGCCATCTCACACCCTTGGATGAATAGCTGATGCAACTTCCAATTATCGCACCTGCGCCACTGGTGATTGCTCACGCGG
>VGOB01000120.1 GCA_016865935.1 Chloroflexota bacterium | reverse complement strand
CCGCGTGAGCAATCACCAGTGGCGCAGGTGCGATAATTGGAAGTTGCATCAGCTATTCATCCAAGGGTGTGAGATGGCTCCCAAGGTATCACACTTGGGCTGGAAATGTCAAAACACAACTATCGAGTAACGAATCAATCCCCTTCGCCTCGCGATAGGATCGATCCGTGAAAAATTATCCAGTTCGATGGACGTGGTCGCGCGCCCATTGTGCGCGAGCGCGTCGCGCAAGCGTTCGACGATTTCGGTTTTGCCCGCCGCCGTTCCTCCGGCAAGCGCGAAGAGCAGCGGCGTGCCTTTGGCGGCGATCAATTTCTGCGCGCTCGCGATGAAAAACGCGTCCACCTCCGCGTTCGCTTCGCGAAATGCTGGGTAGCCGATGTCTTGCGCGCGCGCGAACCGTTCTTGTTTCGGCTCGAATTGCCGGAACGGCTTGCCGCCCAAATGCGCGCGCACCGCGGCGGTGAAATACACGACGCGATGCAAAAAATAAAAACCGCGCACGTCGAAATAGAAATGCGCGTTGATCCATTCTGCCGCGTAGACGCCGCGGTTCAAACCGACCAAAAGCATCTGGGTCAGGCGCAAAATATGTTCGTCCAAGACGATCTGATCGTCCACGCGCGCTTTGATCTTGATCGCGGCGTAAAACTCGCGCGAGTTGACGCGGCGTTCGATCTCTTCTGCCGCGTCCAATTGGATCGCGTCCCAACCCTCCGCCGGAATCACGTTGCGCAACGCGTAGCGAAATTCGTACAGTTCCAGATCTTGAATCGCTGGATTGATCCGTTTCGTCTTTTCGAACAAGGTCGCGGAAAAAAGATCGGAATGGATTGCGTTTGACGTAGACATACGGTATCCTTCGGCGTGATTCGTTTATTCGTTGAACGTTCGTTGACGCGGCGGAAAAATTTCTAGCAACTCGCGGCACGCGTGAATGATCCGATCCGGTGGATTGTCCTGAGCGGGCGGCTCTTTCGCCAGGGTTGCCGGTTCCATCAGAACGATACTCATCGCATAACCTGCCAGCCGCGTCCCCACCACATCGCGCGAGGGATTATCGCCGACGTAGACCGCGCGCGCCGGATCAACTCCGGCGGTGCGCGCGGCTTCCCAGTAAATTTCGGGTCCCGGTTTCCGCCGCCCGAACGTCGAAGACAGAATCACCGTCTTGAAATATTTCGTCAGCCCGTCGTGTTCCAGCCAATCCGGGATTTCGGTTTCCGTGATCGTGTTCGCGATGATGCCAAGCGTATAGCCGCGTTGCGCCAGCTCGATCACGGTGGATGTGACGTCCGGGCACGGCACGCGCCGCCCATCGCGATCGCGCCACAAGCGCGTCAATTTGCCGGAGTGCGGCGCGATCCGATCCGGCGGGAAATCCGGCAGCATAAAGCGCGTCCACAATTCGCGCTCTCCGGCTTCCATCAGCGTTTCGAACGCCCACTGGCGATAGATTTTGTACCGCGTTTCCAAGCGCGCGCAGAACGCGTCCGGCGATTCTGTTGCGCCGGTCAACGCGACGAGTTCTCGGCGCGCGTGCGCCTGAAACGCTTCGTCTTTCACTACGACGCGTAACGTGTTGCCCACGTCGAGAAAAATGGCTTCGATGTCGTGATTCATTTCTTTCGTCTCTCCGCGTGAATTTACTGTTTACCGTTCACTGTTCACTGTCTCAGTACATCACAGATTGTCATTCTGAGGCGCGCTTTTTGCGCCGAACGCTTTGCGTCCCGCAATTTGCGATTAGCGAGATGCTTCGCTTCGCTCAGCATGACAAAATTGTGATCTACTGTGTCTTTTGAATATCGGCACGTTGAGCAAATCTTCGAGTGAGCGCGCGCAGTAATCGGCTTGAACGTCGGCAGGGTGATTCACCGCAACCGTTTTCATTCCGACGCGCCGCGCGCCTTTTAATTCTTTCGCGTCGTGCCCGACGAACGCGGCTTCACCCGGCGACAAGCGCGCCTGGCGCAAGGCGTCGAGATAAATTTCCGGGTTCGGTTTGTGCGCGCCCAAAACACTCGAACAGGAAACGAGATCAATGAACTCGGCGACGCCGACGGTGGCGAGCCAATTCATTTTCCACTCGACCGGATAAATCGTGTCCGTAACGATGCCCAACACAAAGCCGCGCTGTTTCAAGCCGGACATCGCCGCGCGCCCGCCGGGAATCGCGATGACGTTGTTCGCTTGCTCCGCGACGCGCTTGCTCAATATCTTGCGCTGCGCCGGATCGGTTACGCCGCGCATTTGCAAAAATTCGTCCCAGTACGCTTCGTGCGTGAGGTGCCCGTCGGTCGCGCGCAGATGCAATTCATTCTGGCGCGCTAAATCCTGTTCGGACACGCGCGCCGCAAACCCCAATTGTTCGAGCAAGCGCGTCGCGAACGCCGAAGTAGACTCGAACCGTTCGTAAAACACATCCGCCGCGTCGAAGAGAATCCCCTTGATCACTTCATTTCTCCGTCAATCAAGTCAACCACTTGCATTAGATTCTGGACGACGGCATCCGGCGGCTCAACATCATTCTCGCCATCCAAGACGGTTGTCAAGAATGATTTGATCTGGATCGCCAAGCCATAGCCGGCGCGTCGCGCGCCGACGACATCGCGCGAAACCGTGTCGCCGACGTAAGCGCACTCCGCCGGATCCAGGCGCAATTGCCGCGCCGCCTCCAGAAAGATGCGCGCGTTGGGTTTGCGCCAGCCAAACACCGAACTTGCCAGAACGACTTGGAAAAAATCGCGGATGCCGTACTCATCAAGTTTATGCGGCAACAGTTTCTGGCTCGTGACATTCGAAATCATGCCGAGCGCAAAACCGCGCGCGCGCAAGGTCGTGAGTAGCACGGGCACTTCGGGGCGCAGCGTGCGGCGCGAGAAATGCATGTCCCAGTAGAACGCCAACTCTTCGCCAATGGCGGCAAATTTTGCCTGCGGCAAGGCATGATTGGTGAAAAGGAATTCGCTCCATACGCGTTCGGGCGGCAATTCGCGTTCCGATTCTTCGCACCAATTTTTATAGTGCTTCATCCCAGCTTTGATCGTGGCGTACAACTCTGGGATTGACAGGCCAGGATCAAGACCGTGTTGGACGAGAATCGCGCGCAAGCCCGGCGTCGCTTGCGTGCGCAACGCGTCGTCAAAAAGAACATTTTCAAGCGTGCCGCCGAGATCGAATAGAACCGCGCGAATCGTCATTGGCGCACGCAACCTTTCTCGATCAGCCATTTGACTCCGGCGGTGATTTGCTCCGGCGAATTGTTGTTTTGAAATTCACACGTCCGCATCGCGGCGGCGGGCAAATAGCGCGCGACCATTTCCCAGTTGACGTTGCCCGTCCCTGCCGCGCGGTGATCATCAACGCCGACGACATCGTGCAAATGCACACCGATGATCCGCGCCGCGAACCGGCGCAGCCATTCTTCGTGCGCCACAAAACCAAGTTGATCCCAGGTCTCGGCGTGACCCACGTCGTACCAAAAACCGACGTTGGCGAAACCGAGTTCCAACAGATCGCCCAGTTCATCCGGCGATGGAATCTCGAAATAGTGATAGCGATTCTCCAAACCGAGTCTGACGCCGCGTTCGCCCGCGTACTCTGCCAGTTCGATCACGCTGTGCCGCGCCGCGCTGAAATTGACGCGCGCCTGCGCCGCGCGCGCCGCGACGAATTGATCTCTGAGCCGCGTGTATTCCGGCGCTGCGCGCTTGCCTTGCCGATACCACTCATGCAATCGGTTGTTCATCGCCGGGTCAACGTCAATTTTGCCGGGGTGAACGATCACGGCGGACGCGCCAAATTTTTGCGCGAGGTCAATACTCCGCTTGATCGCGTTGACGCCTTCACGCCGATCGCGTTCGTTGGGCGCGGAGATGAGCCAGTTGCGTTTTTTCAATTCGCCCACCGAAACATCGGCGGGGCAGGGCTCGTGCACGCTGACGACACGATAGCCGTTCACGTTTTGGAGCATTGTGGAATCAATCGCGTGATTCAGTTCAAATTGTGTAAACCCGAGCGCGCTGCCTTGCTTGAAAAATTCTGCGAGCGTCTCGAATCGTTTGACGCCCCACATTGTAGAAAGTGCAAGATCAGTCACGAATACTCCTTGAGGAATCAGGGAGCAGGAATCAGCCATTCATCCTTCGGCGCCTGCTCATTCGTTCATCGGTTCAACCAACCTTTTGCGCAGAGATGCCCGCGCGCCGCATCCGACCAAAACGTGCGATCTATTTCGAATACGCGAACGACATTCAGGGCGCGAGCGCGCGCAACGCTTCGGCTTCCGCGCGGCGAGTTTTCCCTTGTGTATACGATTGCTCGAGTCGTTCTTCGATCTCCGCGCTCGCGCTGATCTCTCCGGGATGCAACACAGCGCGCGCTGTACTCGGTCGCGATGTAAATCGAATTTCTCGTGAGCGCGACCACGCGCTGTCAGCGTCCTTCGTGGGGTGAGCGATAGATGATGTCGGTGTAACGCAACGCGTGCGAGCCGAAACGCGCTTGTCCACATGCAGGTGGTGCCGAATTGTGCAAACTGACAATGTCAAGAACACGGGGTGGATCCCATCGTGAAAAGTATCATAATGCATTCCGCAAAGTTCGAAGCGATCGAATCCGAGATCCACCCCGGCAGCAAAGAAGTCGAGTTAGCGTGACTGACGCCCCTTCGACCGGAAATTGGAGAATGCGCAGACAGTCATCGGCTTGCAACCCTGGTTTCGCGTAGAAACCAGGGTTCTCCAGAAAGTCACTTCAGATTCGCAATCCAGAAATCGCGGACCTTGATGGCATTGGCATAGGTGTAACCGGGATCGTTGCGCCACAAGAGTTTCTGCATTTCATCCACGGACTTGCCGCCCTTTGGCACTGCCACATCCTTGCGCGGGTTGCCATCGCCGGGGACATTATATGGTGACCTCCCCAAGCCACCCTTGTCGTCGCCCATGTACCAGCGCACCATCAACTTGGCGGCGTTGGGATGCGGCGCTTGATTGACCATGGAGAGCGTCACGAGATCGGCGCACCCGATCACTGGCGACATATTCCACATCAAATCGAAAACGAGATTGCCGCTGAGGACATCGCGAATCTTCGACCAGGGTGCGAAGCCGACCGGCGGGTTCTTTTGTCCTTTAGCGCCGACGCTATTTCCGGCATCGCCAGCACTTTTGGTCATCACTGGGTCGTTCTTTGCCAGGTTCTTGATCCATTGATAGCCCGCGTTCGGCACGCCAGGTTCCAGCACGATCGGTTTGCCAAATGCCGCTTCGTATGCCTTCGCCATTTCATCAGGATGATTGGTCAAAGACGTGAAGCAGTTGAGGGTGTTAGGAGTGGTCTGCGGATCGCCAAACGTCACGCGGCCCCTCCACTCTGGCTTGGTCAGGTCCCAGATGTTTTTGATGGGCGGCTCTTTGAACGCCTCTGTGTTGTAGAGCCAAGTATATCCACCGATGATATGAACCAACATCGGATCCCGATCACCTTGGTTGATAACGTCAACGGTTTTTACATTGGGGAAGAGCACGTCCGGCACAAACGTCCACAGGATTTTGTTCGGTGGATAAAACATCTCGCCGAGTTGCGTTGCCGGGTCGCCGACGAATGCCACATCGGCCGTGTGGATGTTGCTCCGAAATTCCTTCTGCAGTTTGGTGAGCAGATCCACCGCCGCGATGTCATAGCCTTCAACCGTAATGCCCGGGTATTTGGCTTCGAAAGATTTTTTCACGTCGGCAATCCGCGAAGAGGCGGAGTAGACGACGACTTTCCCCTCTTTCTTCGCGGCGGCTTCGATGGCGTCCCAATCGAGCGTCGCGGGCTGGTAGGGTCCGACTTGGGCTGCCTTCGCCCAAGCATCCTGTGCCGCCGTGATCCCCTTGTAGGGATCGGGGGCAGCGGGCTTGGCAACTTCGGTTGGTTTTGGCACCGCAGGCGCGGTCGTTGGCGCTGCTACTGGCGCAGTCGTTGGCACCGCGGCGGGCGCAGTTGTCGGCGCGGCAGCAGGCGCAGTTGTTGGCGCGGGTGGCGGTGGCGCTTTCGTCGGTTCCGGCGCGGGCGTACACGCCGCTGTGACGATCGCGATCACCAGAACACATAGCGCGACGTTGAAACATTTGTTGCGGAACACTTTTACCTCCTCGTAGGTTGGAAACCAGAAACAGTTGGTTGGTTTGTCGTTGGATCGTCGGAGAATATTTTCTGCCATCACCTCCTGGCGTTTGGGATTTGGCAGCGGTCACACTAATTCTTCGCTGCCGCGATCAGACTGCCTGTCTGTTTGTCGTACAAGTTGATTTTCTTACTGTCGAACTGAAGCCAGATCACACTGTCCATTTCGAGCTGGATATCGCGCGTTTCGCGGATGACGACTGAGGTTGCGCCACGATGCGCGTTAATGACGATTTCGGACCCGGCAGGCAAGACCGAGTACACCTTGAACTCGATTCCATTCGGATCCGGCTCAGGCGAGATGCGAATGTCTTCCGGTCGAATACCTGCCACGACTGCGCCACTGGCGCGCGTCAGCACGCGCGCAATTTCGAACGTCGCGAATTTGAGATGCGTGCCACCTTCGCCGAGCGTCGCCGTCGCATCGAGCAAGTTGATCTTGGGACTACCAATAAAGTCCGCAACGAACAGATTCGCCGGAGTGCGGTACACTTGAGCGGGGCTGGCGTGCTGCTGCACGCGCCCCTCTTTCATCACGACGATGTGCGTGGACATCGTCAACGCTTCGAGTTGATCGTGCGTGACATAGAGCGTCGTCGCGCCCGTGTCGCGATGCAGGCGTTTGAGTTCGGAGCGCATATCCACACGCAAGCGCGCATCAAGATTCGACAGGGGCTCGTCGAGCAAAAAGATGCCGGGTTTGGGCGCGAGCATACGCGCCAGCGCGACCCGCTGTTGCTGACCGCCACTCATTTCCTGCGGATAGCGTTGACCCATCTCGCCAATCTGCAAATCCTTGAGAATGCCGCCGATGCGCTGCTGGATTTCTTGTTTGGGTTGCTTTGCCATCTCCAAACCGAACGCGACATTTTGATACACCGTCATGTGGGGCCACAACGCATACGATTGAAAAACCAGCCCCAAGTTACGCTTCGCCGGAGGAACAAAGATGCCTTCTTGGGCGGAAAAGACCGGCTTGCCGTCAATCAGAATGTCGCCTGCATCCGGCTCTTCCAATCCCGCGAGCATACGCAGGACAGTTGTCTTGCCGCAGCCCGAAGGACCCAGCAGCGTCAGAAAGTTCCCGCGTTCGATCGTCAAACTCAGGTCGTCAACTGCCACAACTTTGCCAAAACGTTTAGTCACATGGACGAGTTCGATCGTGTGCATCTTCGATTCTCCCTACGCGCCCAGTCCTTTGCCGATTTGCGCGCCCCGTAAGCGGCGCACGAACCATTCCGAAAACAAGACGATCACGATGAGCAAAATTGCCAGCGCGTTGCCCGGTTGATGATAACCCTGCTCGGAGTATCGAAAGTTCAACGTCGACAACGTCCGCGTCGCGGGTGTGACCAGCAGCACGATCAACGAAAGTTCGCGCATCGTCGTGATGAACGTAAGTAAAAAACCGGAAACCAAGCCGGCGGTCGTCAACGGCATGATGATGCGGCGAAAGCGCGTGAGCCAAGACGCGCCGCCGATGATCGCCGCCTCCTCCAATTCGCTACCGACCTGCATCACCGCCGCGGTGCCGGAACGCGAAGAGTACGGCAAATGTTTAGCAACCGACACGAGAACTAGAAGCCAAAAAGTTCCATAGAGTGCGGGAATTGGGCCCATTGGCTGCGCGAACATTCCCAAGTAAATCGCGCCGAACGCGATGCTCGGCATCAAGTACGGCAAGAATGCCACCTGCTCGACGAATTTGGAGAGCGCGGTGCCGCGCCCCTTGACGATCGCATAGCCGAGAAAGATTCCCAAGAGCGAGGTGATTACACCTGTAACCACCGCCAAAGCCACACTGTTCCAAGTTGACGCCCACGTCTGGCTTTCTCGTAGGACGCCGCCAATGCCATCGGCGATCTTGGGATTGCTTTCGCCGATCCAATAGTGCAAACTCAAATTGCTCAAATCATACGAGTTCTTTTTCAACATCAACGACTCGTAGCCCAGAAAAAGCAGCGGCGCAAACACGGCAATCGTCAAGAACGTAATGACGATGATGAAGATTGGGTACCTGAAAGCGCGCAAGCGCACCGGCGTTGACGTGAACCCCTTGCCGGTGAGCGTCGCAAAAGATTTCCGCACGCCGATGACGCGTTGGTTGATGTAGATTGTGACGATGGCAATCGCGATCATCGCCAAGCCGATCACAAATCCATCCGCTTGCAGACGGCTCTGAATGTTATTGTACAACGACGTAGAAAGTACGTAGTAGCGCACCGGATTGCCGAGGAACGCGGGTGTGCCGAAACTGCCCATCGCGCGCGAAAAGGTGAGAATGAACGCCGACAAAACGGCGGGAATGACGAGCGGAAAAGTAATGCGCGTCAGCACTTGCCAGCGCGACGCGCCCAAGATTTCGCCGGACTCTTCGAGCCGCGCGTCGAGCGATTGGAGCGCGCCAGAAACCAGGAGGAACGCGAACGCGTAGTAGTGCAGCGACAACGTGATGATGATCGGTACCGGTCCGTACGACAGCCAATCCGGCACCGCGATGCCGGTGAGCGCTTCGAAAAATCCCATCGAGCCACCGATGCGTTGGTTCTTGAACACGACGATCCACGCGAGCGAAAGCGTCCACGACGGCATCATGTACGGAATGATCGCGATGCTGGAAATGTACCCTTTTCCGGGCAAATCGGAGCGCACCACCAACCACGCCAAAAGCGATCCAATCGAGAGAGCGAAAAAGGAAATGCCGATGCTGGTGACGAGCGTGTTTTGCAAGGGCGTCCACAGCATCGCTTGACTGATGATGCTGTTGAACACGCGATCCCAATGAAACAGCGTGAATTCACCTGGCACGACGCCGCGCACCAGCCGCTGATCTTCCACCTGCCAAGTGATTGTCGTCTGGATCATAATGAAGAGGGGGATCATCACGAGATAGAACAACAACCCCAACAAGACGAGACCCAGCACGACGTGTGGACGCGTAAGTTTGCGCCAAGCGCGGCGCGCCGTTGGCGCGAATGAAACTGGAAATGCGACGGCTGTCATCATTTATTCTCCCCGTTGAGGATCAAAGCCATTCACCTCACGCCGAATTCACTTTGCCCAAATTATCCAACCCGTATTCGGCGCGCAACTCTTCCATCCGTTTGAGCGATCCTAGACTCTCCGCCGGGCGTTCCATCGCGACGGCGAGAATGAGCGCGTTGAGGATCGCCATTGGCACAATCAAGGAATGAAACGTCGAAACGGGACCGCGCCGCGCGGCGAGCGTCACCGCGACCTTGTCTTGAAAATGCGCGCGCAGTGTGTCGGTGAGCAAAACCGTTTTGCACCCCACCTTGCGCGCGCGATCGAGCACGGCGACGAGTTCGCCGGTGACGCGGTGGAACCCGGTCGCAAGTAGCGCGTCGTCGCTTTTCAGTAAAAGCAATTTATCCAATAGATCGCGTCCCGACTCGTTGAGTCGGAGCGTTGTGATGCCAAAACGTGTCAACCGCAAGAAGACTAGCTCGGCGAGGATGCGCGCGGGACCAATGCCGAAAACGAAAACGCGTCTGCCCTTGAGGATGATCTTCACCGCGTGATCGAATTCCGCCGGCGAAACACTGTGCGGCACTTCAGCCAGATATTGCAATTCCATATCCACGACTTTGGCGAGGATGTGCCCTTCGCCGGTTTTCAGATCGGCGAGCTTGTGCTGGAGACGCGTGGCGGGGGTTGTGCGCGCGCGGTAAATGTGTTGCAGCGCGCGCCGCAGTTGAGGAAAACTGTCGTAGCCAATCGTACGCGCAAAACGAACAATCGTCGCCTCGCTCACATCCAATTCACGCGCGATATCCGCCGCGCTCAAGAACACGGCTTGATCGTAACTGGACAGCAAGAACGAGCCGATCTTTTGCTCGCTTTTAGTCAAGCGGGGAAAATGCTTTTCGATTCGACGGCGAAAATCGTTGAGTTCTTCCATTGAGCACCTCTCTGCAAGATTATACAACATTTTAGTACAATTTGCAAGTGTTCTTGCATCATTGGCGAAATGCGCTTTTTGTGGTATGATGTCTCCCGATAGTCATTGTTCGACAAGGAGCCAAATGTTCGACATTGCATTCGTCGGTCACTTTACCAAAGACACGATTGAAAATTCGCAAGGCAGCGCCGTTCATCGCGGCGGCGCGTACTATTACGGCGCGCACGTTGCCACGCGGATGGGACTGCAAGCCGCCGTCGTCACGCGGATCGCCAAAGCAGATTGGGGCGCGATTGAAGAACTGCAGGCGATGGGCGTGACGATGTACGCGCGGGAAACGCCGGAATCCACGTGCCTTCGCATCGTCTACCCGACTGCGAACCTGGACGAGCGCGTGATCTACGCGATCGGTTTCGCCGGCGCGTTCACCCCCGCCGAAATCGCGCCGATCGACGCGCGCGTCTTTCACGTCGGCGCGTCGATCCGCGGCGAGGTGCCGGTGAATGTGATCGCCGCGCTCGCCGCGAAAAAAGCGCGCGTCTCGCTCGACGCGCAAGGATTCATTCGCGTCAACGAGAACGGCGCGCTCAAGTACAGCAAATGGCCCGAAATGTCCACCGTGTTGCATCTGATCAACGTCTTCAAAGTGGATAGCACCGAAGCGGAATTTTTGGCAGGGACGAAAGATATGCGCGACGCGATTCGATTTTTCGCGGCGTATGGTCCGCAGGAAATCGTGCTAACGCAAAATTCCGGCGTGATGGTTTACGCCGACGGCAAAGTGTACGAGTACCCCTGGCGCGTGCGCGAGATCAAGGGACGCACCGGTCGCGGCGATACCTGCACGTCGGCGTATTTGTGCAAACGCTTGACCGCGAGTCCGGAAGAAGCCGCGCGTTTTACCGCCGCGCTCACCGGCGCGAAACTCGAAGCGCCGGGTCCGTTCAAGGGCGAAGTGCCGAAAGAGTATTGAAACGTGAGTCGCCCGCGCCCGCGGGACTTTGCGCGCAACCCGCGACCGTGCTATAATTGGCAGCAGAGGAATGTTGCGATGAAAGAACAAACCATCAACATCAGTCGTCTGCGGACACAACCGCGCCAAGTGTTGACGCGAGTGCAATCGCGCGGCAAGTCGGTGATCGTGCAAGTTTTGGGGCAACCGATCGCGGCGATCCTGGGTGTAGCGGAATATCGCGAATTATTGGAACTCAAACGCGCCCGCGCTGCGCGCCAGCGTCGTTTTGCCTCGATCAGGCAAGCCGCCCGACGCAACACCCTGACCGAATCCGATGCGCTTTCGCTCGCGCTGGAAGCCCAGCGCGCATCGGTTCGTTAAAATGCAAGTTGTCCTCGACACAAACGTCTATATCAGTTTCCTGCTCACGCACGGCGAGACGATCAGTCGCATCTTGGACGCATGGGAAAACGAAGAGTTTACCGTGCTCGTCTCGCCGTCGTTGTTAGCCGAAATCCACCGCGTGTTGGAATACCCCCGCCTCAAAACGCACATTCGACCTAACGAATCGCGCACCCTGATAGAAGCGTTGGAAAACGACGCATGTCTCGTGGAGGGCGCCTTGACAGCAATTGGGGTAACAAGGGATCCCAAGGATGATATGGTGATCGCTTGCGCCGTCGAAGGGCGAGCGGACTATATCGTCAGCGGTGATCCTGACTTGGTGGACCTTGGCAACTACAAGGACATCCCGATCATCGCGCCAGCAAATTTCATTCAAATCCTAGAGCGGGATCAACACGATCACCAATCGTAGTAAGCTAAAGAGGATGATACTCCAATGACCCACCTCGACCGCGCCTTGGCGCTGAAAGACAAACTGATCGCGCTGCGGCGCGATCTGCACGCGCACCCTGAATTGTTTTTCCAAGAAGTTCGCACCGCCCAACGCGTCGCCGAAACATTGCGCGAACTGGGAATCGAAAGCCAAACCGGCGTCGCGCGCACCGGCGTCGTCGCATACCTCGGCGAAGGCAAACCGCGCCTCGCGCTGCGCGCCGATATGGACGCGCTGCCGATCGTCGAAGCGAACGACATTCCGCACAAATCGCAAAACTCTGGCGTGATGCACGCGTGCGGTCACGACGCGCACGTCGCGGGCTTGCTCGGCGCGGCGATGCTGCTTGCCGAAGATTTCAAGCAGGGCAAGTTGCGCGGTTCGGTGAAATTGCTGTTTCAACCCGCCGAAGAGAATTGCGGCGCGGACGGCAAAAGCGGCGGACGGTTGATGGTGGAAGAAGGCGCGCTGGACGACGTGGACGCGGTGGCGGGCTTGCACGTTTCCAGCGCGACGCCGAGCGGGCAGATTGCCGTACGCGCGGGCGCGTTTATGGCGGCGGTGGATACGTTCGAAGCCGAAATCTTCGGACGCGGCGGACACGGCGCGTACCCGCATCAAGCGCTCGATCCGATTTGGCTAGCCGCGCAAGTGATCAACGCGATTTACGGCATCGTCGCGCGCCGGATGGATCCGACCAAGCAAGGTTTGATTTCGGTTTGCACGATCAACGCGGGCACCGCGACGAACATCATTCCGGAATCGGTGCGGCTCAGCGGCACGATTCGCAGTTTCGATGAGAATGTGCGCGCGTTACTGCATCGCGAATTGCAGAACGCGTTCGCGCTCGCGCGTGCGTGGGGCGGCGATTACAAGTGGAAATTGTTGGATGGCTATCCCGCGACGGTCAACGATCCCAAGTTGGCGGAACTCGTGCGCGGCGTCGCGCGCGATCTCGTCGGCGCGGAAAATGTGAAAGAGGCGGAATTGCAAATGGGCGCGGAGGATTTCAGTTTTATGGCGCGCGCCAAACCCGGCATCTTTTTCAATCTCGGCGCGAAAAAAGACGATGTGAATCGCCCGCACCACAACCCGCTTTTCGACATTGACGAAAGCGTCCTGCCGATTGGCGCGGCGATGCTCGCGGAAACCGCGCGACGTTTTTTGGCGCGATAGACACAAACGAACCGATAAAAACAATGCCGGACAGGTGATTAGGTGCCTGTCCGGTCTGTATTTCAGAGCCCGCGTCGATTTTATTGTTCGGCATCTTGGGTAGCCCAAGAACGGATGTCTACCTTGCTGCGAGCACGCGGCGATGCTCTGACAGGATCGCTTCCTAGTGTGGACTGTCGCAGAGACGATTGCACAATCCATATCTGGGAACCGTGCCACCCTCGCTGTGTTTTGCGTTATGACGTGATCGCCTTGTCTTATAGAGGCCCTTTGATCACACGTGCCGGCGGCTTGGGCGGAGGCCGCCAAGTCTCTAACAAGATATGGTCGCTACCGACACTAAACAAAAGACGCCGCTGATCTTCCCGCACGTAGACCCCCGATACAAGACGAAATGTGTCCGGTGGAAGGTCGTCAGGTATTTCCAACGTGTGCAACTGGACGATAATGTCGCCTGGTGCGAGGTTCTCGACGACAACCTGCAAGCCATCGAACTGAGCGAGGATATTTTTCTCCGCGTCGAGGAGATGAACGAAGGCGGCGGTCGTGGGTGGTGGCTGCCGCAATACGCGCCAATAAGTCAAGAGGTGGAGAGAACTATTGGCCCGGACGCTCTCGTCAAAAACTCTATATCCAAGGAACTCCAGGGAGGCCCCAACGTTGATTGGGACTGAAAGGGGCGCGAGCGAATCGGGCAAAAAGACGCTGCCCTGCCGCGCCTGTGCCAGGTGTTTCTCCAAGCGTTCACGCGGGATGAAGTAAACCCGCAACAGGCGGCGCCCCTCGGGCTCGATACGTGGATCAATATGTAGTGGGGCATCAAGATCGAGAAACGCGTAAAGGAGTGGAGTCGCTGGCGCGCCAAGAATCTGGAACGCCACCCGACTACCGCGTGGGTCGGCTGGGAAAACAAAGGCGTTGTATTCCGACCAACGCAATGCGACATCGCTCCGTTGCACCACACGAGCAACGTTGTTCTTGCGCCAGTCCTCATAGAAATCGAAAACATAGTTGAAGGGTGTCGCGTCGCTAGATGCGTTGACGTATTTACCGGCGCCATCGTAAAAGGCAAGCGTCATCCAATAGACTCCGGGATGGTCGATCCATACTCGAAACATATCGAAAGCCGTGCGTGCGTAAATGGATATTCCTAAGAACGCTACGAGACAGACATAGGTAGCCCTGACGCGAAATGAACTGCGGCTTGCCTTGAAGCGCGTCCACGCTTCGAGGCGGCGCCACCCCCATTCCACGGGCAAGACGGTAATCGCCATCAAACCAGGCAAAACCCCGATCGCGCGCGTCCAGCGGGGGGGATCATGGGTCAGAATATTCGGAACCAGCATAACGGCGATGACGATCAATTGCAGGACGTACTTTGGTTCCCGCCAACGCAACAAGCACAATCCCACCCCACCATAGAACAACACTCCCTCCAGCCCGACGAACACCGGGCGCCCCGGAATGTTGCGAACCCAGTTCTGATCTCCGCTGACCGTGAACATGCCTAGCGTGTCAAGGATGGGAACGCTCCATTCACCGAAATCACGGCGCGCCATCCAGCCCAGTTCGGCTAATTCACGGACGTGAAATTCAAGTTCGGGTCTCATGGCAAGATAAATAGAGTTTATGCAGAATTAGCCGCCTGAGTGGTCTGCCAGCGCTGCGTTTGAGCGTTCACCAACCCACAGATGGTTCGCATGATCGACGTGTAGATGGAATGTGCACAGCGAAAGCGGGTCGCCAGGA
>VGOB01000119.1 GCA_016865935.1 Chloroflexota bacterium | reverse complement strand
ACACGATTCCCGGAGAAAATGCAAAAGCCGCCCTCATTGGACGGCTTGACGGATGGTGCTGGGACACACCGCCATTCTATTCAGCCGAAACTGGCGCGATCGCTGTCAAAGATTTCGGACGGGGACAGCATACGTCAGATCTGCCAGCATGCGATCTTATACCCAGGGCAGTGATTGGGCAGAAGTTAGTGTTTTTGAATGCGTTTCTTTTTCCACCCAGACTGATTTTCTACAAGTTGTTGTATCACTGATAGGAAGTCAAGGGTTTCAAAAGCAGGGCGAACAGCCCAATATGCAAATCTATTTCCGGACTTTTGATCCAGTACTTCAACGAAATTTAGATGAATATGTCGCGCTGGGGACGATCGGCCAAAAGGTACTCTTAGTTCGCGGAGCAAACATTAATCTCATACAGCAAATTTTTAAGGAAGAAGCGAGCAAAATACGATAGCCACCTTCGCGTATCACGCATCACGCATTACGTATCACACACCACGGAGCAACCAATGAACCTCACCTCTCTCGACAAAACACTCATCGCGGAAGCTTGGACTTCCCGCGATCTCTACGCCAATCTGGAAGCGCTCTGCGATTTCGGCAGCCGCTTTGCCGGAACGCCGAGCGAAGCGCAGGCGCGCGATTTCATCGCGGAAAAATTTCGCGCGTACGGCTTGAGCGACGTGCGCCTCGATCCGTTCGACTACCTGGGTTGGTGGCGCGGCAAATGCGCGCTGAACGTCGTCGCGCCGCGCGCGCAAACGCTTGATGCGATCTCCCTTGTCTATTCGCCCTCCACTCCAGGGGGCGGCTTGCGCGCGCCGATCGTCGACGTTGGAATGGGTACGGAAAAAGAGTACGCGCGCAAAAAAGATTCTCTCAAAGGCAAAATCGTTTTGTGTTCCAGCGCGAATCCGGAAGACGGACGCATCCCGCACCGCCGCGAAAAGTACGGCTGGGCGGTGGATGCGGGCGCGATCGGTTTCATTTACACGCGGCATTTGCCGGGCGGCTTGCCGGAAACCGGCTCGCTCCGCCCCGGACGACTCGGCGAAATCCCGGCGGTCGCGGTGTCGTACGAAACCGGCGCCGCGCTCAAACGCCTGGCGCAAAAAGGCGAAACGATTGTGACGCTCGATGTGCAGAACGATTCGCGCCCCACGACCGCGTCGCACGTCGTCGGCGAAGTGCGCGGACAGACCGACGAACTGATCGTCGTCGGCGCGCATTACGACGGACACGATATTTCGCAAGGCGCGGGCGACGACGCGACCGGCACGTGCTTGATCTTGGAACTCGCGCGCATCTTCGCGCCGCTCAAAGGTCAATTGCGTCGGACGATTCGCTTGATGGCGTTCGCGTGCGAAGAGATGGGCGTGCTGGGTTCGACCGAGTACGTCAAGCAACATCGCGGCGAAATGAAACAGATCGCGCTGATGATCAACCTCGACGGCGCGGTCGGCGGCGGGCGCAAAGGTTTCACGACCAGTGGCTTGGACGATGTGGAAGCGCTGCTCAAAAAAATCGCGCAAGAGACCGGCTACGCGCTCAAGTTGAGCGAAAAAGTCGTGACCGCGTCCGATAATTTCCCGTTTTTTATGGAAGGCGTTCCGGCGATCACAATGTTCGCCAAAGAAAATGATCGCGCAATGGGGCGCGGCTTTGGGCATACCGCGATGGACACGCTCGACAAAGTGAACGAGCGCGATCTGAAAGAGTGCGCGATGGTCGCTGCGCGCGTACTGTTGCCTCTTGCCGCCAGCGCGGATTCGATTGGACGCCATCGCGCGCCGGATGAGATCAAACAAATCTTGATCGATCAAGATTTGGAAGAGGCGTTGCGCGCGCAAGGGAAATGGCATTTCGCGTAACGTCAACGCGACGTGAGGTGAATGATGACGACAACGAGTTACGAGAATTATCCGATCCGGATTGTCGTTTTGTCCGGTGCAATCGCCTTTTCGATTTATGCGATCGGAACATTCATCCTGGCTGGGTTCGGCATCTTGATCGCCGCGCTGTACGTGTTGTACTGTCTGGGTGTTGAACTCGCGATTCTCAAAGGGAGTTGCGTTCACTGCTACTATTACGGCAAGGTTTGCAGTTTCGGCAGAGGCAAACTCTGCGCGCTGTTTTTCAAACGCGGCGATCCGCAGAATTTTCTCCGACGACAAATTTCGTGGAAAGAAATTCTGCCGGATCTGTTGGTCGCGCTGGTTCCGCTGCTGGGCGGAATCGCTCTGCTCATCCGAGAGTTTTCCTGGATCGTCGCAGGCGCGATGGTTGTTCTCGTCCTGCTCTCTTTCGGCGGCAACGCGCTGGTGCGCGGATCGTTCGCCTGTAAATTCTGCAAGCAGCGCGAACTGGGATGTCCGGCGGAAAAACTGTTCAGCCAATCACGCGCGGCGTAAAGAACACAGGAACAAAACGATGAAACCCCATTCGCTTTTTCAAACCGGCGCGTACTCCAACGACTGGATCAAAGATTTCTACGATCAAGCCGCGATCTGGTGGGGTGCCGATCCGCAAGCGCAAGGCGTTCACGCCGCGCGCGCCCAAACGCTTGAACGATTGTGCGGCGCAGGCGCGAAACGAATTTTGGAATTGGGCGCGGGTCCCGGCGCGACCGCCGCGACGCTCGCCGATCTGGGGCACAGCGTCGTCGCGGTCGAACTGAGCCCGCAACGCGCGCAGTACGCGCGCGAACTCGCGAAAATTCCGCGCGCCGGATCGCTGATAATTCTCGAAGCCGATTTCTACACCGTCGCGCTGGACGCGCGTTTTGACGTGGTCTGCGTCTGGGAAACTTTTGGACTTGGCTCGGATGCGGATCAACGCCGATTGCTCACGCGGATCGCGCGCGAGTGGCTCGCGCCGAACGGATCGGCTCTGGTTGAAGTGTACAACCCGATTCGACCGGCGCGCGATGCCGGAACCGAAGAGCGACTTGCGCCGTTGAAAGGCGTGCCCGGCTCCGTCGAAATGTTCGAGCGCTGTCATTTCGATCCGGTGCATTGTCGTTGGATTGACGAATGGGAGCCGACTGCCGCGCCGGAGCACGCGCTCGCGCAAACGCTGCGCTGTTACACGCCCGCCGATTTGTTGCTGTTGCTCGAAGGCACCGGCTTGACGCTCAGGCATCTCGAAGTAGACGGCGAAGTGATCGATGCGCGCTCGGACAAAATCACAACCGGCGGATCGTTGATGCAAGCGTGGTGTTATCTCGCGCAGTTGATCGCGGGATGATGATAGGAGGCAAGATGTCTCAAGATGTGCGTTGGATTCAGCGGTTTAATCATTTCAACCAAGCAGTGACGCAACTGACGAAATTTATCCAGAAAGGCAAGTTGAATGAACTTGAAAAACAAGGGTTGATTCAAGCGTTCGAGTACACCTACGAACTCGCCTGGAACACGATGAAAGACTATCTTGAGGCGCAAGGTGAAACCAATCTGCTCGGCAGTCGCGATGTCATTCGTCTGGCGTTCAAGCGCGGTTTGATCGTGGACGGTGAAACCTGGATGGATATGCTCAAGAGCCGCACTTTGACCAGCCACACCTACAATGAAGACCTTGCCGAGAAAATCGCCGCCGCGATCACCAAGCATTATTTTTCAGAATTTGTAACACTCCGGACTCGAATGGACTTGTTGCGGAAGGACGCACAGTGACACGCCGCTTTGGGCTCAAATCCAAGACCATTCAAATGATCGGCGAGGTCTTCGCCGAACATCCTCAAGTCGAGCGCGCGATCATTTACGGCTCGCGCGCCAAAGGCAATTACAAAAACGGATCGGACATCGACCTGACGTTGTGCGGCGGCGCAGATTTGACGTGGGATGTGCTGTACAAAATCATAGACGAACTCGACGATCTCCTGTTGCCCTACACGATTGACTTGTCCATTCTCGCCAACATCAACGATCCCGATGTGGTCGATCATATTCGCCGCGTCGGCGTGACGTTTTACGAACAAGCCGTGCGATAATGTTTGGCTAAAATGTGCTGCGTGTTTCGGAAATTCACGCATCACGCATCACGAATTAGGAGTCCCAATGCCCAACGCTTTTATCCTTTCCGAAATGACCTGGCAAGACGCGCGCGACGCGCTCAAGCAAGTCGAACTCGCGATCATTCCGACCGGCTCGTTCGAACAGCACGGTCCGCATATGACGTTCGAAGTGGACACCGCGCGCGCGTTCGGATTCGGCAAACTGCTGGCGGAACGATTGTACCCGCGCGTCCTGCTCGCGCCGACGATTCCGTTCGGCGTGTCGTTCCATCATTTGAAATTTCCCGGCACGATCACGCTCCGCCACGAAACGTTTATGGCGCTCATCTACGATCTCGTCACGAGTTTGCGCGAGCACGGGATCGAACAATTTTTTCTCGTCAACGGGCACGGCGGCAACAAGTCGTCACTCGATATTATGACGGTGCGCTTGCGCCACGAACTCGGCGTCAGCGTCGCGAGTTCGAGTTTCACGTTGCTCTCGACCGACGCGCGCAAAGCGTACGTCAAATCAGAAATGACCGGGCACGCGTGCGAAGGTGAAACGTCGCAAGCAATGTACCTCGCGCCGCACGTCGTCAAGCGCAAACGGATCGCGCGCGGCGCGACCAAGGGCTATCCGTACAAATTTCTCGGCAAAGGCAATAACAGCAGTCTCGTCGTGCCGTACACCTTTGACGAGATCACCGATAACGGCGCGCTCGGCGACGCGATGCTGGCGACCGAAGAGCGCGGCAAAGCGATCATTGACGAAGCGTTGAACAAAGCCGCCGAATTTTTGGTTGACTTTATGGACAAGAACAAAACGCACACCCCCAGCCCCAAGCGCGTCGGCGATTTGTCCGGCGTGCAGGATTGAGAAATTGTTCGTTCGCTCGCCCGCGCGTAGTCGAGCAAAAATTTCGCGGCGGGCGGCGGTCGTATTTTCAATGGAGCAAACAACACAATGACAAGCATTTCCGATCTGAAACAACGCGCGATCAAAAACGTTGACGCCGCGCGCGACGAACTGATCCAACTCAGCACGACGATTCACGCGAATCCCGAACTCGCGTTCAAGGAATTCAAATCTGCCGCGCTGTTGAGCGACGCGCTGGAGAAACACGGCTTGAAGGTTGAGCGCGGCATCGGCGGCTTGGAGACCGCGTTCCGCGGCGAAGCGCGCGGCAATCGCGCGGGCGCGACGATCGCGATCTTGGCGGAGTACGACGCGCTGCCGGAACTAGGGCACGCGTGCGGACACAACATCATCGGCACGGCGGCGATTGGCGCGGGCATCGCGCTGCAACCGCTGATGAACGAAATGCCCGGCCGCGTCCTCGTCATCGGCACGCCCGCCGAAGAAGGGGGCGGCGGCAAAATCATTTTGCTGAAAAACGGCGCGTTCGAAGGCGTGGACGCGGCGATGATGGTACACCCTGCCGCGTACACGCTGGTGACGCGCGGGTCGCTCGCGACGCGCCGCATCACGCTGGAATTTTTCGGCAAGGCATCGCACGCGGCATCTTCGCCCGAAGACGGGATCAGCGCGCTCGAAGCGTTGCTCGCCGCGTTTCACAACATCAACGCGCTGCGTTTGCACCTGCGCGCAGACGCGCGCGTGCACGGCATCATCACCCACGGCGGCGCGGCGATCAACATCATCCCGGAATATACCGCCGCCAAATTCAGCGTGCGCGCGGCGACGCGCGCGTACGTCGAAGAAATTTTGCAACGCGTGATCCAATGCGCGCAAGCCGGCGCGGTGGCAACCGGCGCGCAACTCAAATACGCGGTGGACGATGGATACGCCGAAATCATTCCCAATCGCGCGATCGCGCGCGCGTTCGCCGAAAATTGGCGCGCGCTCGGCGTCGAGGTGCACGAGCCGCGCCCGAACGAACGGATGGGCTCGACCGATATGGGCGACGTGAGTCATGCGGTGCCCGCGTTGCATCCGTACCTTGCGATCGTGCCCGATGGCACGCCGGGACACTCTATCGAAGTGCGCGCCGCCGCGATTTCGCCGGAAGGTCACGCCGGTCTGTTGAACGCGGCAAAGGGTCTGGCGATGACGGCGATTGATTTGTTGTGCGATGAAAATTTGGTGCAGGAAGCCAAGCGCGAGTTTGCGGCGGCATCGAAGTAGAAATCAGAAACAGGATGAGTCAACATTTGAAAGATCGCGCGCTCGCCTGCCTTGACGCGCAGCGCGATCATCTGATTCGCACCAGCGCGACGATTCACGCCAACCCGGAAATCGCGTTTCAAGAATTCAAGTCGTCCGCGCTGCTTTGCGACGAACTGGAACACGCCGGATTCGATGTCACACGCGGCATCGGCGGACTGGAGACCGCGTTCCGCGCGGAAGCATTTGGAAACGGCGACGGGGCAACCGTCGCGCTGCTCGCCGAGTACGACGCGTTGCCGGAACTGGGTCACGCGTGCGGTCACAACATTATGGGCACCGCCTCGCTCGGCGCGGCGCTCGCCGTGAAAAGTGTCTTGGCGAATTTGCCGGGGCGCGTCGCCGTGATCGGCACACCGGCGGAAGAAGGCGGCGGCGGCAAAGTGATCCTGGTCGCGCGCGGGATTTTCAACGACGTGGACGCCGCGATGATCGTGCATCCGTCCGGACGCAATATGGTCGCGCGCGGTTCGCTCGCGTCCACGCGCCTGTTCCTCGAATTTAGCGGCAAGGCGTCGCACGCCGCCGCCGCGCCGGAGGAAGGGATCAACGCGCTCGAAGCGGTCATTCTCACGTTCAACAATGTCAACGCGCTGCGCTTGCATTTGCGCCCCGACGCGCGATTGCACGGCATCATCACGAACGGCGGCACCGCCGCGAACATCATTCCCGATTATGCCGCCGCGCAGTTCAGCGTGCGCGCCGCCAAGCACGGCTACGCCCAGCAAGTTTTGCGCCGGGTGATTCAGTGCGCCGAAGCCGGAGCCGCGGCGACCGGCGCGACGCTCAAGTACTCGACCAATCCCAGTTACGCGGACCTGATTCCGAATCTGACGCTGGCGCAGGCATTCGCGGCAAACTGGGAAACGCTCGGCGTTCACGTGATCGATCCGCGCCCGGATGACCGGATGGGCTCGACCGATATGGGCAACGTCAGCCACGTCGTTCCGGCGATTCATCCGTACATCAAAATCACGAACGAAGGGATCGGCGGACACACGCTTGAATTTCGCGCGGCATCCATTTCGCCGATGGCGAACGACGGATTGATCCTCGCGGCAAAAGGAATGGCAATGACGACGATCGATCTGTTGAGCGATCCCGATTTGATGGCGCGCGTCAAACACGAATTCGACGAAACCGTGGAAAAACAAAAAATAGAGCGATTGGGAAAATTCGAATGATCAAATTTGCCAAATGTGCCAAACGAGCCAAATGTGCCAAAAAAACTTTTGGCAAGTTTGGCAGATTTGGCTCGTTTGGCTCGTTTGACTGAGGAGGAGTGATGGCGTCTAAACTTTCCGTTCACTTGGGCAGTTATCCCGGCAACGCGTTCGCTGTGTTGGAGCGAATGCAACCCGGCATCGTCAAGATTTACAATCAGTCGTCCGAGATGAACATTGACGAGATCCGGCGGCGCTGTCCCAACGCGCTGATCGTTTATCGGCACTATAGCAATCGCGATTTTCGTGAACCCGCCGATCGTTTCTTCGACGAGATGCGCGATACGCTCAACAAATTGCGCGGACGCGGAATCGTCTGGGAAGGCGTCAATGAACCGATTCTCGAAAACGCCGACGACGCGCGCGCGCTGAACGCGTGGTTCGTCCGCTTTGCGCAATTGATGCACAACGAAGGCGAACTCGTCGCCGGATTTTCGTGGTCTACCGGCAATCCCACGCCGGACAAATTGCCGATTGTGTTACCGCAGTTGATTGACGCGGCGGCGGCGGTGGACTTGCACGCGTTCCACGAGTACTACAAACAACAAGGCGGACAAGCCGATTGGCAACGCTACCGCGAATTCGAGCGCGCGCTTCCGGCGCACGCGCGCAAACCGGTGATCATCACCGAAGCCGGGTGGGACGACAACGGCGATCCACGAACCGGCGGCTATCGCGGCAAAGTCAGCGAACAGCAATATCTCGAAATCCTGAAGCAGTACGATGACGCGTTACAGCAAGACCCGTACGTTCTCGGCGCGGTCGTCTACCAATGGGGCGACGGCGGCTGGCCCTCGTTCGAACTTGCGCCGATGATCAATTTGTTTGCCGCGCACGTTCAATCAACCGGCGGCGGACACGTCACGCCGAAACCATGGCCCCTTCCAAGTTTCGGTCCGACGTTTTCCGTCGCGCCGCAAACGATCACCGCCGGACAAAACGCGACGCTGAGTTGGAGCGCGCCGAACGCGCGCACGCTTTTACTCGACGGACAAAACGTCAGCGCGTCCGGCACGAAATCGGTTTTGCCCGCGCAGACGACGACGTACACCTTAAAAATTACGTTCAATGACAACACGACGCAAACGTTGACGACGACGCTGACCGTCACGCCGGTCGGCGCGGTGCAGATCAAAAACGTCGCGTTCTCGCCGACGACGTTGCGCTCCGGCGATCTGCTCAACGTCAGCGTTACCGTCTTCAACGGCACGACCGAAACTTTGCAAACGCAAGGACCGAACCCAGGTTTTGTGTACGAAGAAGGCGACACGTTCAAATCGCGCGGCTATGCCGAAGTCCGCAATGCGTTCCGCGTCGGCATCGAAACGGAAGCGGGCGGCGCGCTCGATCATCCGTACCGGTGGGGACTCGGCGCGCCACTCGCGCCCGGACAATCGGCAACGATCACCGGCGCGATTCGTTTGAAGACCGGACGCGCGATCAAATATTGGACGGGACTCGTGCGCGAACAAATCGCGTGGCTGCAAGATCAACAAGGCACACAGACGATCACCGTCACCGGCGGACTGAGCGGCATCGTCGAAATCACGAACGTTTCACTGACGCCGACGACGGTGAACGCGAACGATATGCTGAACGTCAGCATCACGGTCAAGAACGGCACCGCCGAAACGTTGCCCACCCAGGGACCCAACCCAGGTTTCGCTTACGAGGAAGGCGATACGTTTCGTTCGCGCGGTTTCACCGAAACGCAAGGATCGTACCGCGTCGGAATTGATTTTGACGGGCGCAGTTTGTTCACGATTGATCATCCGTATCGGTGGGGACTCGGCGCGCCGTTGGCATCCGGACAATCGGCGACGATCACCGGCGCGATCCGGCTCAAGACACCGCGCGCGATCAATTACTGGGTCGGACTCGTACGCGAAAAAATCGCGTGGATTCAGGATCGGCAAGGGACGCAGAAAATCACCGTCACGAACACGCCCGCGCCAACGCTCTCGTTCACCGCGACGCCAATCGCGATCGCGCCGGGTGGATCATCGAAATTGGAATGGAACATCACGGGCGCGCGCGCAGTCGCGCTTGATGGACAAACCGTTGCCGCGCAAGGATCGCGCACGGTCACGCCCGCGCAAACAACGACGTACACTCTGCGCGTCACGTTGAACGACAACAGCGCGCGCGATCTGGCCGCGACTGTCACCGTCTCCAGTGATTCGCAACCGACGCGTCCGCCGACCGTGACGATCACGCCGGAAAATGTCGCGCGCTTGAAAACATTCCCGCGCCCGGCAAACGACAACGGACGCGGCTTGCACTTTCACATTGACTTGCGCGAGTCCACGATCGCGAACGTCGTGCCGCAACTGTTGTCCATCGGTTGCAAGTGGACGATGATTTACGCGCCGGACGAAAATCAGGCGCAACGCGCGGCGCGTGGTTGTTGGAACGCGGGAATTATGCCGATTGTGCGGATCGGCAAAAAAGTGGACGAGCCGTTCGATCCGGTCGTCTACGTCAACAAACTCAAAGCGATTGGCGTGCCGCCGTACATCCAAATCTACAACGAGCCCGGCGATGATCGCGAATGGAAAAAATGGCCCGGCAACGACAAGTGGGCGGGGATTTTTGGCGCGCGCTGGGCGCAAGCCGCGATCGCGGTCTACGACGCGGGCGGCTATCCTGGTTTGCAAATCCTGGGTCCCGACGAATTCAACACGGCGGTCGCGTCGGTTGCCGCGCAAGGACGCACCGATATTTGGCAGCGCGCGTTTTTCGCGCTGCACAATTACGGCGCGAATCATCCGCCGAATTATCCGTACGATCCGATCACGAACAAGACGATCTTTGAAGACGATGTTGCCGCGCTCGTGTTTCTGTTGTACGCTGCGTGGATGAAAGAAAAGATCGGTTACGTTTTGCCGATCATCGGCGGCGAGGGCGGCTGGCAGTACGGCGCGCACGAAGATCAACGCTATCCCAAAGTCGAATCGCCCTTGCACGCGAAATATCACGCGGAGATGTTCGAGTGGTTTCGCACCGGCGTCGTCTCGAACGGCGAGCCGTTGCCGGACTATTTGTTCAGCGTCACACCTTGGATCGCGGGTGGCTGGGGCGGCGATGATTGGTGGGGCGGTCCGCTCGGCGACAAGACCGAAACGATCAACGCGGTGCGCGCGCTGCCGTCGTTCACGCGCAAATTCAGTTGGGATGGCGGCGCGATTCCTGTTCCGGCGTACTCGTTCACCGCGACGCCAACGACGATCACCGCCGGACAATCGGCGACGTTGCAGTGGAGCACGACCAACGCGACCCAGATCAAGTTGAACGGCGAAGTCGTCGCGGCAAGCGGCACGCGCGCGGTCGCGCCCGCGCAGACGACGACGTACACACTTCACATCGTCTTCGCGGACAACACGACAAAAGATTTGGGCGCGACGATCACGGTGAGCGCATCGTCCGGACTTCCGGCGTTGCAATGGGACGCGCGCCTGGACGCGCTCGGTGTGAAATTGACGCGCGCGACGGATGCGCGCGCGTGGCGCTTGGTTTCGGCAGTGTATCAAGACGAGACGGAATCCGGCGGCAATCACAACGTCTATTACAAATTGCAAAAAGCGGACGGCGCTCCGGCAGCGGGCGTCAAACTCGTCGTGGACTGGAAAGACCGTCCGCCGCAAGACGATCCGGCGTACGTCACGACCGACGCGAACGGCGAAGCGAATTGTCCACTCTGGGCGATCCTGCATCCGGAGTTGCAGGATGGACCCTATTTCACAAAGACCGTGAATGATCCAAGCGATGTGGTGAGCGGAATGGGATTGCCGGTCAATCGCCATGTGAATTTTGTGTTGACGTACAAGTTTCAATAGCACGCTTCGCAAATCTGCCAACCCTGCGGATTGTGCCTTCGACGTGTCCAAGTACACAGTCAATCGAATACTGCCCCTCTTTGATACGGACTAGGACACCAAGCGATTCTAATATCCGTCGTTTGGCGTCGTAGTCCGCGTTTTGTATTCCCTCTTGAATGTCGCGCGCGTATTGCATAATCTCTGCGACGGCATCATCGGTCAATCGCCGCGCGCCAAGTTCGGCTTGGAGGTTAGCGCGTCGTCTGATCAGCGCATCATATCGCGCGTTGACTTCATCCGCTTTGGCTTGGAGCGTCTCCCCTATTCGACCACTTGCCTTCGGCAATGCCACCACAATTTCGGTTATTTCGCGGTTGGCTTGCTCGATCAATCCCTCGATGGCTTGCAGTTCGGCGCGCTTGGGTTCTTGCGCGTCGAGTTCTCTTTGTTGTGCCACTTTCAGGTCATTCCAAAGGCGGTCAAGGTTGCTAAAGAGTTCTTCTATCTCTTGCCAAACATCCGCTTCTATTGCTTCGGCGCGTGTCATTCTTGCGTGACATTCTCTTTCCAGAGCCGCGTGAAGATTCGACACGCTAGTACAGGCATAATATAGCACTCCGGTATGATGCTTGCCTGTCATTGACGCGCCGCACACGCCGCACCTAATCAAGCCGTGCAAGAGATAGTCGTGTCTGGCATTGCGTTTCGCCATCGCTTTGTAACTGCGCCGCGCTTGAGCGCGTTCCCAAGTTTCGCGGTCAACGATTTGCGGTACACTGACCGCGATTTGTTTCCCGGTGGGATTGACCCGATAACTTTTCCCTACCTTCTCGTACAAGCCAAAATACCACACGCCCGCATAGACTTCTTTGGCAATGATTTGCATAACCATCGTGGCAGACCACATACCAGAAGAACGTTTGCGCTTGTATCCACTTTGTAACTCGCCGGGGGTCAATACTCGCACTTCGGATAACCGCCGCGCAATCGCGCGGAACGTTAAAGGCTTTCCATCCTCATCACCGTACACGTACCATCGGTACATCACACGCACAACGCGCGCGGTCTCATCGAAAATTTCAAGCCCGATAATTTTATTGCGCGCGTCACGTATAGCACGATACCCGTACGGGACGCGCGCACAAACGACTTTACCCGATTCTGCTTTGGCGCGCTTGCCGCGCATCGTGCGCTCAAGTATCTTCTTGCGTTCGTCGCTTCCTTGCCAGCCCTTGATGACAAGGACTATATCGAGTTCGCTTTCAATCTTGCCGATGTCGCAGGTATGAATCTCTATGCCCGCGCGCAACCATTGCCGTACCGTTGCCAATAGGTCAACGATGTCACGACTCAAGCGGTCTACTTGATACACAATCACAGCATCCACAACCCGCTCCTTGACCATTGCCGCGAGTTGCTTGCCGGTCGGTCGTTCTGCCACTGCCGCTGCACCGCTATAGTCTTCGGTCAATTCGTTCACAACAGAAAAACCAAGACGCTCGGCATACTTGCGCGCCAAGTCCAACTGACTTGGCAAACTGTAGCCCTTGTCGGCTTGGTCGTCTGTTGACACGCGCGCATACAACACTGCACGCTTGTGTCCATTGCTTGATTGTGTCATCGTTCGTTCCCTTCTATCACCGGGGGCAAGTTACTCGCCCCCGGCGCGTTTCGTTCGTTTAGATTCGCGGTGACGCTCCGCGTCTCGCACTGTTTCGGCGTTTGCCGTTACCCGAACTCTTTGAGTTGGGCGATTGAATATTCCGCGGTCTCTCACGCGCGTTCCCTTTAGTGTTGGTGGCGGTAGTAGTTTCGTCGGTAGTAGTTTGGAAAACTTGACCGTTGGCTTTTGCCCGCTTGTCGCATCTCGCGTTGTCTTGGCGCGGATGGTTGCGTCGGTTTCACACCGGCGAAGGCGTCGAAAGTGGCGCGGTCGGTTAGCCGTTGCCCCCTTCGCAGTTCGCGTGTTGAATCACGCTATACCGCTCCAAGTAGGTCGGATCTTGCGCGCTCGTGTCCTTGCGCCAATGTTCGCCGCGCTTGATGGGCTTGCGGCACTTGATACACTTTTTCGGATTGCCTTTGACGACGCCGACGCCAAACGCGGTAAATGCCGCGCGCATCGCGTCAATTGCATTTTGTTTTTTCATCCTTGCTTGCCCCTTTCGTGAGAATCAAAGTTCGGTCAATCAGTTCGCACGATTCAGCTTGATTCAATGCGACGGCATCACCTCTTTTCATTCTCACCGTCAAGTAGAGCAAGGGCATCGCACTCGGGACAAAACAAAAAGGCGCAATGCCGCGAGATTGCGGATTGCGCCCGTTCGTGATAGAATGGGGTCAGCCCGCTCGCCGCCTAGTTCGGTGAGTTGGGTTAGTGCCGTGTAAGTGTTCTAGCACTTGCTCGGCACGCCTTAGAGTTGTAATTTCAGTAAGATACAGGAACTATTATACCACATTCAAGCGATCAAGTCAACTTGATCTTGGTCTTCCTGTTCTCTCCCCCCGCTGAGTTTGCTTTCTCGCATAAGCGTCAAGACTTTTCCGATTGACCAGCCACACAATCACGACTTTGCGTGCCTTGATTGCCTTCTGTCGAATCAGCGTTCGCAAGTAGTCTTCCGTATAGCCGCTTTGTTTTGACGCCTCTCTGATGCTAATCCAATCATTAGCCATGATGCGTTGCCTCCTACTATGGAAGCAATTCTACACCAGAACAGCGTGCCGCGCAATAGTTTTGAAGGTGCTATTTCTGTCCAGAAATGTTTGTGGACAGAATCGTGTCAACCGCCGCTCCGAAGCGCGGTTGCTCTTGTTTCGTCGCTTTCCTCCGGCATCGTGCTCATATCAGTCCCCGAATCTTGCGGCATTGGTGTTTGACTTGGCCGTTCGCGTTTCAGGCGAAGTTCTTTCCCGCGTTTTGCCGCGATCCGTAGACAAGTGATGAGAGCTTCGTGTGCCTTGGGCGAGAGTTCATCGTTAGGTAGTTGCATAACGAGCCTCCGCACCTAGCCGAATGAGTTTCGGCAAGAGACCAGCGGCACCGACGATCGCTGTATGCGAAAACCGCTTTCCCACTTTCGAACCTTGCATCGTCTATTCCTTGGGTTCTTCCGCGTCGCGCGCATCATCCTCGAGCGTGACCGAGTCGTCTTCATCAGATTCATCCGGGGACATTTCCCGCAGCATTTCTTCATACGCTTTAATCATCGCGATCTGTTTGGGGGACAAGCGCGCCGACGCTTCGCCAATCACATGGAGCAATTCGTCAAGCCCAATCGTGTCAAGCAAGACGAAGAGCGAAGGCGCAACCTGCTCCTTGATCCAGCGCTTGGTACTTTCAATCGTTTTCTTCTGATAGCAGATCAGGATGCGCACCTTGCTGGCATGCTCCAAGAACTCCGCCCACCACGCGCAAGTTTCCCACCGCGATTTATTCGGATCGTCGCTCGGTTCTTTGAAATCCAAGAATTGCAGAAACCATCCGCGCGCGGTCTCGCGCCAGGTCTCCAGGTTTTCGCAAATGATTATCCCTGCCTCGCGTGCGCGGTCATGCTTCAATTCCATTTCAGCGCGAATCCAGTGTCCGAGGAAAAGTTGCCCTTTCTTGGTTTGCTCCGCCGCTTTGTCGTAAATGCGGAAAAACGTATCGGA
>VGOB01000118.1 GCA_016865935.1 Chloroflexota bacterium | reverse complement strand
GTGCCGCGGAAGGATGGCACCACCGCGGCCGAGCGATTCTTTGGCTCCAAGCCCAGGAGTCTATTTGACTGGGTCTTGGAGCGAGTGGATCTCCCGGGCTGGCCCGCTCAAAAACGGTCCAAGCCAAAACCGAAAGCATATCTCGCTCCAGCTATCGCTGGGGCATAATGGCCGAAACGAAGATCATCGCCTTTCGCAGCCAAGGCGGAGCCCAAGTCTTCTGTGAAGTGCGGAGCTACATTTCCACGGCACAGAAAAACGGACAGCGTGTTTTGGATGCGCTGAAATCAGCGTTGAAAGGCGTGCCCTATGTTCCACCAATTTTGGGCGCGCAACTTGCATCATCTGGCTAGGCAGTTACGAAATTTGGGGAAAAATAAAACTTGCCGAGTTTTTTGACTCGGCAAGTTTTTGCTCCCTGTGGATTATTGCTTGTAGAGCCGCTCGCGAATCGCTAGAAATTCGCGGCGCCGCTGGTCGTTCGTTTCGATTTCCTCCGCGATTTTGTCGTGCGCGTAAATCACCGTCGTGTGATCGCGCCCGCCGATCATATCGCCGATTTGCGGAAGGGATGTGCCCGTCTCCTCGCGCAGGATATACATCGCCATTTGCCGCGGCAGGACGATGTCTTTGTTGCGGCTGCGCCCCGTCAAATCGGCAAGCTCGACGTGATAATAATCGGCGACGACTGCCAGTACTTGTTGCAGGGTGAGCGGTTGCTGCCGCACAATGTCCTGCAGCACATTCGTCGCGAGGTCGGTCGAGAGCGAAGCGTTCATCAAGCGCGCATAGCCCAGGATGCGCGTGAGCGCGCCTTCCAATTCGCGGATATTGCTCTGCACTTTGTGCGCGATGAAATCAAGCACCTCGTTCGGCACGGCGACCCCCAGCGCGTCTGCCTTCGTGCGCAAGATCGCGATCCGCATTTCCAGATCCGGCGGCTGAATATCGGTGATCATTCCGCCTTCAAAGCGCGAGCGCACGCGATCTTCCAGCGTCGGAATCGCGCGCGGATGGCGGTCGGACGAAATGACGATCTGTTTGTTCGCCGAGTACAAATGATTGAACGTGTGAAAAAATTCCTCTTGCGTAGATTCCTTGCCGCCGATGAATTGGATATCGTCAATCAGCAATACGTCAACCTCGCGATAGACGCGCCGGAATTCCGGCGTCGTTTGATTCCGGATCGCGTTGATCAGATCGTTCGTGAACGTTTCCGATGAGACGTACAGCACGCGCCGCCCGCGCACGTTCGGATGTTGCCCCAGCGCGTGGAGGAGATGCGTCTTGCCCAAGCCCGTGCCGCCGTACAAGAATAACGGATTGTACGATTCGCCCGGATGCTCAGCCACGGCGAGCGTCGCCGCGTGCGCCAGCCGGTTCGAATTGCCGACGATGAACGTTTCAAATGTGTACTTGGGATTGAGCGGTGCGGGGGCGCGCTGTTGTGCGGTTTCCCCCCGCGGTTTGGGCGGCGCGGACTGATCTTCGCCCGCGCCGGCGGACTCGGGCTCTTCCGCGCGTGTCGGCAGCATTTCCGAACCGGGCGCGTATGCCAATGCGTGCGGCGCGCGCGCAAAGTTTTTGTCTTTGACGATGTATAGAACCTGGACCGAGCGTCCGACGATCCCCGTGACCGTCCGCGCGATCGTCGTGTGCAAACGATTCTCCAGCCACTCTTTGGCGTACGGACTGTGGACGCCCACCGTCATCTCGCCGTCGCGGTACGCAATCGCGTGCGTGGGACGCACCCACGTATCGAACGTGGCTTTGGTCATTTGCAGTTGCAATTCGCCGAGAGTGGCGTGCCAGATTTCATTCGCATTCATAATCATTAGACCTCAGGGAAAATCCGTGCCATCTCATTGTAACAAATGTTAGCGCGACGCGCAAGCCATTTACCTTAAAAAGAAAAAACGCGCGTCGTCTTTTTAAGATTGACGAAAAAATATTCGCGCCGCGCGAAAAATGCTCGCGGAGCGTTTTTTTCTGTGGACAAAGCGTGCATAGCGCGTGAATGGCGATTTGTTTTTTTAACCGCACACAAAATGTCGTGGGCGTGATCGACGCGCGCCACAAGCAGGTGAATAAACACGCCAGATTTGTGGAAGGGTTGTGGAAAATGTGTTATAATGGCGCGCAATGTTGAAACGAATCTTAATCACGCTCATTCTCATCGGCGGCATTGTCGCCGCGCTCTTGGTCTATCTCGCGCTGGAGACGCGGCAGTTGACCGGCATCATCAGCGATGCGGTCCTTCACGCGCCCATTGCGGATGCGCGTCTCAGCATCGCCAATCGTTGGGTGACGACGAACGCGCGCGGCGAGTACGCCGTGGGGATTCCGCGCGGCATCCATTCGATCAGCGTCGAAGCCGACGGCTATGTTCCGCTGCGCGCCGATGTGAATGGCGACGATCTGTTCGCGCGCGCGTTCGCGCTCGATCTGGCGCTGGAACACAATCGCGTGACCCTGGTCGCGCGCGATGCGGAGACGCAACACCCCTTGCCGAGCGTCCAAATCGTGATCGGCGCGCACACGGCGACGACGAACGCGGCGGGCAAGGTCGAAGCGCGCAACGTCAAAAAAGACGCGCCGATTGCCGCGCAGGCGCTGGGCTATCAACCGATCGCGCTTTCTTTCGACGGGCAAGCCAACGTCGAATTGAGTTTGCGCCCGAACACCTTGAGCGTCACCGTGATCGATCAATTTACGCAACAGCCGCTTGCCAACGCCCAAATCCAAGCCGACAATCTCAAAGCCACCACCGGCGCTGACGGCGTCGGCACGCTCCGCCGCGTCAAGCCGAACGCGCAAGTGCGCGCGACTGCCACCGGCTACGAAAGCGCGGGCGCGCCATTTCTCGGCGGCGATCTGCAAATTGCGCTGCGCCCGAACACGCTGGAAGGCGTCGTCACCGACGCGGCGACCGGACAGCCGATCAGTGGGACGCTCGTTTACTTGGGTAATACCATCGTCGCGACGAACGCGCAAGGCGCGTATCGTTTGGAGAACGTGCCGCCCAAAGCGACGCTCGCGTTCAAAGCGCCGGGGTATCGCAAAACGGAACTGAGCGTGAGCAACATCACGCGCCGCGATTTGAAAATGACGCCGTTCGTCGTCAAAGGAATTCACGTGCCATTCGGCGCGACGATGGAGCACGTGCGCGATCTCTTCGCGCTGATTTCCAAAACGGAATTGAACGCGCTGGTCGTAGATGTAAAATCGGAAAAAGGGCGGCTGGCTTGGGACAGTCCGAACGCGGTCGCGAAACAAATCGGCGCGTATTCCACGCGCGGCATTGATTTAGCCGAAGTGATCGAACGTTGTCGCGCGCAGAACGTTTATTGCATCGCGCGCGTCCCGGTGTTCCAGGACACGTTGCTGGCGACGCTGCGCCCCGCGCAAGCCGTGCGTTATCCCAACGGCACGGTCTTTTTCGAAACAGGCGGCGCGGCGTGGGTCAATCCGTTCGTCCCGGAAAACGGGAGTTACGTGATCGCGCTGGCTAAAGAAATCGCGGCGATCGGTTTTGACGAAGTGCAATTCGATTACGTGCGTTTCCCCGGCTTGGCGGGAAATTTTTACTGGGGCGCGGAGTACAACGAAGAGACGCGCATCGCAGCGATTGTCGGATTTTTGGCGCGCGCGCAAAAAGAATTGCGTCCCACCGGCGTTTTCATTTCCGCCGATGTCTTCGGTTTGACGACGGCGACGGACGACGATCAGCACACCGGGCAACGCTTGCGCGATCTGGGTCCGTACGTGGACTATCTTTGCCCGATGGTTTATCCCGATACCTGGGTGCAGGCGTCGAGTCTGTTGACGCGTGGCTTGCAGATCAAAGATTGCACCGAAGCGACCCAGTGTCCGTACGAAGTGGTGTTCCACAGTTACAAACGCGCGGCTGAGAAAACCTCAACCAAGGTGCGGATGTGGATTCAGGCGTACTCGGGGCGCAGCGGCTTTGGCGTGACGCAGTTCCGCCTGCAAAAAAAAGCCGCCATCGAGGCGGCAAGCGCGGGCTGGATGTTTTGGAGCGGCACCGGGCTGTACGATCCAAAAATTTTCGATCCGAAATGAACGGCGGGGCGCCATTCATTGGCGTCCCGCGCCACGCCTTACGATTCTTCAAACGGCATCACGCCGTTTTCGATCTCCGTGCCCAACAGCACGCGCAGAATCCCGGCGGGATTGCTTTTGCGGATGCGCTTGTGCAATTGCTCGGACGACAGCGGCGTGTTGCCGTTCGCCAAGAGCGCGCGAAAGATTGCCGTGGTGAGCGGCGTGGCAGGCGTGATGAATTCGGGACGGCGCGCACAGTGATCGGCGAGACATTCCCACAACGCGTCGACGCGCGTGACCTGCGCGGTGAGCGGATGCACGCGATCGACGACGCGCGCGTCATCGGGCGTTGGGTACAGCGCGCGACATTCGTCGCACAACGCGGCGTGCATTTCTTCGCGCAGATCGCGCCCGTTCTTTTCGAACCAGGTCGGATCGATGTGAAAAAGCGTTTTGATATCGGGTCGGATGACAGGCGACATAGCAGTAAAACCGTTAGCGGTGCGTTTCGTTCAGGACGAAATAGCCGCCGCCGGCGGACGATAACGCGCGGCTTTCGGTCAAGGCGTGCAAGACGGCGCGCGGTCCGGCGCGGCGAATCAGGTTGACCGCGCTGTACAACGTTTTGGCGTGCACGCGTCCCGCGCCGCTGAGTTTAGCCAGTTCCGGAAAAATTTCTTCGAGCAAGGTCGCGAGCGAATGATGCTCGTGCGCTTTTTGCGCCGCCGCTTCCAAGCCCACCGGATCGCCGATGACGATCAGCATCTCCTCGTCGGACTTGTGCGCGATCGGACGCTTTTCCTGCGCGAAGGTGAGTTGCCCGTTGACGCCGCGCGCGACGCGCACCCACAAGCCGCGCTCGCGTTGCGCTTGATGTTCGATCAGGACGGTCAAGGGATCGCTGCCGCGCTTGAGCGTGATGTACGCGCCCGGCGACAATTTGCGCGCGTTGAACCAATTCGGCAAGCCCGCGATATAGTAACCGTCTTTGATCGCATAGCCCGCAAATTTTTCTTGGGTCGTCGCGTCGACGAAATGAAAGCGCAAGCGCGGATGTTCGAACTGTGGCAGCAGTGCGCGCACGGCAGGCGTCAGCGGCAACGTGCCGGCGCGGCGATGCGGATAGGTCAGGATCAACGTGATTTCATCGCGCGGCGGCGCGGGCGCGCCATTCGCATCGCCGTTGAGATCGGCTTCGTCTTGCAATTCCGTTGCGATCGTTTGCAATTCGCCGGGCAAGGTGAATTGCCGCGTCGGCGCGACTTCGAGAATTTTCGGACGCTCGCGCGCTTCCGCCGGTTCCAGGCGCGTCAGAAACCAGCGCGGGTTGTTGCTGGGTCCCACGTCTTCGAATCGTCCGTCGTTGGACAGCGCGACGTTCAGCGCGAACGCCGCCGCGGTGCGTTTGATCGTATCGGGGAATTCGAAAATCTTGAGCAAGTCCGCCGTCCGTAACGCGTCGTTCGATTGCTCGATGGCGGCTTCGGCGAGATTGAGATACCCGGCGTGAATTTCCGGCAGCAAGCCGCGCAAGAACCAGCCGTCGTCGAGCCGCACGAATTCCTTGTCTGCGTTCAGGCGCTGCAACAGCGCGGTGCGGACCGTTTCGCCGTACTTGGCAATCGCTTCTTCGGGGCGGAGCGTTATTTCAGTCAGTCCTTCGCGCTCGGCGTTCAACGGATGCGGCGCGGTGTACTCCATCGCGAATTCGCGCGGCGCGGTTTCGCCTTCCAGTTGCACGGCGATCACTTGAAAGGGCGCAAGGCGCGCATTGTCGCTCGCGCGAACCTGGGTCACGACGCCTTCGCGATGATCCAACTCGGAAAAAATCAGGTGCTGCCCGACGGGGTACGTCGCTTTGGGTTGATAGATCGGCGCGCGGCGCGCCGCGGCTTCCGCCAAGCGTTTCTGTTCTTCGCGCACGCGCCATTCGATCAGGTGCGCCGCGATCTCGCGGCTGGAGGCGGCGTCGCCGCGTTCCAACAAAAAGGCGTACGCGCGTTCAGAATCAGCCGCCGTCGTGCCGATTGCACTCCAAAAATCGGAACTTGCCATTCGTGCTTTTGCTATCCTTTGTCAAAATATGACGTATCGTCACGGACGCACTCAGCAAGTGACGATACGTCGGAATAATTACAATCCTTATTATAACTCACTTTGGCTTTTCGCACAAATATTTGTTGTCGCGCCGATTCTCGTGTAAAATGCTGTGGTATGTCACTCACGCGTTCCCTCATTCGATTTCTCGCCGCGCGTTTTCACGTTCCGTCCGCCGCGCTCGATTATTTCTTTGCGAGCGCGCACATTGGACGCGGCGCGGAGACCGCGCTGCCTTTTCCCGCCGAACTGATCCCGATTGGCGCGCGCTTGGTTTTGCGCGGCTGGCGCAATAATAAATTCTTTCCGACGAATCGCGATTGGATTTTGCCGTACTGGGCGGAGCGCCAATTCGATCCGCGCGCTCCTGGGTTTCTGCCGCGCGGCTTGAATCTCTACACGATCAACTACACGCATCGCGATTGGACGATGATCGGCAACGCGCGCCGCGCGCGCGAGGCGATTGTCGATCCGCGCGGACTCGTGACGCCCTGGTTCGACGGCTGGTCGCTCGACGCGTGGATCGAAGTGGACGGCAGATTGTTCGCGCCGTCGCGTCTCGCCGACGGCGAGATCGAACAATCGTTGCACGAAAATCTTCCGAGCGTCGTCACCACGTTTCGCGCGCAGGATTTGCGTGTGCGTCTGGAATCTTTTGCGACGGAACAAGACGCGCGCGAATTTGTCGCCGAACCAATCACGGTCACGAATTTATCGCGCGACGCGCGCTGCGCGACACTTTACCTTGCGATTCGCCCGTTCAACCCCGAAGGCGTCGCGCTCGTCAGGGATATTGCGTTTCATTCTGAACCCACCGCTTCATCCCTCATCCTTCACGCGGAGCGTTCATCCCTCGTGATCGTCAACCGCGCGCTCGGCGTTCTCTTGCCGCGCCCCGACGCAATCGCGTGCAGCAATTTTGACGCGGGCGATATCGCGCTCGTGCTGCCGGATCTCAACGGCAAAACGCGCGTCCATTGCGACGCGGGACTCGCGACCGCAGTCGCCGCGTATCGGTTTGAACTTGGCGCAGGCGAAAGCAAAACGCTCACCGCGCTGATGCCGATGGAGCGCGAGGAACTGGACGAAGACGAATTACCAATTACCAATTACCAATTACCAATCTCTAATCTCCAATCTCTAATCTCCAACACAGTGTCAAACTGGCGCGAAGATTTATCGCACGGGATGCGGATTCGCGTGCCTGACGAAAAATTGCAAGCCGCGTTCGATGCGAACAAGGCGTACTTGCTGTTGTTGCACGACGGCGATACGATCACGCCGGGTCCATTCACGTATCATCAATTCTGGTTCCGCGACGCGGCGTATTTGTTGAACGCGCTCGACCAACTGGGTTATCACGACGAAGCGCGCCAGGTGATCGAAAAGTTCCCGCGCCGTATCCGGAAAGACGGCTACGCGCACGCGACCGAAGGTGAGTGGGACTCGAACGGCGCGGCGATCTGGGCGATGGTCGAACACGCGCGCTTGAGCGGCAACACGACCTTGCTCGCGCGCGATTATTGGTCGTTGTTGAAAATGGCGTCGTGGATCAATTCAAAGCGACGGAGGACGAAAGACAAGAGAAAGCGGTCAGCGGTCAGCAGTCAGCAGTCGTTGCATCATGGCTTGCTCCCTCCAGGTCCCAGCGCGGAGCATTTGGGACCCAGCGATTATTTTTACTGGGACGATTTTTGGGGACTGGCAGGGTTGCGCGAAGCCGCGCGCGCGGCGGATTGGTTGGGACAGAAATCAGATGCAGAAAAATTGCGCGCGAATTTTGAATCGTTTCGCGCGGACGTGGACGCGTCGCTCGCCGGTGTCGCCGCGCGCATCGGTCGCGCCGCGATGCCCGCGTCGCCGTACCGCCGCCTCGACGCGGGGATGATCGGCTCGCTTGCCGCGCTCTATCCACTGCGGCTGTTCGACGCGCGCGATCCGCGCATCGTGGACACGCTTGCCGCGCTGAAAGAGATCGCGTGGATGGAGGACGCGTATTTCAATCACGTCGGTCATTCCGCGTTCGGCACATACCTGTCGCTGCACGTCGCGCAATGTTTGTTATTCCAACGCGACGCGGACGCGTGGAAAACGATCAACTGGGTTCTGCGCCACGCGTCGCCGACGTTCACCTGGGCGGAGGGCATTCACCCGCTCACGCGGCGCGGTGGAATGGGTGACGGACATCACGGCTGGGCGCTCGCCGATTTTTTGCTCGCGGTTCGCAACGCGCTGCTGTTTGAAGAAGACGATCACCTCGTCCTGACGCCCGCGCTGCCTGAGGATTGGTGTGCGGAGATGAACGCGATCAAGGTGGAACACGCGCCGACGTACTTTGGCAACCTGAATTTCACGATTGCATTTGGTGAACGAGACGCGACACTCGTCGTCAACGGCGATTGGCGCGCCGCGCCCGAGTACATCGAGTGGAACTTGCCATTCGCGCTGCGCGACGCGGGTGGTGACGCGGACGGCATCGAGATTATTGGCAACGCGGCGCGCTTGCCGCGCGGCGCGACGCGCGTGGTCGTAACTTGGTGACGACGAACGATCGAACGAACAAACGCTCTAACGATGCAACAAATCATTTCGCTCAACGATTCCAACTGGCGCTTTGGCTCCGTCGCGCAGCAACCGTTCAGCGATGTGAACGATCTTGCCGACGTGACCGAGTGGTTGTCCGCGCAAGTCCCTGGCGACGTGCGACTCGATCTCCTGCGCGCCGGAAAAATCAGCGATCCGTTTTTCGCCGACAACAACGAATCGTCGCAATGGATTGACGCGCGCGATTGGTGGTACGTCCGCGATCTCAATCTTGAATTGGAAAACGACGAGCGCGCGTTTCTGATTTTCGATGGAATTGACTACCAGAGCGCGATTTTTTTCGATGGCGAACAACTTGGACGCCACGCGGGAATGTTTTCGCGTCAAATCTACGAATTACAGACCGAAGACCGAAGACGAAAGACGGAAGCATCGGTCGTCGGTCGTCGGTCATCCGTCGGCGTCCGCATCTGGGGCTCCGCCGCGCTCCCCAAACTCAAGCGCACGCTCGCGCAGCAACTGTGGGCGCGCCTCGTCCAGCCGCTCTACACGCCGCCGAGCGAACCGTTCCCGGATCGGTACGCGACGCTGAAATGCCAGATGCAATTCGGCTGGGATTTTGCGCCGCGCTTGCGCACGTGCGGCATTTGGGATGACGCGGCGGTTGTGATCGCGCACTCGGTGTTCATCGAAGACGCGTGGGTCAAGGCAAAAGTAAAAAGGCAAAAGGCAAAAGTTGCGGCAATTTCAATTCGTTTGACGATTGACTCAGATGGCGTCCAAAGTGTGCGCGTCGTCTGTCGCGTGAGCGGCAAAAATTTTGAATCGGACGCGCAAACGTTTCAATTCGATTTGAACTTGACGCGTGGGACGCAAGCGCGCGAGATCGCATTCGATCTGTCCGACGCGCGCTTGTGGAATCCCTGGGATCGCGGCGATCCGAATCTGTACGAACTCGAAGTTGTCATTGCGAAGAGCGCAGCGACAAAGCCAGCCCCCACGCACGAAGACGTTCTCGATTCATTGGGTACGACTTTCGGCATCCGCGATGTTTCGCTCGCGCGCGCGCCGCACGCGCTGCTTACCGCCGAGCCGTGGCAATTCGTCGTCAACGGTCAGCGCGAATTCCTGCGCGGCGCGAACTGGGTCCCGCTCGACGCGATCCCTGGACGATTGACGCGCGCCGATTACGCCGCGCGGCTCCAGCAAGCGCGCGACGCGCACGTCAACTTTTTGCGCGTGTGGGGCGGCGGCTTGCGCGAAAAGCGCGCGTTCTACGATCTGTGTGATGAGTTGGGGATTTTGGTCTGGCAAGAATTTCCATTCGCCGGTACGCTTCTGGATCATTTTCCGCGTGATCGCGCGTTTCTCGATTTCGTCCGCGCGGAATGTGGCGACATTGTGCGCGCGCTCCGCAATCATCCATCGCTCGTCGTGTGGTGCGGCGGCAACGAGTTCAGCCCGCGCGCGAATCAGCCCATCGTCAAGAAATTGCGCGCGGTCGTCAAAGACAAAGACGGCACGCGCCCGTTCAAGCCCGCGTCGCCGTACCGCGACGAATCGCACAACTGGCGCGTCTGGCATCGCTCCGCCAACCTGCGCGATTATCGCGACGACGCGACGCCGTTCCTGAGCGAATTTGGTTTGCAGTCGCTCCCGAATCTTGAAGCGCTGAAAAGATTTTTGCCTACCGACGCGCTCACCGCGCCGCACGCGCTCTGGAAATATCATCGCGCCGAGTTAAAGAAATTGGGACGGTATGCGAGAGGCGAGGAGCGAGGGGCGAGGAAATCGAGCGCGCCTCTCGCCTCTCGCCCCTCGCGCGTTGAAGAATTTATTGACGCAACCCAGCGCGCACAAGCATTCGGCTTGCAAATCGCGATTGAACACCTGCGGCGACGCAAGCCGCAGACGACGGGTGTCGCGGTGTGGCAGTTCAACGATTGCTGGCCTTCGATCTCGTGGAGCGTCGTGGACTATTATGGAACGCCCAAACGCGCGTACGCGGAATTGAAAAAGGTATACGCGCCGATTCTGGCATCATTCGATTACGCGCTGATTCCGCGCCGCGCAGGTGACACGGTGCGCGGCGATTTGTGGATCGTCAACGATTTGCGCGTCGCGTGCCCGCACGCAGAACTGCGCGCGGACCTGAACGGCCTGCAAGTCTTCGCACGTACGCTCGACATCGAACCTGATTCGGCGATGCGCGTGGATGCGCTCGCGGTGACGTTGGGCGACGGTGAAAATATTTTGCGTCTGCAAGTGATCTGGCGCGATCAAACATTATCGGACAATGAATACGATTTGAATTTTTGTGATGAAGGCGAAATCAGTTGGCTCGGCAAGTTGATCGCGACGGTCGCCAAGCGACTGATGAAATAAAAAATTGACAATTGACAATTGAGAATTGTCAATTGCACTTGAGGAGTGGAATGCGCGTTCTGGTTACTGGCGGCGCCGGATACATCGGTAGCCAAATGGTGCGGCAGTTGCTCGAAAATAAAATGGACGTCGTCGTCGCGGATTCGCTGGAGAATGGACACCGCGCGGCGGTGCCTGTGGACGTTCCGTTACGCGTCGGCGACATCGGCGACGAAAAATTCTTGGCCGATGTTTTTGCGCGCGATTCATTCGACGCGGTGATCCATTTTGCGGGATACATCGCGGTCGGCGAATCAGTGGTCAACCCGATCAAATATTTTCGCAACAATATCGAAAAGACGATTCGGTTGCTCGACGCGATGCGCAAGGCAAATGTCACGCGCCTCGTCTTTTCGTCGTCGGCGGCGGTCTACGGCAACCCGACCCAGGTGCCGATTCCCGACGATCATCCAAAGCAGCCGATCAATCCGTACGGCGAATCGAAGTATCTCGTCGAAAAAATGTTGCAGTGGCTTGGCGCGGCGACGCCTTTGCGCGCGATCAGTCTGCGCTATTTCAACGCGTGCGGCGCAACGCTCGACGGCGCGTTCGGCGAGGATCATCCGGACGAGGGACACATCATTCCGCTGACGCTGCGCGCGGCGCAAACCGGCAAACCGTTTTTGCTGTTTGGCGACGATTACAACACCCGCGACGGTACCTGCATCCGTGATTACATTCACGTCCTTGACTTGGCTGACGCGCACTTGCGCGCGCTCGACGCGTTGACGCGCGGGCATAAGACCGACGCGTACAACGTCGGCACCGGACGCGGCTATTCGAATCGCGAGATCGCCGAGACCGCGCGCCGGATCTGCGGCATCCCCTTTGAGATTCAATTCGCGCCGCGCCGCCCCGGTGATCCGGATGAACTCGTCGCGGATTCATCGCGCTTGCAAAAAGAATTGGGCTGGCAGCCGCGCTATTCCGATTTGGAAACGATCATCGGCTCGGCGTGGGCGTGGCACAAGGCGCATCCGAATGGGTATGGAGATAAATTGAGCGGTCAGCGGTCAGCCGTCAGCGGTCGAGCACAATGAGAATCGCGATCAACGGTTTTTTCTGGGACCAGCCAAATACCGGCAGCGGGCAGTACGTGCGCGCGCTGGTTGCCGCGCTCAAGGAACGCGCGCCGCAAAATGATTACGTTGTGGTCGCGCCGTCAGCGGTCAGCGGTCAGCGGTCAGCCGTCGCGCATCTACGCGAGAATTTGGACAAAGTGTGGTTCGAACAAATCGCGTTTGCGCGCGCGTGTCGCCGCGAACGCGCGACGCTCGCGCACGTGCCGTACTTTGGCTCGCCGTTTTTTTCGCCCACGCGCACCGTCGTCACGATTCACGATCTGATTCCGATCGTGTTGCCCGCGTATCGCGGTTCGATTCTCGTCCGCGCGTACACCGCGCTTGCCGCAATTTGTGCGCGTCGCGCTGACGCGATCATCGCCGATTCGGAATGTTCCAAGCGCGATATCATCGCGCGGTTGAAGATCGCCGCGGCGCGCGTGCGCGTCGTCTATCTCGCGGCAGACGCGCGCTATCGCGCGCAGGACGACGCGGCGCAAATCGAAATCGTCCGGCGCAAGTACGCGCTTCCGGAAAAATATTTGCTCTATCTCGGCGGATACGATCAACGCAAGAACGTGCGCGTGATCATCGCGGCGTTCGCGCGCGCGCCGGAATTTTATCGCGCGGGTTATCGGCTGATGTTGGCGGGCGTGAACCTGGGTCGCGATCCGGAAGTCTTTCCTGACCCGCGTCAGATCGCGCGTGACGCGCAACTAGCGGAGGACGCGCTTGCTTTGATCGGCTGGGTAGATGAAGCAGACAAACCCGCGCTCTACTCCGGCGCAAGCGCGTTTTTGTTTCCAGCGGTGTACGAGGGATTCGGTTTGCCGCCCTTGGAGGCGATGGCGTGCGGTACGCCGGTGATATGCGCGAACGCGTCGTCATTGCCCGAAGTCGTCGGTGATGCGGCAATACGGTTGCCGCCGGACGACGCAGACGCGTGGGCGGACGCGATCCGCGCGGTGTTGACCGACGACGCGCGGCGCGTCGCCATGCGCGCGCGCGGCATCGCGCAAGCGCGGCAATTTTCGTGGACGCGCTGCGCGGCAGAAACGCTCGCCGTGTACAATGCACAATTGACAAATGTCAATTAACATTGATAATTGGTAATTGACCATTGTGCATCGATCAAGGGGAAATGATGAATATTCTAGAAACTGAACCCATCGCGCGCGTGCGGCGGCATCACGCCATCGAACACGCGACGGTGACGTTGTTGAGCGAACGCAATTCGCAGTTGCGAATCGTCGGGCGTTCCGACACGACCGGATTTTTTATTTATGGCGAAGTCGAGCGCGCGGAATTGGAAGACGCGGCGCGGCGCGCGCTCGCGCGGTTGCAGAACGGCGAACGCGCGCTGGCGATTCATCCGCGCTGCGGGACGAACCTGGTGATCGCCGGATTGTTGACCGCGCTCGCGGCGATTCTGGCGATGGGACGCAAGCCGCACGTGGATAAAATTCCGAACGTGATTCTGGCGACGACGCTTGCCGCGTTCGTCGCGCAACCGCTCGGCGCGAAATTCCAGGAACGCGTCACCACGTCGCCGGACGCGCGCGGCGCGCGCATCGCCGGGATCCGCGCAGCGCAAATGGGGCAGATCAAAGTTCAGCACGTTGATATCGCGTGGGCGTGATGTATTACATTTTTCACGGTGAGGACGAGTTTTCGCGCGCGGAGCAGGTGCAAAAGTTTCGCGCGCAAATGGGCGATCCGCAATTCGCCGAGTTGAACACCGCGCACTTCGACGGGCGCAAACTCGCGCTGGGCGAGTTGATGCACGCCTGCGACGCAGTGGCGTTTCTGAGCGACAAACGCCTGGTCATCGTCGAAGGAATGTTGGCGCGTTTCGATCCGCGCCGCAAAAAAGGGGAGGACGCGTCGGGCGAGTCAATCGAGGAGGAGGCGAATCCCGATCTCGCGAAAGGACTGGCGGCGTACTTGCCGCGCCTGCCGGAAACGACGCGCCTGGTTTTCGTCGAAGCGAAAACACTGGCGAAGAACAATCCGATCATCAAGCACGCCGCGACGGACACGCGCGCGCACGTCAAAGAATTTTCCGCGCCCGATCTCAGGTCGTTGCCCAAATGGATCGCGGAACACGTCAAGCAAAAAGGCGGCGCGATTGAGCCGGACGCGGTGAACGAACTTGTCGCGCACATCGGCAACGATTTGCGCCTGCTCGATAACGAGATCGAAAAACTGTTGACGTACCGCGCCAACCAACCGATTCGCGGACAAGACGTGCGCGCGGTGGTCGCGTCCGTCACCGAGTCCAGCGTTTTCGATCTGGTGGACGCAATCGGTCGGCGCGAGACTGACAAGGCGATGCGCCTGCTGCACGATCAACTTTCGCACAACGCCGCGCCGATTTATTTGCTGGCGATGATCACGCGGCAGTTTCGGATGCTCATCCAGTTGCGCGATCTCGCCGAGCGTGGCAAGCCGCTCGATCAAGCCGCCGCGCAATTGAAAATGCACCCGTTCGTCGCGAAGAAAACGGCGGAGCAATCGCGCAATTTTTCTTTGCCCCAACTCGAAGCGATTTATCAGAAATTATTGGACGCCGATATCGCGATCAAAACCGGACGGAGCGAGCCGATGCTCGCGCTCGATTTGCTCGTCGTCGAATTGACGCGATGAAAGCAGACACAGTAGATCACAATTTTGTCATGCTGAGCGAAGCGAAGCATCTCGCTAATTGCAAATTGCGGGACGCAAAGCGTTCGGCGCAAAAAGCGCGCCTCAGAATGACAATCTGTGATGTACTGAGACACCAGGTTTCTTCGAGAAACCTGGTGTCTCTTTTTTCAGTTACCGCAAAACTCGCCTACAAGCGGTTCCTAATGCACCGATTTCTGCTACACGTTGCTATACGTTGCTACACGTTGCTCTCTCTTGCACGCCCATTTTTGAACCTTGTAGGTGAATT
>VGOB01000117.1 GCA_016865935.1 Chloroflexota bacterium | reverse complement strand
AGGTAGGAAGCAAGGCCTCAAACTCGGGGACGGTCAGGCTCGTCATGCTGAGAAATCGGCGGGGGTTCTTTTTCAAAGTGGCATAAGTTATCATGCCCCGTAGTATACACTATTTCCGATAAAGTCTATTCGATACGACGCGCGCCCAACGCGAAAAGGATCGGCAGCGCGCTCGCGCCGATGAATCCGCCGACAACTAGCGTCGCGCACGCGACGAGCGCGATGTACTTGCCGCGCCGTTTTTGAATCGCGCGGCGAATGATTTCCGCGATGATGCCGCCCGCGGCGGGCGCGTAAAAAATCATAATCAGCCACAAGCCGCCCAGCGCCGCGGCGATCCCGCCCGCGATGATCGAAGCAATCGTTCCGATCAGCGCGATGAGCGCGTAATCGCGCGGCGTGGCGGTATAGTATCCAGCTTGTTGCACCCTCAAACAATCTTTGCAGCGATAACCGACCGGCGTGCGTTCGACGCATTTGATACACACGGGCTTGCCGCATTTGTTACAACGCAACAACGTTTCTGTTTTGGGATGATTGACGCAAAAGACGGGCGCATCAGTTGACATTGTTTTTCTCTGCGAACAAATTTTCGTGGCAACATTTTACCACGAGGAGAATCGGTAGACAAGTAGGGGCGAAGCATTTTTCGTAGTTCGGAAAAATGCTTCGCCCCTACGCGTTAATGATATTTGATCGTCATCACGCCGTTTGCAATCGTGACCGAATCCACGCAGTACGATTGTTGCGGCATTTGGTTTTTCAGCGCTTGCTCGATCGATTGCCCGAGCGCGGCTTTTTGCGCGTCGTTCAAGACGAACACGCCCAGCGTCGCTTGAACGACCGTGACGCGCAGCGCGCAATTGCTCGCGCTCACCGTCAGCACGATCTTGCCGCTGATCGGTTTGAGTCCGGGCGGCGCGTAACTCGCGGTGATCGTGATCTGCCCGTTTTGCAGGGACACGCTCGCGTTGCTCACGTACTCGATCTGCCCGGAGGCAATCGCCGCGTTGATGATCGCGTTGACTTGCGCTTCAGTCAGCGTGAGCGTGCGTTGCGATCCGCCCGGTGCAGTTGTTGGCGCGGCTGATTTGGTCGGCGCGGACGGCTTGGGCGGCGCGGCAGTGGGAATGACCGGCGTGTTCGTCGGCTTGGGCGGTTCGTTGATCGTGATCGTGAACGCGGTTTCGCCAATCGCTCCGGCTGGATTCGTCGCGCGGACGATCAGGATGCGCGTGCCGGGGCTCGTTCCTTTCCAGGTTTGCGCGATTTGGAATTGCGGCTGACTCGCGCCGCCGGGAGTCGTATCGCTCCGGACGACTTGACCGTCTACGAGCAAATCGACGCGCACGATTCCGGTCGCGTCGGATGAAACCGATTGGACGATCACATCCGCGCCGAGCGCGAACGATGTGCCGCTGACCGGCGCGATGACGATCACCTGCGGCTTGGTCGGCGTGGGCGAAGGTTGCGCGAATGGCAGACTCGGCGCGGAACACGCGACGAGAAAAATGAGCGTGCCGAGAAGAATCGAACGATGCATAAATTTGCCTCCTTCAACTTTTGTTCCGATTATACCGCCGCCGATCGTTTGCCGATAGTGCGCGGCGTAACGGCGTGACGGTGACGCCGGTCATTGTGAACGCGCGCTAGCGATACTTGATCGTCATCACGCCGCCGGAAATCGAAACCGTGTCAATGCACGTGATCGCGCGCGCTTGTCCGATGCGGTAGAGCAACAGTCGTTCGGTCGCCTGACGGATCCACGATTTTTGCGCTTCGGTGAGCGATGCATAGCCAAACGTCGCGCCGACGACGGACAACTTGAGCGCGCAATTGCTCGCGCTCGCAGTCAGCGCGATACTCGCAATCGTCGGCTTGATGTTGATCGGGAAATAGTCGGCGGTGATCGCGATTTTTCCGTCCTGCAATTTCACGCGCGCATTGTCCGCGTACATCACCACGCCGGGCGACAACACGTCGTTCGCGATCGCGCTGAACTGTTCTTCGTTCACCGTGTACGTGTACTGCACGACGGTTGGCGTGAATGTCGGCGCAACCGTTGGAACGATTGGGCGCATCGCGGTTGGCGCGGTCGTTGGGATTGCGGTGGGCGCGACGGTGTTCGTCGGTTTGGGCGCGCTGGTTGCGGTTGGAACGGGTGCGAGCGTGGCAGGGGGCAGCGTGGGCGCGGGCGGCTTGGTCGCGGTCGGCGCGGGTGTGGGGGAACTGCACGCGGCGAGAACGATCAATACAAGGACGAGTCCTGCAAAGCGATTCATCGGTTTACCTCCTGAGGATTGTCGAACATATCATACGCAATATTCAATCTGGGTCAAGCGGTCAGGATGAATTCGGCAATTTGCGTCGCGCCATTCGGATCGCGGCGCGCGCGCCGCGGCATCGCAAGCAGGTCGTCCAAGCGCGCGAGCCAATGCCCGCTCTCGAAAGCGGCGGCGGAAATTTCAAACCCGCCCATTTCGCTTTCGATAAAGCGCGCCAGCGTTTTCGCCTCGCGAAATTTGGCGCGCGCGATGTAGCCGAACGGAATGCCCGCGCGGTACGCTTCGGCGACGGTGCTGTATCCGGCTTTGCCGATCACCGCGTCGCTCGCGTGTACCAAATCGGGATGATAGAACGCGGAACGCTGCGGCAACAAAAGCAAGTTGTCGCGCTTTTCTGCGCGACGATGATTGCCGGGCACGACGAAATGCGCGCGCGCCATCTGCGTCAGTCGAACCAGGGACGCGTGCTCTTGCGCGCTTGGCGTCCCGCCCATCGTGATCAGGACGACGCGCGCGCGTGCCGGAATTCCCAATTGCGCGCGAATTTCTCGCGCGGAGGTGCGCGGCTCGCGTGCAACCGGACACGCGACCCGATCGCACGCGCGCGGCGCGCAGACCGGCTCGGTTTGGATGTGATAATCGGCGGCGCGGAAAACGCCGCGCAGATACGCGACAAATTTTTGAAAGCGCGCGTCGTCACGCGTGTACCCGGCGTAAATCCAATCCCAGGTGAAATTTTCGATCAGGATGGATGGAACGTTCGCCGCGCGCGCCACCGCGATCCCCAGCGGCGCGATGTCGCAGATCACGGCGCGGCATTTCAAGCGCGTGACGCGTTGCGCGAGATTGGAGATTAGCGATTGGTCGAGCGGGAAAAATTCGCGCAGGCGTTTGAGCGTTTGCGGAATATTTTCGTTCAGCGCGTCTGCTTGCGCCAGACCGACATCGGTGAGGCAGGAGTGGTACGTGAACGGCGCGCGCAAGGAATCCGCGAAGAACCAGCGCGGCACGCGCGTGAAAATTTCAAAATGGAGCGCCGGGTCTTGCGCGGCAAGCGCGTTCATCGTCGCGGCGGCGCGCGCGGCGTGCCCGAAACCGTGCGGAGAAATGAAATAGGCAATGGAGCGATTCATTGTTCCAGAATTTTCTGCACGCGCCCGACCTTGCCATCTTCCAGCATCACTTTGATTCCGTGCGGATGCTTGGGACTGCTCGTCAGAATGCGCGCGACGATCCCTTCGGTCAGCGCGCCCGTGCGCTGATCTTGCTTTTGGACGATCTGCACGCGCAGACCGGGTTTGATTTCATTGCGATTTGGCACAGGCATAATTTTAACCCCTTGGTCGTTCCCCCGGAATGTACGGAATCAATCCCTTGCGAAACGCGATCTCCTGCACCTCGCGCGGCGCGTAACGCGCATCCATCATCAAGCCGTTGACCGAAATCATCCACGCGAGCGGATTCCTGTCCATCCTACTCGGCAGCGTCCAGCGCGGATCCAGTTGCATTATGTCGAACATTTTGCGGATCAACTGCGATTTGTTGCCGCCGGTGCTCTGACTGACGCCGAACGCCTTGCACAATTCATCCGCGCGGATGTGCGGCTTTTGCGTTTTGTCGAACAGAAAGTTGACCATCCCGATTGTGTACGCGATCCCGCACGCCCACACGTCCGTTTTGCCGCGCGCCAGCGGTGACGGACGTTTGCGCGCGAGCGCGGCGGCGAGTTGGCGACACATCGCCGCGTACTCGTCGTTCAAATGCTCCTTGCACACCTTGTCCGTGAGCGCGACAATCGCGTCGTACGTCGCGCGCATCTCGTTGGGAACCGATTCGGATTGCGCCATTGTCATTCTCCTTTTTTCACGCCTCACGTTTCACGCATCACGCATCACATCTCACGTTCCGCGTGACGATGGAATTTCAATGCCCACGCCGCCATCGCCAGCATCACCGCGCCACAACCGATGTAGATCGCAGGCAAGCCGGTGATCGGCAAGAACGCGTACGCGACGAGCGGACCGATCGCACTGCCGAGATCGCCGGAGGTGTTGTAAAAGCCCAGATTCATTCCGTACTCGTGCTTGTTCGACAAATCGCCGACGAGCGCGGTGGAGAGCGCCTGCGTCGCGCCATACGCGAGCGCGGAAACGATCGTCGCAAAAACCAAGACGCCCAGGTGTGATGCGGGCAACAACGCGGTGCCGATTCCGCCGACGAGTAAACTGAGGACGAGCAACTTCCAACGTCCGCCGGCGCGATCCGACATTCGTCCGGCAATCGGCGCGCCGACCAAACTGATCAGCGTGCGCGAACCGAGCAGCGCGCCGCTCAGACTCGCGATGCCGATTTGGAACGCGCCCAGTTGCAAGCCCGCGCCAAACGTTTGTTGCACGATCAAACCCAGCGTCGCCGAAACGATCCCCGCCGCCGCCAGCCGATTCACGCCCTGCGACGCGACTGCCGCCCACATCGCCGGAGAAATCGCGCGGACGCTTGCCCAGAGTGAACCACGCGCGCGCGCCAATGCGATCCTTGGACGATGTTCCGCGCGCCGCCACCACAGCGCGATCAAGGCGACGAGCGCGCCCAACGCCGAAATGCCCGCGCCGATCCACAACGCGCCGCGATAACCGACCGCGTCGGTTAGTCCGCCGCCCAGAAACGACGCGATGGCGGATCCAAAAAAGAACCACATTTGAAAAATGCCGACCCAGTGTCCGCGCTCTGTTTCGGGCGCCATTTCCAACACGAGCGCGTTGCCGCCGACCCAAATGCCCGACCACGCCAGTCCCCACAGCAGGCGCGCGAGGAGTAGCGGCGGCAGGTCGGTGCTCGTCGCGTACATCGTCGTCGTGACAACGCCGAGCGCGAGCGAGCCGAGAAAAATCGCGCGGCGATTCGGCAGGCGGTCGAAGAACCAGCCGATCGCATTGTTCGTGATCAAGCGGATCAGCCGGTTGATGCTCAAGATCACGCCGACGATGCCGAGCGCGATGCCGGCGTCGGCAAAGCGGGTGGGAAGGACCGTGTACAGCGTCACGTCGCCCATCAGCGAAAGCGCGGTGGCGAAGCCGAGCGGGAAGATCGTCCAGAGCGGGCTAGCGGAATGGGGCGCGCGCGTCGTGTCGGGTGTCATAGTCAGGCAAGGACCATTCTAACCGAGATTAGGCGATTTGCCAAACTTGGACCGAATTTTGACTTGCGGGCGTTGACGCGCGCGGGGTTTTGTGGTATGCTGGTGTACGGTATACGGTATACCAAAAGGGAGGAACATTGGCAATGACGCTCGCTCCAGGTCTCCAACTGGAAATCGATCTCTCCGCGCGTCGTCCGCTGCGCGACGAGGCGTACCTCGTCTTGCGGCGCGTCATCCTCACGGGGCAATTCAAACCCGGCGAACGTCTCATCGAACGGGAAATCGCGGCAAAGATGGGTTTGTCGCGCAGTCCGGTGCGGGAAGCGTTTCGCCGCCTCGAACAAGAACGCTTGGTCGCCGTCAATCGCCAGGGCGTCGTCGTGCAAGCCCTTGATCCGCTCCAGGTCGAAGAATTGTATCAGGTGCGCCAGCATCTGGAAGTTCTCGTCGCGCGGCTCGCCGCGCGCAATTTTACCCCCAAACATCGTCAGCCCCTACAAGAGATTCTCCAACGAATGTCCGCCGCGCTCGCCGCGCACGATCAAGTGCAGGTTGCCGCCGAAAGTGTGCGCTTTCATCGCGCGCTGGCGGAGACTGCCGGCAATCGGCGTTTGGCGAGTCTGGTGGCGGCGGTCGGCGAAGAAATCCAACGCTTTCGCAGTTTGAATATTCAGCACAGCACGCGCACCGCGGCGGCAGTCCGGGAACATCGCCAGATTTTTGCCGCACTGGCGGCGCGTGATGAAGAGCGCGCCGCGCGCGCGATGGCGGAACACATCGAACATTCGTGGGCGCACGCGCGGCAATACGTGTGAGCGCGCGCGGGAAGGGAGGTGATCGGTTCGCAACGATCGGTGGGAGAAATTGATCGGCTATCGAATTTGCAAATCGTGAAGGAGGATCGAAATGTTCGACAAAAGAATCGTGTGGATCGCGTTGTTCGCGCTCATCGCGATCGGTGTGACCGCATGCGCGACGGGCGGTGGTTATCCAAGCAAAGCCCTGGAAATCGTCGCGCCGGCTGGCGCCGGTGGCGGCTGGGACACGCTCGCGCGCACGGTGCAGCGTTCGCTGGAAGTGGAAAAACTGTATCCCCAGCCGGTCACCGTCGTCAACAAAGTGGGTGGCGGTGGCGGCGTGGGGTTGGCGTACATCTTCACCAAGAAGGGTGACGATTACGAACTCGTCGTCTATTCGCCGCCGCTCATCATCAACACGCTCAACAAGACGTTCGAGAACAATTACAAGGAATTGACGCCGCTGGCTAAACTGATCACCGACTATCAGGTGATTATGGTCAAAGCCGATTCGCCGTACAAAACACTGGGCGATTTGATCGCGGCGTTGAAAAAAGATCCGGGCTCGGTGAAGATCGCCGGCGCGTCTTCGCCCGGCAGTATGGATCATCTCTCGGTCGCCAAACTTGCCAAAGCCGCGGGGGTTGAACCGGGCAAGATGGTGTACATCGCGTTCAACGACGTTGGCTCCGGCATCTCGGCGCTCTTGGGCGGCAACGTGACTTGTATGTCCACGGGCGCGGGCGAATCCATCGCGCAGTTGGAAGCCAAGACCGTGCGCGTGCTGGGCGTCTCATCCGCCGAACGGCGCGGCGGCGCGCTGAAAGATGTGCCCACCTGGAAAGAGGCGGGCTTTAACGTCACGTACGAAGTGTGGCGCGGCATCTTTGGTCCCCCCGGTATGTCGGCAGACGCGAAGAAATGGTGGGGCGAGACGTTGAAGAAGATGGCGGGCACCAAGACGTGGAAAGAGTCGCTCGAAAAGTTGCAATGGGTGGACGCGTACGCGGATGCGGATGCGTTTGCCAAGTTCCTGACGGAAGAGGAAGTGTCCTACAAGGAATTGATGACCGCAACGGGGTTCATCAAGTAGGCGTGCGTTGGTAGGGGCGACGTGACGTCGCCCCTACGTGGGAGGGATGTATGAAAGAAAATCGCATTGCCAGCGTCGTATTCTGTCTCTTTGCGCTGACATATTTTGCGCTGGCGTTCACGACGATTGCCCAGCCCAGCGTCCTCCAAATCCTCGGACCGGATGCGTTCCCCAAAGCGATTGGCGTGTTGATGCTGATCCTGTCCGGCGTGTACGTCCTCCAATCGTTTCGCGGGCTCGGGCGCGAAGATGAAACGCGCGCGGCGATCATCGGCGCGGAAGACAAGGTGGGAACGCACATCGAGTGGAAGACGATCGCGTTGATGCTGGGCGTGATGTTGGTGTACGTCTTTTTGTTCGAACCGCTCGGCTACCCGATTGCGACGTTCTTGATGTTCGTCACGGGCGCCGCGATTTTAGATCGCCGGCACTGGAAGCGCGACACGCTCATCGCGGCGGTTGCGAGTTTCGGCTTTTATTTCACCTTCTCGCTGGTGTTGCGCGTGCAACTGCCGGCTGGACCACTGCGGTGGTTGGGTTTGTAAAGGAGGAACGCGATGTGGTTTTTCGATAATCTCGCGCTGGGGTTTAGCGTCGCGCTCACGCCGATCAATTTGTTCTACGCGCTCCTCGGCGTTTTTCTCGGCACTGTGATCGGCGTGTTGCCCGGCATCGGTCCAATGACCGGCATCGCGCTGCTGATTCCGATCACCTTTGGCTTGCCGCCCACCTCCGCGATCATTTTGATGGCGGGCATTTACTACGGCGCGATGTACGGCGGCTCGACGACTTCGATTCTGGTCAACACGCCGGGCGAATCGTCGTCAGTGGTAACTTGCTTCGACGGTTATCAGATGGCGAAGCAAGGACGCGCCGGACCTGCGCTCGCGGCGGCGGCGATTGGCTCGTTCATCGCGGGAACGTTTGCCACGCTGGTCTTGATGCTGATCGGTCCCGCGGTCGCCGCGTTCGCGCTGAATTTTGGTCCGCCGGAATACTTTACGCTGATGCTCGCGGGCTTGACCGTCGTCACCAGTTTGGCGGGGCGTTCGCTCGTCAAAGCGTTGCTCGCGACGACGATCGGTTTGGCGATCGCGACGATTGGGATTGATTTGCAAAGCGGCGTGCCGCGCTACACCTTCGGCAATCCCGAATTGTTGGATGGCTTGGAATTCCTCGTCGTCGCGATCGGTCTGTTCGCGCTCTCCGAGGTGCTGGTGAATCTGGCGGATCTGCGTCAAGCGATCCAGGAACGCCTGGCGATCAAAGGCGGTCTGTGGCTCACGCGCGAGGATTGGCGCCGCGCGACCCCGGCCTTCATTCGCGGCACGCTCTCCGGATTTTTCGTCGGCGGCATCGCGGGCGCAGGCGCCGCCGTCGCCAGTTTCTTTTCGTACGGCATTGAAAAGAAAATGGCAAAGCACAAAGCCGAATTGGGCACAGGCGCGATCGAAGGCGTGGCGGCGCCCGAAGCCGCGAACAACGCCGCCGCCGGTGGCGCGCTGATTCACTTGTTGTGTCTCGGCATTCCCGGCTCCGGCACCACCGCGATTATGCTCGGCGCGTTGCTGATGCTGGGTTTGCAGCCGGGTCCGCTCTTGTTCCAGCAACAGCCGCAATTCGTCTGGGGTTTGATCGCGAGTATGTACATCGGCAACGCGATGTTGCTCGTCTTGAATCTGCCGCTCGTTGGAATGTGGGTCAAGATTTTGGACATTCCGCTGTACTTGCTCGTGCTGTTCATCATTCTCTTTTCGTTCCTCGGCGTTTACACGATGAACAACAGTACCCAGGACTTGTTCCTGCTGCTCGTCTTTGGCATCCTGGGCTATCTCTTGCGCCGCCTGGACATTCCCGCCGCGCCGATCATCCTGGGAATGGTGCTCGGCGACTTGATGGAACAAGCGATGCGCCAATCGCTGTTGATTTCCGACGGGAGTTACGCGATCTTCGTCACGCGCCCGTTCTCGCTGTTCTTCCTCCTCCTCGCAATCGTTTCGATCACGAATCCGTACTGGAAGTATATCGGGGTTGGACTGCGCCGATGGTTTGGGCGCGGCGCACCCGCGTGATTTTCGATCCGCGAACCGCGCGCCTCTCCGCGCAGAATTGATTCGCGGATCGATTTTGAGTGACACGATGAGTGATAACATTTCCCGGCTTTTTGCCGATTACGTCGCGGCGATTGACGACCGCGCGCTCGCGCCGGAAGTGGTGCGCGAAGTCAAACGGCGGATTCTCGACTCCTGCGGCGTCGCGTTTGCCGCGTTCGATAGCGATACGGGACACGCCGCGCGCGCGCTCGCGTGCGACGCGCCGATTCCAAACGGGGCGACGATCTTTGGAACGACTCAGCGCACCATGCCTGACCTCGCTGCGTTTGCAAACGGCGCGCTCGTGCGTTATCTCGATTACAACGACACGTACCTCGCGCTCGAACCACTGCATCCCTCCGACGCGATCCCCGCGCTGCTCGCGCTCGCGGAGACGCGGCATTGCTCCGGTCGCGCGCTCGTCACGGCGATTGCGCTCGCGTACGAAATCGGCGTGAACTTGTGCGACGCGGCGAGTTTGCGCAAACACAAATGGGATCACGTCAACTATATCGCGATTATGGTCGCGGCAGGCGCGGCCAAACTGCTCGGCTTGAATCGCGCGCAAACTGAACACGCGCTTGCCATCGCCACTGTGCCGCACGCGGCGATGCGCCAAACGCGCGCGGGCGAACTCTCGATGTGGAAAGGCGCGGCGGCGGCGAACTCCAGTCGGAACGCGATCTTCGCCGCGCTTCTTGCGGAAAAAGGAATGACCGGACCGTTCCAGCCGTTTGAAGGCGAGATGGGTTTTTGCGAACTCCTCACGCGCGCGCCGTTCGACCGCGCCAAACTCGCGTCGCTCGAAAACAAGCGCGCGCCGCGCCGCATCCTCGACACGTACATCAAAAAATATCCGGTCGAGTATCACGCGCAGAGCGCGGTGGACGCCGCGCTCGAAATTTATCGCGAGATGCGCGGCGCGGAAATCGCGGCGGTGCATATTGACACGTTCAAAGCGAGTTACGAGATCATCGCCAAAGATCCGGAAAAGTGGCAGCCCAAAACGCGCGAGACCGCCGATCATTCGATTCAATACATCACCATCGTCGCGCTGGAAGATGGCGCGATTACACAACAATCGTTTGATCGCGCGCGGATTCGTTCGCCGCGCACGCAAGAATTTCTGGCAAAGCATACGACGCTCGCGGAAAAAGCGGAATTGACCGCCGGTTATCCGGACGGAATACCGAACACGATCACGGTCACACTGAAAGATGGTCGCGCGTTGTCGCAAACGGTGCGCTATCCGCGCGGGCACGCGCGCAATCCGATGACGGACGACGACGTGATCGCCAAGTTTGAAGCGAACGCCGCAGGACGATTGCCGCCAGAAAAAGCGCGCGCGCTACGCGCTGCGGTCTGGTCGCTCGACGCGTGCGCGGACGCAGGCACGTTGTTGCCGCTGTGTTTGGTGAATTGACGATGGCTTGGTTACTTTCCGGCAGACAAAACTCCGGTGCGGCGCGTCTGCGCGAATTGTTGGCGCGCGAAAAGACAGTCGCTGTGCCCGGCGTCTACAACCCACTTTCCGCGTTGCTCGCGCAGCGCGCCGGTTTCGACGCGCTGTATCTTTCCGGCGCCGCGCTCTCCGCGAGTTTGGGCTTGCCCGATCTGGGCGTGCTGACGCCGGACGAGTTGGTCGCCGCCGCACGCGTGATCGTTCGCGCGTCGCCGTTGCCGTTGATTGTGGACATTGACACTGGCTATGGCGAGACGTTGAACATCGTCCGCTTGATCCGCGAGTTGGAAGAGGTTGGCGCGGCGGCAGTGCAGATCGAAGATCAGGAAATGCCCAAACGCTGCGGACACCTGGAAGGCAAGCATCTCATTTCGATTGACGAGATGGTGAATCGGCTGAACGCGATCAAGTTCGCGCGGCGCGATGTGCTTGTCATCGCGCGTACGGATGCGCGCGGCGTGTCGAACCTGGATGATGCCATCGCGCGCGCGCGCGTGTACGCGGAAAACGGTGCGGACATTATTTTCCCGGAAGGATTGCAGTGCGCGGACGAGTTTGCCGCATTTCGCCGCGCGCTCGATTTGCCGTTGCTTGCGAATATGACCGAGTTCGGCAAGACGCCGCCACTGACGCTTGCCGAGTTTCGGTCGCTTGGTTATAATCTGGTCATCTATCCCGTGTCCAGTCTGCGTTTGGCGGCACGCGCGATGGCGGAAGGGTACGCGGCTCTGTGCGAGACCGGCACGTTGGAAAAAATGTTGCCGCGGATGTTGACGCGTCAAGAATTGTACGATCTGATTGATTACGCAGGACACGAACGGATCGCGCGTCAGTGTCAACGAATCTCGAACGAATAAACGAATGAGGCGGTCGGCGGTCTACCGGCGACAGTCGCCGTGGGGGAAACGATGCTACACAAACAAAATACATTCGGCGCGCGCGCGCAACTTGGCGATCATACAATCTATCGGCTCGATCAACTGGGACAGACCGGCGTCGCGCCGCATCTGGATCAACTCCCGTTTTCGATTCGCATTCTGCTCGAAGCGCTGTTGCGAAACGAAGATGGCTATCTCGTCACTGCCGATGACGTGAAACGACTTGCCGCGTGGAACGCCGCCGCGCCCGATCCTAACGCGTTGCCGTTTATGCCGGCGCGCGTTTTGATGCAAGATATGACCGGCGTGCCCGGCGTCGTCGATCTCGCCGCGATGCGCGACGCGGTCAAACGCTTGGGCAAAGACGCGCGCCGGATCAATCCGCTCGTGCCGGTGGATTTGGTGATCGATCATTCGGTGTTGGTGGATTTCTTTGGGAGTGCGGACGCGTGGCAGAAAAACGCGCAACTTGAATTTGAGCGCAATCGCGAGCGGTACGAATTTTTGCGCTGGGGCGCGCAGGCATTCCAGAATTTGCGCGTCGTGCCTCCGGCGACCGGCATTTGCCACCAAGTCAATCTGGAGTTTTTGTCGCAAGGCGTGACCGCGCGCGACAATGAACTGTTCTTCGATACACTCGTCGGCACCGATTCGCATACGACGATGGTGAATGGACTCGGCGTGTTGGGGTGGGGCGTCGGCGGCATCGAAGCGGAAGCGGTGATGCTGGGGCAGCCGCTCTACATCGTCACGCCCCAGGTCGTCGGTTTCAAATTGACCGGCGCGCTGCGCGATGGTGTGACCGCGACCGATCTCGTGTTGACCGTGACGCAGATGCTTCGGAAGAAAGGCGTCGTTGATAAAATCGTCGAATTCTACGGCGCGGGCTTGTCGTCAATGTCGCTGCCGGATCGCGCGACGATTGCGAATATGGCGCCGGACTATGGCGCGACGATGGGCTTTTTCCCGACGGATGCCGAAACGTTGCGTTACCTCCGACAAACCGGACGCGGCAAATCCGCCGATCTGCTCGAGCGCTATGCCAAAGAGCAAGGTGTCTTTCGCACGGATGCTACACCCGACCCGATTTTCAGCGACACGCTCGCGCTCGATCTTGCAACCGTCGAACCCAGTCTTGCCGGTCCCAAGAAACCGGAACAACGCGTCGCGCTGCGCGATCTCAAGACGCGTTTGCGCGAAACTTTGGTTGCGCCGGTGATTCAAGGTGGTTATGGTCTTTCCGAGCAAGCCATCAGCCATCAGCCATCAGCCATTCGCCACGGCGATGTGGTTCTCGCCGCGATCACCTCCTGCACCAACACGAGCAATCCCTCCGTGTTGATCGGCGCGGGGCTGCTCGCGAAAAAAGCGGTCGAAAAAGGGTTGACGGTCAAGACGCACGTCAAGACTTCGCTCGCGCCTGGCTCAAAAGTGGTGACCGAATATTTGGACAAAGCCGGACTAACGCCATACTTGCAGAAACTCGGTTTCTATCTGACGGGTTACGGTTGCACCGTTTGCATTGGCAATTCGGGTCCCCTGCCTGATCCAGTTTCCAAAGCGATCAACGAAAACAATCTTGTCGTCGCGGCGGTGATTTCCGGCAACCGCAATTTCGAAGGGCGCGTGCATCAGCAAGTCAAAGCGAATTTCCTCGCGTCGCCGCCGCTCGTCGTCGCGTTCGCGCTGGCAGGCACAACTGACATCAATCTCGAAGCCGATCCGCTTGGGATCGGCAAAGACGGCGCGCCGGTCTTCTTGCGCGATGTTTTGCCCTCGCAAAAAGAAATCGCGGACACGCTTGCCGCGTCACTCGATCCGGAAATGTTCGCGCGCGTGTACGCCAACGTGTTCGACGGCAATCCGATGTGGAACGCGATTCCCGTGAGCGGCGGCGATGCGTTCGCGTGGGACACGCAATCTACGTACATTCAAAATCCGCCGTTCTTTGGAGATTTGAGACTGGAGATTGGAGATTTGTCGGAGATTCGCGGCGCGCGCGTCTTGGGTGTTTTCGGCGATGGCATCACGACCGATCACATTTCTCCGGCGGGCGGCATCGCGAAAAATTCTCCGGCGGGCAAATACTTGATCGAGCGCGGCGTCAAGCCGGAGGATTTCAATCAGTACGGTACGCGGCGCGGCAACCACGAGGTTTTGATGCGCGGCACGTTCGCCAACATTCGGATCAAAAATCTGATGCTCGGCGGCGAAGAAGGCGGCAACACGCTATATTTCGGTCAGCGGTCAGCGATCAGCGATCAACCGGAGGAAATGTCAATCTACGACGCGGCGATGAAATACAAGGCGGAAGGCGTGCCGCTGATCGTGATCGCGGGCAAAGAGTACGGCACCGGCTCGTCGCGCGATTGGGCGGCGAAGGGTCCAATGTTGCTTGGCGTCAAAGCTGCGATCGCGGTTTCGTTCGAGCGGATTCATCGCGCGAACCTGGTCGGGATGGGCATTCTCCCGTTGCAGTTCAAGCCCGGCGAAAACGCGCAGACGCTCGGCTTGACCGGGCGCGAGACGCTCGACATTCTCGGCATCTCGGACGACATTCAGCCGCGTCAAGAACTTACGGTGGTTGCGACGAATGAGCAGGGCAAGCGATTGGGTTTTCAAGTGCTCGCGCGGCTGGACACGCCGGTTGATGTGGACTATTACAAGAACGGCGGGATTTTGCAAACGGTGTTACGAGGATTAGTGAAACAATGACTCAATCGAATCTTCGCACGATGATCGGGTTTACACTCTTTGGCGCGCTGATGGGCTCGTTCATTTCGTCCACCGGATTCTGGATGTGGATCGTCAGCCAGGCGGTGGGACTGATCGTCGGGAGCGTCTTTTGTGCGATCAGCGCGTTTCTGCTCGCGCGCAAATTCGTGCTCGCGCCGCTGATCGGTTTGGGCGGTGGGCTGTTTATCGGCGCGTTCATCGGCGCGCTGGTCGGTCTTGCGTTCAACGCGGCGCGCGTGACGCTGGACATTCCGCCGGGCATCGGCGGCGCGCTCGTCGGCGGCGCGCTCTCGCTGCTCGCGTGGGGCATCCTCGGACTCGCGTTTGGAGACGCGGATCCGCAGAAGAGTTTTCAACCGCGTTTCAGTTTCGCGATTGCGCTGTTGTTCGCGTGGATCATCGGTTTTGGCGGCGCGCTGTTTTATCCGTTGTTCGCCGGCATACTGGACGCGGTGAACTTTGGTACGATTGCCGGAGGTGTGCCGGGAATATTTCTGGGCTCTGCCATCGCGATGGAACTGCAAAAACGCGAAAGCAAGCGACCGAAGAAGAGATAGAAAAAGGGGCGGGAGAACATCCCGCCCCGCGCTTTGTACGCCCAGCACGGGCGTTGACTTGAAGGTGCAAGTCCTTTATGGGGGTTGATGGCACTAACCATTAGCCAGAGGCAAGGGCGTTGCCGCGAGGCAAGGTCTGAAGGAAGCCCGAGGCAAATC
>VGOB01000116.1 GCA_016865935.1 Chloroflexota bacterium | reverse complement strand
CCTGAATTCATCGCGGACTTTAACGCGCGCTTCGCCGTCCTGCCGCGCCAGCCCGAAGATGCGCATCGTCCCTTGTTACCGCAAGACGACTTGGCGCGCATCTTGACAATTCAAGAGCCGCGTGTATTATCCAAGAACCTCACCGTGCAATACGAAAACGCGATCTACCAAATTCAATCGAAGCGACCTGGGTATACCTTGCGCCACGCGCGCGTGACCGTGTGTGAGAATCGCCAGGGTGAGATTGCGATTGAATACAAAGGCAAGCCTTTGGACTACATCGTGTATCGCCCTGCGCCACGCCAAGCTCAAGTCGTGTCGAGCAAGCAACTGACCATGAAGTTAGACGCGGTGAGTACACCCGCCAAGCCAGCGAAGAAACGCAAGCCGTACATTCCGCCACCTGATCATCCGTGGCGACGTTTCCGTATTCGTCCCGAGACGGCACAACACAGTTCCCAAGGTGACATTTCTATTCGGCAGGAATAGGTGACATTTCTATTTGGGGCTAACAGTTTTTGATGGGGCTTGACAAATTCAAAAAATGGTGTATATTATACACGCTAGCACTCTGGTAAAACGAGTGCTAATCATAATCTCAATTCCAGCAAGGAGGTTTTTGTTATGGCAGAAAAGAAACTCAAAATGCGACCACTTGCGGATCGGGTGATCATCGAGCCACTCGAAGGGGAAGAAAAAACCGCGAGCGGAATTTTGCTTCCCGAAACCGCGAAGGAAAAACCGCAAGAAGGATTGATCGTCGCGATCGGTCCGGGTCGCTGGGATGAAGACGGCAAAAAGCGCGTCGAGATGGAAGTTGCGCTCGGCGACAAGGTCGTCTTCGCCAAGTACTCGGGCAGTGAGATCAAATTGGACGACAAAAAGTATTTGATCTTGAGCGAGAAAGACATCCTCGCCGTCGTCACCAAGTAAATTCATTGTGTCATTGCGAACACGTTCGCTTCGCTCAGTGTAAACTCCGTGAAGCAATCCCCTTGTTGGGATTCGGAGATCGCTTCGTTGCAGAAAACGCTCCTCGCAATGACAAGAAATCAACCAGGAGGAATCAATTATGCCTGCTAAACAACTCGCGTTTGCCGAAGAGGCACGCAGACACTTGAAGATCGGCGTGGATGTGATGGCGAATGCTGTCAAGACCACGCTCGGACCGAAAGGTCGCAACGTCGCGCTCGATAAAAAATTCGGCGCGCCGACCGTCACGCACGACGGCGTCACCGTCGCGAAAGAAATCGAATTGCAAAACCCGTACGAAAATATGGGCGCGCAACTTTTGAAAGAAGCCGCGACCAAGACGAACGACGTCGCGGGTGATGGCACGACCACCGCCACCGTGCTCGCGCAAACGATCGTCACCGAGGGCTTGAAGAACGTCGCCGCGGGCGCGAACCCGATGCTCTTGAAACGCGGCATCGAAAAAGGCACCGCGGTGCTCGTCGAAGAAATCAAGAAGATGGCAAAGCCGGTCAAGGGCAAAGCCGAAATTGCGAACGTCGCCGCGATTTCCGCCGCCGATATGGAAATCGGCAATTTGTTGGCGGATGTGATGGACAAGGTTGGCAAGGACGGCGTCATCACGGTCGAGGAATCCAAGACCGGTCTCGCGTTCGAAACCGAGTACGTGGACGGGATGCAGATCGATCGCGGTTACATTTCGCCCTATTTCGTCACGAATCCGGAGCGGATGGAAGCCACGCTCGAAAACGTCTACATCTTGTTGACCGACAAGAAAATCACCGCGCACACCGACATCGTGCCCCTGCTCGAAAAATTGGTGCAGATGGGCAAGCGCGAACTCGTCATCGTCGCGGAAGATGTGGAAGGCGAAGCGCTGGCGACTTTGGTCTTGAACAAACTGCGTGGCTTGTTGAACGTCCTCGCGATCAAGGCGCCCGGCTTTGGCGATCGCCGCAAGGAAATGCTGCGCGATATGGCGATCCTCACCGGCGGCAACGTCATCACCGAGGAAATGGGTCGCAAGTTGGAAACGACGCAGATCAGCGACCTGGGTCAATGCGAAAAAGTGATCGCGACCAAAGATGATACGACCTTCGTCAACGGCAAGGGCTCGGACAAGGACATCAAGGGGCGCATCAACGAGATCAAAGCGCAGATTGACAAGACGACCTCCGATTACGACAAGGAAAAACTGCAAGAACGACTCGCGAAACTCGCGGGCGGCGTTGCGGTGATTCGCGTCGGCGCGGCGACCGAAACGGAATTGAAAGAGAAAAAGCATCGCGTCGAAGACGCGCTGAGCGCAACCCGCGCGGCAGTCGAAGAAGGAATCGTGCCCGGCGGCGGCGTCGCGTTGTTGAACGTCGTTTCCGCGCTCGATAAAGTGGAAGGCAACGGCGACATTGGAACCGGCGTGCAGATTTTGAAGCGCGCGCTCGAAGAACCGATGCGGATGCTCGCCGAGAACGCGGGGTACGATGGCGCGGTCGTCGTGAATGAAGTGCGCCGCCAACAAAAAGAAAAGAACAACCTGAACATCGGGTTTGACGTTCTGGCGGAAGCGTACATTGACCTGGTCGAAAAAGGCATCATTGACCCGGCGAAAGTGACGCGCAGTGGTTTGGAAAACGCGGCGTCCATCGCGGCGATGATCCTGACGACGGAAGCGTTGATCACGGATATGCCGGAGAAAGAAAAACCCGGGCCCGCGATGCCGCCTGGTGGAATGGATTACTAGACCAGTTGGCAGAAGCAGTCGTCAGTAGACCGTAGACAGACAAATCCCTCTCGCTGGTGCGGGAGGGATTTTGTTTGACGCTTTCCATTTGCCAAACTTTTCGTTTGGTGCTAGAATATCATAGTCGAACAAACGTGCGACGCGCACGCGTTGCAATTTTTTGCCAAAGCAAAGGAGGCATTTCGAATGGCAGACGAAGTTATCCTGGGATACTGTGTGAAGGAGAAGGCGCAAAAGCCGATGAAGGATCCCGAACAAATCGTACTCAAAAACGGCAAGCACGCGATCCGCGGCGTTTGCGCGTCCTGCGGTACCAAGATGATGAAGTTCGTCTCGGCGAAGAAAGCCGATCCCGCCGCGCCGACCGCGCCACCACCTGCCGCCTAGCCCAAACCGATTCAATCGGTTGAAAAAGCCCGACTCTACCGCGAGCCGGGCTTTTTTTGATCGCGCCGATTTCAAGCTGCAAGATTCGAAAGGATCGGATATGGTGACCAACGAGGTTCGCGAGGTGAAGGAATAAAAGTTGGACGTTGGAAGTTAGACGTTGGAAAATGGACATCGGGATTGAACGTATCTCTTGACTCCAATGGTTTTCAGTTGCGCTTGTGCGAGTGTGTGGTATAATCTGCGCGAAGGGGAGGTTCGCATGATTAGGACATTGAGTCTGACTACAGATGTGCCGCCCGATCGCAAAGTGCAAATCGTCCTGCCCGATGATGTGCCCGCAGGCGTCGCAGAAATCATCGTGATGGTGACGCCGCGCGCATCGAAAATCCAACACACGCTCGGCGATTTGGCGCGCTCTGAATTCTTTGGAATGTGGCGTGATCGCACAGACATCGGCGATAGCGTCGAATTCGCTCGCCGATTGCGCGCCGAAGCGTGGAGCCGCGCGGTATGACGGTTTGCCTCGATACGGATGTCTTGGTGGATTGTCTGCGCGGCGTCACCGCGGCGCAGTCGTGGCTTCACAGCAACTCCAACGAACCAATGGTTGTGCCTGGCATCGCGGCGATGGAGTTGCTGATGGGATGTCAAAACCAAGCCGATCTCAAACGCACGCGCGCATTTCTGGACACCTTTGACGTGGTTTGGCCCGAAGCGCACGAATTCCAGCGCGCGTTTGAATTGCTGGCGGAACATCGCCTGGCTTCTGGGCTGGCGATTCCAGATTGCTTGGTTGCGGCGATGGCGTTAGAGAGATCGTTGCATCTGTACACTTTCAACACAAAACACTATCGCGTGATCGCTGGATTGGATCTTCGAGAACCATATCCGCGCACGCCGAAGTGATTGGGGAGGTATGAAAACATCGGGGCTGAGAGTGATTCTCAGCCCCGATGTTGTTTTTCCCAAAACTTGCCTCTCCCCGCGGATCGTGCTACATTGAACGCGTATGCAAAATTCGATCCGAATGACGCGCGCGCAAACGCCCAGCGTCCCCGCGCCGCTCCCCCTGCCCGAACCGAACTCGTTGCGCGTGCTGTGGCGCGCCTTTGGTTACTTGCGCCCGTACTGGCGAACGACGCTCGGCGCGTACCTCGCGCTCGTCGGCATCAACGCGATCGCGCTCGCGGTGCCGCAGTTCATTCGCTGGATTGTGGATCGCGGCATCGGCGGCAAAGATACGCCGTTGCTTTTCGGCGCGGTCGCCGCGCTGTTGGCGCTCACACTCGTCAAAGGTGCGCTGCGCTTTCTGGAAGGACGCTGGAGCGAAACCGCGTCGCAGAACGTCGCGTACGATTTGCGCAACGCGATGCACCGCAAACTTGCCGCGCTCTCGTTTTCGTACCACGATCGCACCGAGACCGGACAAATTTTGTCGCGCGCGGTGCAGGACGTTGACCGCGTGCGCTTTGTCACGGGACGCGCGTTCTTGCGTCTGACCGACGGCGTCGTCTTGATGCTGGGTTCTGCCGCGATGCTGATCTGGATGAATCCGCGCCTCGCGCTCCTCGCGCTCGCAACCTTGCCATTCCTCGCGCATCGCGCGTTTCATATGGCGCGGCGACTGCGCCCACTCTCGCTCGCGGTGCAGCAACAACTCGCCGTGTTGACGACGCGGCTCGAACAGAACTTGCGCGGCGCGCGCGTCGTCAAAGCGTTCGCGCAAGAAGATGCCGAGATCGCGCGCTTTGATCGCGCGAACACACAGTGGTTCGATTTGTCGGTGCGCTCGTCGCGCTTGCAAGCGATCAACGAGCCGCTGATCAATTTCATCGCGAACTTGAGCACCGTCATCATCATTTGGTACGGCGGGACGCTCGTGATGCAAGGTCACCTCACGCTCGGCGAACTCGTTTCGTTCACGACGTATCTCGCGCAGTTGGCGCAGCCCGTTCGCCGTCTGGGTCAAATCATTCCCGCGCTTGCGATTGCGTCCGCCGCCGGCACGCGCATCTTTGAAATCCTCGACGCGCAATCGGAAGTGCGCGACGCGCCTGACGCGCTTCCCCTGCCGCCGGTTCAAGGTCGCGTGCGATTCGAAAATGTGTCGTTCGCGTACTTTCGCCGTCATCGCGTTCTCGACAACATCACGTTCGACGCGCGATCAGGTCAGATCGTCGCGCTGTTGGGAATGACGGGTTCGGGCAAGTCCACGATTATCAATTTGATTCCGCGTTTTTACGACGCGACCGAAGGACGCATCACGATTGACGATTACGATCTGCGCCGCGTCACGCTCAACTCGTTGCGCGATCAAATCGGGATCGTGTTGCAAGAGACGATGCTGTTCGCGACGACGATCCGCGAGAACATCGCGTTCGGTCGTCCCGCCGCGCGCGAGGAAGAAATTATCAAAGCGGCGCGCGCGGCGCAAGCGCACGACTTTATCATCGCGACGCCGAATGGGTACGCCACGCTCGTCGGCGAGCGCGGCATCACGCTTTCGGGCGGACAGCGTCAGCGCGTCGCGATCGCGCGCGCGCTGCTCAAAGATCCGCGCATCTTGATTCTCGACGACGCAACATCGAGCGTGGACACCGAAACGGAACAATTGATCCAAAAAGCGTTGGAGCGATTGATGCGCGGGCGCACGTCGTTCATCATCGCACAGCGACTTTCAACTTTGCGAATGGCGGATTTGATTTTGGTTTTGGAAAAAGGGCGCATCGCCGCGCGCGGCACGCACGAAGAATTGCTCCGCACGTCAGGGCTGTACGCGGAGATTTATCACCAGCAACTGAAAAGAAAGGATGAAAGATGAAAGATGAATGTCATTGCGAGGAGCACCCTGAGCGGAGCAGCGTTTTTTGCTGCGGAGTCGAAGGGTGCGACGAAGCAATCTCCAAATCGCGAGTCGGGGATTGCTTCGGACGAAAACCGTCCTCGCAATGACACCAGGATTTTTCATCCTTCATCTTTCATCTTTTGCTCTATGTCTATCTCCATCGGCGCCGCCAGCGCGGGAATGGGACCGCGCAGCGCCATCGAAGATTTCGGTCAATACAAAGAAGATCGCGCGTTCGATTTTTACATCGTCGCGCGCTTGCTGGAGTACTTGCGCCCGCACTGGCGACGGATGGCTGCCGCACTCGCGCTCGTCCTGGTTTCGTCGGCGTTGACGCTGAGCGCGCCGTACCTCATCAAAATCGCGATTGACGAAAACATCGCGCGCGGCGACGCGGCAGGATTGGCGCAAGTCGCGCTGCTCCTCGCGGGCGTCTTCGTCGCGATTTATTTTGCGACTGCCGCGCTGCAATACTTGTTATCCTGGGTTGGACAAAAAATCCTGGCGACGCTGCGCGCGCAACTTTTTCGCCATCTGCAAAAATTGCCGCTCGGCTATCACGATACGCACATCGTCGGCGTGACGATTTCGCGCGTGATCAACGACGTCTCGGTGATCAACGATTTGCTGTCGCAAGGCGTCGTGACGTTCGCGGGCGACGCGGTTGTGCTGATCGGCATCGTCGCGGTGATGCTTTCGATGAGTCCGAAACTCGCGCTGATCACATTTTGCGTCTTGCCGCTGATGATGTTGGCGACGTGGCTTTTCGCGCGCCAAGCCCAGGTCGCGTTTCGCCAGACGCGCGCGCGCATCGCCGCGGTCGTCGGCGATCTGGCGGAGAATATCAGCGGGATGCGCGTCATTCAAGCGTTTGCGCAGGAAGAAGAAACGCAGGAACATTTCGACGAGGTGAATCGCGCGAATCGTGACGCGCACATCGCGGCGATGACGCTCTCGTTCATCTTTTTGCCGACGGTCGAGTTTCTGGGAATTCTCGCGACAGGGATCGTGTTGTGGTTCGGCGGACTCGCGGTGATCGGCGACGAACTGACGCTCGGCGTCGTCGTCGCGTTTCTCGCGTACGTCACGCGCTTCTTCCAGCCAATTCAGGAATTGAGCCAACTCTACACGACGATGCAAGCCGCGATGGCGGGCGGCGAACGCGTGCTCGATTTGCTCGACACGCAACCTGATGTGCGCGACGTGGTGGACGCCATCGAAATGCCGCCGATTATCGGGCGCGTCGAGTTGCGCGATGTGTCGTTTGCGTATCGCGGTTCTGCCACAGAGGACGCAGAGGCAAGAATGTCATTTCGAGCGGAGCGAGAAATCTCCTCTGTGTCCCCTGTGGCTCCAAATTACGTTTTGCGCGACGTGAATCTCGTCGTCGAGCCAGGTCAAACGGTCGCGCTCGTCGGACCGACGGGCGCGGGCAAAACATCGATCGCGAATCTCATCGCGCGTTTGTACGAGACAACTGACGGCGCAGTGCTGATTGACGGCTACGATGTGCGCGCCGTCGCGCAGCGTTCGTTGCGGCGACAAACGGGCATCGTGCCGCAAGAACCGTTTTTATTCGCGGGGACGATTGCCGACAACATTCGCTTTGGGCATCTCGACGCGACGCCGCGCGAAATTGAAGACGCGGCGCGTTTGGCGAACGCGCACGAGTTCATCGCCGCGTTGCCCGACGGATACGGTACCGCGATTCAAGAAGGCGGCGTGAATCTTTCGGTAGGACAGCGGCAATTGATTTGCATCGCGCGCGCCGCGCTCGCGAATCCGCGCATCTTGATTCTCGACGAAGCGACCGCGAGCGTGGACACGCTGACCGAAATGTTGATTCAAGACGCGCTCGCGCGCTTGCTCGCGGGGCGCACCGCGATCGTGATCGCGCATCGCCTCAGCACGATTCGCAACGCGGATCTGATCTGCGTCGTGAACGACGGACGCATCGTCGAGCGCGGGCGACACGCCGAGTTGCTCGCGCACGGCGGCTTGTATCGGCAGTTGTACGAGCGGCAGTTTGTGGAAAGTCAATGAACCAATGAACCAAAGTTGGCTGGCACATTTGGCATGTTTGGCTTATTTGGCACATTTGACTGCGCGGTTGTCAAATCCTTTGACCGTGCATATAATCGTGCTTGGAAATTCATCCCGCCGATTTGCTCGTGGAGGTATTTATGGCGACAGGGCGAACAGTTAGCGCAAGTTTTCTCACCGAACGCGACGCACGAGTCGTCAAGTTGTGCGGTTCGATTTCAAAACAGATCGCGGACTGCATTGACGACGAAAACAATCGCAAGAAATTCCTCAACGACTTTGGTAAAACAAGCGACACGCGCGACGGCGGGATGGGCGTGGGCGCGGGGAAGCTACAACGCGACGCGCTTTGCACGCGCGGCAGGCAAGGTAAAGCGCCGTTCTCGAACCGCAATTTGCGCTGGCATCCGTTGGTCGTTGCCGAAACATGTCCGAATTGGGCGCAGCCGATTTCGCGCATCGAAATCGAAAACGACGAATTGTTGGTATTCGTCGTCAAAGAAAACGGGCGCAGCAAAAAATATCGCGCCGACAAAGTCCACGAAATGCGACAGCGTTACGCGGCTCTGCCCGCGTGTTGGGTACCGCATATTGATACACTCAAAATTTGGAACGATACGCTCTGGACGCAAAACTCGTGCGTGATTCCGATTCTTGAAGCGTGCGATTGGCAAGATGCCGTAGAAACGTATGCCGTGCTTGGCATCGCCATCGCCGTCGCATTCTTTGGGGTTGATTTTTCACGCGTGTATGCTCAGGTTACGCAAACGCTTGAGCAACAAAAAATTGCCTCTCAAGTTTCTCTCCCCTCGCCGAACTTTCCAAGCGATCGAACCGAAATCATAAATTGCCCCGTTTGCCGCGTCTCAATTGCAAAGAGCGCAGCCCGATTGACCGAACGCGTGCGCGCAAAGGTGTGGCAACCGGCTTGGCGTAGCACCAAACGCGAAGAAGGCGAAGATTCGAGTATCCAATTGATGCACGTCAAACCACTCGTTGAAAGTGAACCGCGCCATCACGTGGGGAACGTGCGTTATGGACATCGTTGGTGCAATGTTGCAATGACTGATCATTCACTTGACGAGACTCTCGATTTTATGGAGTCCATTGTCAGGGCGCACAACCGATGCAAGTAAAAAAATCTCAGCCCAAGAAAAAAACGCGCGCCAATCGTACGCGCGAACAGATCAAATCAACGGTCGCGTCAAACAAGCGCGCGTACGCCGTGCGCCCGCGCGTGAGAAAGATTGCCGAACCGCGCCCGAATGTGTATGTCGCGCGCCAACTTGGTTTCCCGACCACCTTGATCTACAAACGCGACTTGCAACCGATCCACAACCTCAAAGCCATCTTGCGCGAGATTCGCGATTATTTTGCCGGGAACGTGACCGGTATCACGCGCGACGAGACCATCGCACAGACGATGCTGCGCTTGCTTTTTTGCAAAATTGCGGATGAACAGGACAAATCCGCGCGCGAGCTGGTTGATTTTGCAAATCGCCCGAATGAACCGCCGGAGGAACTCGCGCGGCGAATCCGGCAACTCTATAGCCGGGTCAAACAAAGAAACGCGGACGCGTTTGATGCAACCGAAACGATAGACCTGGATGCGATGCATCTAGCGCACGTCGTTTCCAAACTGGAAGAGTACGCGATCCTAACGGCGGATCGCGACATCGTAGCCGATGCGTTCGAAGAATTGATCGGCACATCGTTTCGCGGCGGCGAGGGACAGTTTTTCACGCCGCGCAATGTCGTGCTGATGATGATCGAAATGCTCCAGCCATCCCGGGGCGAGCGGATTATTGATCCGGCGTGCGGTAGCGCGGGGTTCTTGGCGTACATCGCGCGGCACCTCGCGCATCACCACGCGACGGATTATGCGATTATTGGAGTTGACAAGGACGCGTTTCTGGCGCGGCTGGCAAAAATTTATCTCACGTTGATCGGGGAACAGAATTTTTCCGTTTTTTGCGAAAACAGTTTGGAGCAACCCAAACACTGGGACACGAAAACTCAACGCGCGGTGCCCCTCGAATCGTTCGATCTGATTCTCACCAATCCGCCGTTTGGCGCAAAGATTCCGGTCGTTGGCAAAGAATTGTTACGGCAGTACTCATTAGGATACCGCTGGATCGAAAAGGACGACGTTTGGCAACGCACAACGGAACTGCTGGACAAACAACCGCCGCAAATTCTTTTCATCGAACGGTGTTTGCAACTTTTGAAACCCGGCGGACGCGCGGGAATCGTGTTGCCCGAAGGCGTATTTGGCAATCCATCGGATCGGTACATCTGGGAGTATGTTCGCCAAAACGCCGCGGTGCTGGCAATCGTCAGTTTGCCGCCGGAGACGTTTCAACCCAGCACGCACACCAAGACGAGCGTGGTCTTTCTGCAAAAAGGCGCAGCGCAGAGACGCGTGTTTATGGCAGTCGCCAAAACAATCGGGCACAACAAAAACGGCAAGGAAATTTACAAAATCAATCCGGATGGTTCGTTTGTATTCGACGCGCAAGCGAACAAGATCGTTGACGATGACACGCCCGAGATCGCACGGCGTTATGGGGCTCCTCAATTGATCCAACCTGATCACTTGGGTTTTTGGGTTGAAGCGGCAGAGATTGACGATCACATTTTCATTCCGGAATACTACAACCCTGAATTACGTGAAGAATTGAAACGCTTGGAGCAAAGCGGCAAATGTCGTTTGGTGACGATTGGCGATTTGATTGACGCAGGGACGCTTGAAGTTCGGCGGGGCAACGAAATTGGATCGCAGTTTTATGGCACGGGCAATGTGCCGTTCGTCCGCACCACCGACATCGTAAACTGGGAAATCAAAATGGATCCGGTCAAGGCAGTTGCCGATGAAGTATACGAACAATATCGCCGCCAGCAAGACGTACGCGAGAACGACATTCTGTTCGTCAACGACGGTACGTTTTTGATCGGCAGAACCGCGATGGTGACGCGGCTCGATGCCAAGATCATCATTCAAAGCCATTTGAAGAAAATCCGCGCCTTGCGTCCGGAAGCACTCGATCCGTTTTACTTGTTCTATCTGCTCAACTCGAACATCGTGCAACGCCAAATTGCGGTCAAGACGTTTACGCAAGCGACGCTTTCGACGATTGGCAATCGGCTGCGCGAAATCGTTTTGCCGATTGCGAGTGATTCGGAAGAGCGAGAAAGAATCGGTCGTCACGTGCAAGCGATCATCAAACAAAAGACGTGTTTGCGCGAACAGACCATCAAATTGATTCAAGCGAGCATTTGAAAAACAAAACGCGGACGAAGGAATTCTTTCCTCGTCCGCGTTTCGCTGGTTGGCGCGCGCGTCAATCTTCTTCGTCCGCAGCGTCCGCGTGCGCGTTCGTCCGCGCCGCCGCCACCAATTTGACCTGCGCGATGGAAAACGTCGCGTTCGCGCTATCTTCCATTTGCACCGTGACGCATTCCGTCAACACGTTGCGCGCGATCACGCGACCCTGCCCGCGCTCGGTCGCGACGATGTCGCCGACGCGCGGCACGCGCCCGCGCGCGGCTTGGTACGTCGGCTGTTCGTACGCCAGACAACAGAGCGGACGACCGCACAAGCCCGTCGCCGCGTTCGGTCCCAGCGGCATATCCTGATCCTTCGCCATCTTGACGGTGGCTTTGGGAAAATCGCCGAGGAAACGTTCGCAGCAAATTTCGCGCCCGCAGGGCGACAACCCGCCGATCAATTTCGCGCGATCGCGCGGACCGATCTGCCACAATTCGACGCGCGCGGGAAACACGGCGGCAAGGTCCTTGACGAGCGAGCGAAAATCCACGCGCCCTTCGGCGACGAAATAAAACGTCAGGTGACTGCCATCGAAATTGTACTCGGCGGTCAGCAACCGCATCGCCAGATGGTGCTTTTCGACTTGGGCGCGGCACTGGACGAGCGCGTCACACTCGCGTAGTTTGAGCTGTTGCCACTGCGTCAAATCGAACGCGGTGGCGCGGCGGAGAATGGGGCGCAGCGCCGCGCCGGCTGGCGTCGCGTGTTGCGGCGGCACGATCACGCGCGCAGCTTCGCGGCATTTGTCGGTATCCACAATGACGTATTCATTGACGCCCAGGTCTTCGAACCCGGTCGCGTCGTACGAAACGATTTGCGGCGCGCGCCGGATTCGCAATCCGGCAACAGCACGAGCAGGCATAAATCACTCCTATGTGAACAGGGTAGTTGGATCGTTAGATCGTTGGATACTTGGTTTGACAAACATACGACTGAACTAACCAACGATCAAGCCAACAAACTAACGAACTACTTTCCTGGTAAATTTAACAACAACACTTCCAGCGCGAGGCGCGCGTTGACGTTTTGCGTCAGATAGCGCGCGGTCGCGCGCACGGCTTGCAGCGTGGTTTGCGCCTGCTCCGTCGTGAAGCGATGGGCTTGATCGCGCAGCGCGTCTTCGCGATCCACGTTCGTCGTGCGCGAACCATCACCATTTTGAATTAACAACACATCGCGCCACCAGCCCAGCCAGGTTTCGAGCAACTCGGGCAAGTCGTCGCTTTTCTTCGCGAGACTTTCGGCGCGCAGTAAACGTTCGGCGCGCCCTTCGCTGAGCGCGACATTCAACTCGTCGAGATAACGATTGCGCGCATCGAGCCGCGCGCGATTTTCATGCGCGCGCACCGCCCAACCCAAACGCCCCGCCGATAGGCGCGCGAGCAGGCGCGCGTGCTCCGGTGCGGCATTGTATTTCTCGATCAGCGCGCGTTCGATTTGCGCGGGCGCGAGCGGGCGCAACGCAAAGACCTGACAGCGCGACGCAATCGTCGGCAAAAGCAAACTCGCGTCGCGCGCGGTGAGAATCAAACGCGTGTGGCGCGGCGGCTCTTCGAGTGTTTTCAAAAACGCGTTCGCCGCCTCTTCTTCCGATTCTTCAAACCGCCGCAGGATCACAATCTTCCAGCGACCTTCGAACGGCGCGCGCGCCAAGCCGCGCTCCAAATCGCGAATTTGTCGGATCCGCAACGCGCGGCGTTCCCAGTCATTCGCGCGCGGCGGAGGCGGCGGGTCTTTGTCGAAATCATAACGCGGCGGCACCCCTTCGATGATTTGCACGTCGGGATGACGATCGCGCGCGATTTTTTGGCAAGGGGGACACGCGCCGCACGGACGATTGTCGCCGGCGCATTGCCACGCCTGCGCGAGTTTGCGCGCCAGCGTCGTCTTGCCGATCCCGTGGGGCCCCGTGAACAGGTACGCGTGCGCGACGCGATCGGTCGCGACACTGCGCGCGAGCGCGCGGATCGCCCACTCGTGCCCCACCAAGCCCCAGTCTGATCGAATTTCTACACGCGCAGTCACATTGATATTGTATCACGATTGGACAGCCGCGCCAAATGTAGGGGCGAAGCATTTTTCGCTTTCTGAACAAAGTATGGCAAAGTCGAAGGATGAAAAATGCTTCGCCCCTACCTGTGACAAAAAATACGCGCCCCGTTTCCAGGGCGCGTATTTTCTGCTGAGAGCGCGTCGCTAATTGAGACGCTGATGAAATTCAACTTCGGCGTGTCCGCCGTTCAACTGCACGTCGGCGTAGATGTTGAGCCCCAACGGAATCACGCGCCAGACGCCGGTGCACGCGTGCGCGAATTCGACGACGTACGGTCCGCGCTCGGGCTTGGTGCCGGTGTACTTGGGATCGCTGATCCAACTGCCGTCGGTCGTCGCGACGACGACGGGCCAGTCCGTTTTGCCGACGACAATCGCGGCAAGCGAGCACGGTCCGGTGCCGACCGTGTTCGTGATCAGCACGGCTTCCCACGCGTGAGCATACGGATTCGGAATGACCGGCGCGGGCGGCGGTTGCACGACCACCGGCGGCGCAATCGGCGCGGGTGCAATCGCAATCGGCGGCGGTGCGATCACGAGCGGCGGATTGATCACCGGCGGAATGTTGATCGGCGGCAAAGGACTGTACGTGGTCGGCTGACTGACCGGCGGTTGTCCATCGGGAATGAATAATTTTTGTCCCGTCCAGATGAACGACGGATTGGAAAGTTTATTCGCGATCTGAATCGAGTACGGCGAGGCACGATAACGCGCGGCGATTGCCGCGAGATAATCGCCGGAGCGAACGATGTGATAAACGTTTTGCGGCACGGGTTGCGGAATCGGCGCGGGCGCAGCGTACCCCGGAATTTTCAGAACCTGCCCCACGTAAATCCAATAGTTGTACAAACCGTTTGCCTGCATCAACGCGCTGACGCTGGTCCCGTGCCGCGTCGCAATCGAAAAGAGCGTATCGTTTTGTTGCACGACGTACGTCGTCGTGCGAAGCGGACCCGGCAGCGCGCCGCCCGGAATCGTCAAGCGTTGTCCGACGAAAATGAAATCGGGATTGCGGAGGTTGTTCGCCTGCATCAGCGCGTGGACGGTGGTGCCGTGCCGCGTCGCGATCGAATACAACGTATCGCCCCAGCCGACGACGTGATAGAGCGGCGCGTCGGCGGAGACGGTGGGCGCGCCCAACAAGGTGACGCTCACGGCGACGATCAGAAAAAGGAAACTGCCTAAAATCAACCGGCGATATTTTTGCATTATGCCTCCTCTCGCTGGCGGCGCGACGCGGATTTGACTTTCGACTTGCGCGCGGCGCGCGGCGCGCGCTTGGGTTCTGTGCGCGCGGCGCGACGTGGCGGCGCGGCGGCGGGTGGGATCGGTTCAGCCGCCAATTCTTCCTCTGTTTCGATTTCGCGCGCCTTGAGAAATTGTTCCAGGTCGCGGCGGCGCACGCGGTAACTCCCCATCAGCTTCACCGCCTTGAGTTTTCGCAACTGGATGTACCGGCGAACCGTAAACGGGGTAAAGCCGAGCAGTTCGGCTACTTCGTTTGTGCTTAAAAGCTCGCGTCTTAACGCCAAACTACACCTCGCTTCATCTTGCTCACTCTTGCTACATTTTACACTATTTGACGCGCGTTGTCAATATCTTATGAAACCTTATGAAACCTGGACGGGCGTGCGTCACGTGTTTGGATTACGCCGCGTGCTGACCGAGTCTGTAGAGAGCGAGTTGCATAATCACTTGGAGCGCATTATAATGTTACCGAGGCAGAGCGCACGAGTATTGTATTCCTTCGCAGAAACTATCACGACCGCGAAGATGTTTGTTCGCGAATCTACGCTAATCTTTTGTTTTCCCAGTATATCCCACTTGGCGTGGGACAGGGCTTGACAAGATGTAGAAATCGTATCTAATTGTCCCATCTTCTCTGGAGGGAGCATCGCATGGCTGTCAATCCACTGCTGGTTTCCTTGTTCACAGAAC
>VGOB01000115.1 GCA_016865935.1 Chloroflexota bacterium | reverse complement strand
TTCTCTTGCCGAAGGTGGTGGTGTCGCTATCGAAACCCGCGGTGGTAGATTCATCGGTTGCTCCTGCCGAAAGGATCGGGAGCATTCTACCACAGTTTTTGAGCGTGAAGTAACGTTGTAGTACTAGACCCTTATGGAAATCTCTGGACATGCTGTTTGAGAGCAAACCCAACTCTCCAATCAAATCTTTTCCATTTGGGATTGATAAGAAACAGCGCAGATGTTCAAAGACTCTTGGAAAACCGAAAACATAATTTTCGCACCAATGCGTACCTTCCTTTGGGATTTCATTGTACTGAGTGTACCGAATATGACTACGTAGCCAATGTCTGGATAGACAAATTGTTAAGCGATTTGGAATTTGGAATCGCTATCAATGAGCAACCCTTCAGGACGTAATCGTACAGGTTCTTTCCATTAGATTTGGTCATGGTCTTGAAAGGAATTTGAAATGATAGAGAAACCAGATGAAGGAAACTCTGAGTCGAACAGCACCGAAGTTGCCAGCCAGATTTTTCTAATGGAGTACCAAGCCCTTGTTCAGTTTGAGACACACTACAACGACTTTGTACAGAAGAAACTCCAATTCTACTTCACAGTTCTTTCGGGCGCAGTTGCATTTTTCGGCTTGGCTTATTCACAACAATTACATCTCTCCATTAATCCCTTGACACCGTTCTTTGTCCTCGTGTTGCTATTAGCAATTGGGTTCTTCTCCCTCTTTGAGATTATTCTCTACGATTTGTATCGGTACAATGCCGCATGGAAACGCGAAACTATCCAGAGAAAATACGCGACAATTGCACCTGCTTCAAAACAATATTTTGAAAACCCAAGATTGTCCAGCCCATTGTTAGGAGAACATACCTACTGGACTTCTGCTAGCGGTATGCTTAGACGCGCTTTGTTGTTTGGGGGACCCAAAACTATGCTAAGTCTGTGCAACGGTGCGGTGGGCGCGGTGCTCTTTGGTTTTGGCGCGGGCATGTTCACTTCGGATTGGATTTTCTTGACCGCTAGCGGATTGGCGGGACTCATAATAATCTTGGTAACGCAACTGATATACATCCGACTAAGGTGGGAATGGGGACGCCCTAAAGACACGGATAGCACGGTAGTCACATAACATCGGAAGAACGGCGTCTAACACACGCGCACCGACAACGGCGGAACGGCGCGCAATTCGGAAGTAACTTTCGATTCGTCCGCCGTTGCGGTGCGCTACGGCGTTATGCGCCATGCCGTTCCAAGTCCGAGCGTGACGCGCATTCGATAATCAGAACACAAGGAGGATTTTATTATGAGTGCGATTTTGCAACTTGAACAAGCGGTCTCCCAGTTGCCGCCAAAAGACTTGGCGCGTTTTCGGAAATGGTTTGAGGAATTCGACGCCAAGATTTGGGACAGGCAATTTGAAAAAGATGCCAAGTCTGGAAAACTCGACAAACTAGCAAATCGAGCCATTGCGGATTTCCGCGCGGGCAAGTTCAAACAATTATGACGCACTTCACCTCGCCCTCGTTTTGGGAATTGTACGACAGATTGCCGCCACCCATTCAAGAATTGGCAGACAAGAATTACAAATTGCTCAAGACAAATCCGCGGCACCCTTCGTTACAACTCAAAAAAGTGGGCAAATATTGGTCGGTGAGGGTTGGTCTCAAATATCGCGCAGCGGCAGTAGAGATTCAAGAAGGACTACTCTGGTTCTGGATTGGAACACACGCAGAATACGACCACGAGTTTGGATGAGTTCACAAGATGCGCGTCCGCAAACACGCACACGCCGACCACGCACGGTACGCGCGTTTTGGCGGAGGTGGCTGGTATAGTTGGAACGTGCCTTCAATTCGCGTGGCGCGTCGGCGTGGTCGGCGTGCTATGGCGTTCTGCCTACATCAAAACGCGCCGCGATGATCTCTCATCGCGGCGCGTCTAATTTCCAATCTCCAACTTCTAGCCCCGATAACACAACACCGGTTCACGCGCGGCTTTCACATCGTCCAGCCGCGTGATCGGCGCGTCGTGCGGCGCGTCGTGAAGCAGTTGCGGATTTGTTTTTGCTTCCTCTGCGATCTTCAAGAGTGTGTCCGCAAACTCGTCCAGCCCTTGCTTCGACTCCGATTCCGTCGGCTCGATCATCAGGCACTCGGGCACCGTGAGCGGAAAGTAAATCGTCGGCGGATGATACCCAAAATCCTGAATCCGTTTCGCGATGTCGAGCGTGTGGACGCCGTATTTTTCCGCGAACGGCGTGCCGGTCAACACGAACTCGTGCTTACACACGCGATTGCCGAACGGCGCTTTGTATACACCCTTCAACCGCGCGAGCAAATAATTCGCGTTGATCACCGCGTCTTCCGCGATCTGCGCGAGATGCTCCTTGCCGATCGAGCGAATGTAGACGTACGCGCGCACGAGCGCGAGGAAATTGCCATAGAACGATTTCACGCGTCCGATTGATTTGCGCGGCATTGCGAGTTCGTAGGGGCGTTTCATCAAACGCCCCTTCACGACGATTGGTCCCGGCAAGAATTGCGCGAGTTGTTTCGTCACCATCACCGCGCCCGCGCCGGGTCCGCCGCCGCCGTGCGGGACGGCAAACGTCTTGTGCAAATTGCTGTGCAAAATGTCAATCCCCAGATCGCCCGGACGCGCGACGCCGACGATCGCGTTCAGGTTCGCGCCGTCGCCGTAGACCAAGCCACCCGCGTCGTGAATGATCTGGCAGACCGCGCGAATGTTTTCCTCGAACAAGCCGAGCGTGTTCGGATTCGTCAGCATCAAGCCGACCGTCGTGTCGTCCGCGATTTTTCGCAACTCGTCCAAGTCCACGTTGCCGCGCGCGTCCGATTTCACTTGCACGACCTCGTACCCGCTCATCGAAGACGTTGCCGGGTTGGTGCCGTGCGCGGAATCGGGGACGATCACCTTTTTGCGTTTGGTGTCTTTGCGCGCTTTGTGGTACGCGTGAATGATCAGAATCCCGGCAAGTTCGCCTTGCGCGCCCGCCGCCGGTTGCAGCGTGACGCCGGGCAAGCCGCAAATCTCGCCGAGCATCTCCTGCAACTCGTACATCAATTGCAGCGCGCCCTGGGTATCGTCCGCGCTTTGGTACGGATGGATGCCGGTCAAGCCGGGCAGTTTCACCGCTTCTTCGTTGATCTTCGGGTTGTACTTCATCGTGCACGAGCCGAGCGGATAGATGCCAAGGTCAACGCAGTAATTTTTCTGCGAGAGGCGCGTGAAATGCCGCACCACATCCACTTCCGCGACTTCGGGCAGTTTGAGTTCGTCACGGATTAGGTGATTAGGTAATTGGGTGATTGGGACATCACACGCGGGCAACGCCGCGCCTTGGCGTCCCGGCGAACTCAATTCGTAAATGATCGGTTCTGGTTTATTCGCTACGATTGTCATAGTTCTCCTTCGAAAAGGCAAAAGTAAAAACGCAAAAGGCAAAACGTTTTTGCCTCATCGCCAAATGCTCAATCAGTTTCTTGCTTTCGATTGCTGGCTCGTGACGATTGACTTGGCAAGGATCAGTTTGATCTCCAGCGCTTCTTGGATCAACGCATCAATCCGTTTGACTGGCACAAGTCCTGCATCACGAATCAGCCGAAGCCAATAGTGTGTCTCTTTGGCTTCCTTGAACGCGATGTTCAGTTTGTACGTGAATTCGCGTTTCGTTGATGCGCCAAACGCTTCTTCGACATTCGCGCCAACCGATGTACCTGAACGCAGGACTTGACGTCCAAACACTTCGCCTGCCGCTGTCTTGGGCAACGCTGAAACAAGTTTGATGATCCGCAACGCAAACTTGTACGTCCGTTCATCCAACTTTTCCATCTCGCCCTCTTTCATTTCCTGTTTTGCTTTTTGCCTTTTACGTTTTGCCTTTTCCCCTCTGCGTTTTGCCTTTTTCCTTTTGCGTTTTGACTTGGTTTAGGACATCCACCAACGCGTCAATCTGTTCCTTGGTGTTCATTTCGGTTACCGCGACGAGCATCGCGTTTCCAAGATGCGGGTAATCGTGGGATAGATCGTACCCGCCGATGATGCCGCGTTCGCGCAGCGCCGCGTTGATCTCCGCGACCGGGCGCGGACACTCGACGACGAACTCGTTGAAGAATTCTTGTTTCAGATCGACGCGATAGCCGACGAGGTGATTGATCTTGCGCGCGGCGTAGTGCGCTTTGTGATAACACAATTCCGCCACCTGGCGCAAACCCGATTTGCCCAACGTCGAAAGGTAGACGCACGCGGCGAGCGCGCACAACGCCTGATTCGTGCAGATATTCGACGTGGCTTTTTCGCGGCGGATGTGCTGCTCGCGCGCCTGCAACGTCAGCGTGAAACCGCGCCGCCCCTTGGTGTCCGTCGCCTGTCCCACCAAGCGTCCCGCCATTCGGCGCAAGAATTTTTCGCGCGTCGCGAAAATTCCCAGGTACGGTCCGCCAAAGGCAAGCGGGTTGCCCAGCGATTGCCCTTCGCCAATGACGATGTCCGCGCCATACTTGCCCGGCGCTTGATACAATCCCAGCGAAATCGGGTACGCGCTGACGACGAAGAGCGCGCCTTTTTCGTGGACGCGATCCGCGTACGGTTTCAGATCGCGCACGCGTCCCAGGAAATCGGGATTGGCGACAATCACACACGCGGTCTGGTCGTCGAGATGCTGGTCCACCATTTGCTCGAACGTCGCGCGCGGATCTTCATCGCCGATGATTTGAACATCGTGTCCGGCGAGGTACGTGCGAATCGTCGCGCGATATTCCGGGTGCAAGGTCGGGCAAACGAGAATCTTGTTGCGCCCCGGCAGCTGATTGAGCGCGAGAATCGTCGCTTCCGCCGCCGCGGTCGCGCCGTCATAATGCGACGCGTTCGCCACGTCCATTCCGGTCAGCGCGCAGATCAGCGATTGGTATTCGAAAATCGTTTGCAGCGTGCCCTGGCTGATTTCGGCTTGGTACGGCGTGTACGCGGTATAGAACTCGGTGCGGAAAACGAGATGCGGAATCGTCGCAGGGATAAAGTGATGGTACGCGCCCGCGCCCAGGAAACACGCGCGCGCGTCGACACTCGCGTTGCGCGCGGACAGCGCGTGCAGTTCGCGCATCAAATCCAATTCCGCGATCGCGCGCGGCAATCGGATTTCCGGATAGAGCGCGTCCTGCGGCACATCCGCAAACAACTCTTTTACCGACGCAACGCCAATCGTCTGCAACATCGCGGCGCGGTCGGCATCGGTATTCGGAATGAAACGATGTGACATAGTTGCTCCGTGAGAATCCCTCGGCTCGGTGGGATTCTGGTTAATGCGGTCCCAGTTCTCCCGATTCGACTTTCTGCTCGTACGTTGCCGCGTCGATCAGGTTGGTAAACTCGGCAGGATTGCTGGGACGCACTTTGATCACCCAGCCCGCGCCGTACGGGTCTTTGTTGATGAGCGCAGGATCGCTACCCAGGTCCTCGTTGAGGGCGACAACTTGTCCACTCACCGGCGCAAAAATGTCGCTGGCGGCTTTCACCGATTCGATGACGCCGAAGCCTTTACCGGCTTCGATGTTTTTGTCGCGCGCAGGGAATTCGACGAACACAATGTCGCCGAGTTGGTTCTGCGCGTAATCCGAAAGACCGACGACGATCAAGTCGCCTTCTTGTTTCGCCCATTCATGCGTCGCGGTGTACTTGCGATCGGCTTTGAAGGTCAGAGGTTGGTCAGACATTTTCTGCTCCTTGTTCTAGATTTCTGATTTTCGATTTTCGATTGCTCACCCAGCAATCAAGAATCGAACATGGATTATTTGCCGCGCGCGCGGTTCGCGTAAAACGGCGTTTTGATCACGCGCGCCTTGAGCGCGTTGCCGCGCACGACGATCTCGAATTCTGTGCCGCAGGCGGTGAATTCCGGCTTGACGAAACCCAAGCCGATGTTCTTTTGCAAAGTTGGCGAGAACATTCCGGTTGTGACCGCGCCGATCGCTCGCCCGTCTTGCGTGATTTCGTGTCCGCTGCGCGCGATGCCGCGATCGATCATCTCGAACCCGACCAGTTTTTTCTTGACGCCTTCGAGTTTCTGCTTCAGCAACGCGTCGCGTCCGCTGAACTGCTTGTCCAGATCGCACGCCCAACCGAGCCCGGCTTCCAACGGCGTGGTCTGCGCGTCCATCTCGTGACCGTAGAGCGGCATCTTGGCTTCAAAGCGCAGCGAATCGCGCGCGCCCAAGCCAATCGGTTTCACGCCCGCGTCTTTGCCCGCGTCGAGAATCGCGTCCCAGACGTGCTTGCCGTGGCTGACCGGGATGAACAGTTCAAAGCCGTCTTCGCCGGTATAGCCGGTGCGCGCGATCAGCCCGCGCTCCTTGCCGATCCCAAAGTGGCGCGCGCGATGATACTTGATCTTGGACAGATCAAACGATTCGAGTTTTTGCAAGACCGCTTCGGCTTTTGGTCCTTGGAACGCGAGCATATAGAGCCGGTCAGAGAGATCTTCCAACTTGACACGCCAATCGCCGCGGTGCGCGCGCATCCACGCGAAATCTTTTTCGCGATTCGACGCGTTGACGACGACTATGTACTTGAACGTGCCTTTGGTCTTGCCGGGCAATTTGTAGGTAAACGTGTCATCCACGACGCCGCCATCGGGATAACACAAAATTCCATAGCCCGCTTCGTACAGTTCCAGTTTTTCGATGTTGGCGGTGAGCAAATGCTGAAGGAACGGCAGCGCGTCTTTGCCCGTCACTTCAAATTGCCCCATGTGATCCGTGTCGAATAGTCCGGCGGCGGTACGAACCGCGTGATGTTCGTCGAGAATCCCGGAATACTGCACCGGCATTTCCCAGCCGCCAAACTCGACCATGCGCCCGCCCAGCGCGACGTGCGTGTCGTACAGTGGAGTTCGTTTCAGATTTGTCATTCGATTGAATCCTCCGCATCAATTTTCAATTCGCCCGCCTCTTTTGTATTGACTGCGATCTGAACGCGATGCGCGCCGGGTGTCAGTGGCTGATCTTCGACGCGAAACGTCACGGTCGCGTTGAGCGGAAACAGGCGCGGCGCGTCGAGCGAAATCTCGCTGGCGCGGATCGGCGCGGCATCGTTGACCGCGATCAGAATCTTGTCGCGCGCAATCTCGCGTCCGTCAATCTGAATCGTTCCAACACCGATGAGCGTGCCGGGCGCGAGCGTGTTCTGCAGCGCAAGTTGAAAACCGTTCGCGGTGTTTTTGAAACTTCCTTGGACGTACAATTTCTTGAGCAAAAAAGTCGGGATCATCGTTGGCATCCGCGCCTCCTATCGCATAAGAAAGCAAACAGAGGACACGCGGCGGTTCGCCGCGCATCCTCTGTTTGATCGCCTGAGAGATTCGTCCAAATTGTCGAGACTTGCCCCATCGGCGTTGAACATTTTGGCGTCCAACTTTCCAGAGAATAAATTCGCAGGGTCCCTTGACCTGAGAGATTCGTCGCGCGGCTGCCGCGCCGCGCGCTTGCCCCTTCGGTGTCCAGACGAACTGCGCTGGAACTCTCCCCTGCTGTTTATGGTGTTGAATAACCCAGCGACGTTATTATAGCGAACCAGCGCGGAATGTCAATTGTTACACCCCGCGCGTCGGCGCTCACGCTTCCGTTGCGGGCGGCGCGTCTTCAAGCACTTCGGCCACCAACTCACCGATTTTGGCGCGCGCTTCCTTGAGCGCTTTTTTGCCCAAGGAGGTTGCCGTGTAATACTTGCGAATTTTCCCGTTGACTAGCTTTTCCTCGCACCGCAAATAGCCGTCACGCTCCAATTTGCTCAATGTCGGATAGAGCGTGCCGGGCGAAAGTTGGTAACCGTGCCGCGCCAGCTCGCGCATCAACTCCAGCCCAAAGACGGGTGCGTGCGAGGCGTGATAGACGATATGGAGTTTGATAAACCCGGCAAAAAAGTCTTTCAACATCTGGTTGTCCGTTGTCGTTTAGCGACATTATATCGCGATACTTGGACAATGGCAAGCATGACTAGAACCCGACCTTCTGCCCCTTCATCCACTCGTCGGCTTGGTCTGGATTCACCGTTCCCAAAGTGGCGGCGCGCGCGTACGTTTTGGATTGATGTAGCTCGTCTGGCGCGACGATTTGCTCCAAGACCGCATCGAAAATTGGATTGACGCGATCATTCAGCCAACGAAAGATTACCGATTTTTCCTTCAGCGCGATTTTGTAGAATCGAATACAGCCGTAACAGTTTGGCGTCCGCACGATGTACTCGCCCGGATTCACGCGATAGATCAACGCGAGCACACGCATTCCCAGTTTTAGCGGCTCGCGCAGCAATCGAAACAGCGGCGCGCGCTGGTAGGCGATGCTCACCAGGTTCAGCGTGCAGGTGTTACACACGGCGTCTTTACGCTTGCTGGTTTGTGTGATCATTGCTTCATTACCCACAACAGAATTCCGAATCCTATCGCGAGACGATCGTACTAAACAGCCGCAGGTCGTGGTCTGCCACAAGCGCAACAGCCAATCGATCACGACGAACGCAGTGACAAAGACCGTCAGCAGCCCGGTCTTTCTGTCATTGGCAAGTTAATCAACCTGCAATTTCACGATGAGATGTTTACATGGATCCAAGGGATGCAATTTCTTGCTCGTTTGATCGACAACTCGCAATCGGCAGCGCTGGAACAAGTTTGTCCATTCGTCCATTCGCAGAAAGTTGTAGGGCAATGGAACCCCGTAGGGCGCATTGCCAGAGTAATCCGTCGCGCGCAGTCTGAACCGATCGAATTCGGTTTCCCAGTAATGATCTTTGACGAGAATGTAACGCCGCGATACGCGACGCGCCTCGCCGATCATTGGCTCGATGTTCTCCGTGTGATGTAACATATCCACCATCATCACACAATCGAACGCGCCGTCCGCGAAGGGGAACGTGTGTCCATCATAGTGACGCACTGGGATCAACGCGTGCGGTTGAACGCACACATCAATTCCCACGATATTGCAGTGGTTCGCGTTCATCAAGCGGCGCGCCAATCGCCCGCACGACGCTCCCACATCCAACACGCTGTGAACATCGGATAAAAATGGACTGAGCATTTTCGTCAACCGCGCGTATCGGTAGGGAAAGAACGCGTGCTCATTCATTGCACGCATGAGCGCAAGCGGAATTGAGCGCGTCGCATGACGCGCAGACTCACGCGCTTGCCCAAGTGTGCGTAATGTTAAAGTCGCAGACCTAATCATCGAATCGCCTCCAGAATCGTTTTCTTGATCGGAGTGTACGGGATGAATCTGTGACGATTCTTTGGTTAGATTAAGACAAGTCTAAGAACTGCTGACCGCTGTTGGCGCGAGCGGCAATTGAACTGCGAACACAGTGCCTTGCCCTGCTTCACTGCTCGCCGAAATTTGTCCCGCGTGTTCCTCGACGATCCAACGCGCAATGGCGAGACCCAGTCCTGCACCATCGCCGCGCTGAACGCGGGCGGCGCGCGTGCGATAGAATCGCTCAAAGATGTGCGGCAGATCTTCTGCGGCAACGCCGATGCCAGTATCGCGCACCGAAAGCGTTGCGTCATTCTCATCGCGTTTGAGCGAAATGGCAATTCGACCATCGTCGGGAGTGTACGCCATCGCGTTGTCCAACAGAATGAAGAACAATTGCGACAAGTGATCGGCGTTGCCGACGACGTTCACGCGATCCTGGCAATCCAGCGCGAGCGCAACCGGCGGATGCTGATTCTGGATGCGCTGGAACATCTTGCGGACGATCTCACTCCAATCCAGCGGCTGTTTTGCGATCGGTTGTTTGGCGTCGGCGCGCGCTAACACCAGCAAGTCATCCACCAGGCGACTCAGCCGCGCGAGTTCGTCATCCAGATCGCGCAAGATGCCGGCGGCATCACTCGACGCGCCCGTCCAGCGCTCCAAAGCGTGGCGCAAAATTCCGACGTTGCCGCGCAAACTCGTGAGCGGCGTCCGCAGTTCGTGAGATGCATCGGCGGCAAAGCGGCGCTGTGCGGCGAGCGCGTTTGCCGTTCGCTCGTGCGCGGTTTGCAAACTCGCCAACATTTCGTTGAAAGTGAAAGCGAGTCGCCCCAACTCGTCGGCGGGTCCGCGATACGGCACGCGTTTGGTCAAGTCTTGCGATTGCTCGATGGCGCGCGCAATGCGCGTCATTTCGTCCACCGGACGCAACGCGCCGCGCGCCAAGCGCCAGCCCCATACGCCCGCGAGAATCAGCGCACCCAAGCCCACGCCGATCAAAGTCATTTGGAGTCGATCGAGCGCGTTGCCGAGCGTTTCCATCGAGCGCGCGATCCACAAGACCCCGATGACCTGACCGCTTTCAGTCAGCGGCAACAGATACACGCGCAACCACAAGCTGTGCCATTCGAGTGTGGTAAAGGTTGGTTTGCCGGCGAGCGCTTGCGTCAGCACACCTTGTTGCCGGGGTAACTCGCGCGCGCCAAAGTTTGCCGAACGCGCGACAATCGCGCCGTCTGGGTCAATGACCTGGATCAGAAAATCGGGTGAAAGAATGTGGCTGGTATCCGGCAAGAGCGTCGGCTGATCGGCGAGAGGAATTTCCGGTCGGATCTCTAACCGCGCGTTCACTTGTTGCGCCGCGATCGTCAGGTCGCGGTCAAGCAATGCCCATGCGTTCCAGACCAACACGACATTGACGAGGATGCCATAGACCAAGAGCGTGAAAGCGAGAACGACGACGTAGCGCAGTGTCAAGCGCGTTCGAATCGGGAGACGCTGCAATCTACTCTTCGCGGAGAACATAACCCACTCCGCGCACAGTGTGAATCAATCGCGTCTCACCATCCATTTCCAATTTGCGTCTCAGGTATCCGATGTAGACATCGAGCACATTCGTTTGCCCCTCAAAGTCAAAACCCCACACGTGAGTCAGAATTTGCTCGCGCTGAAGAACCTGATCCGGGTGACGCATCAGAAAAGCCAGGAGGTCGAATTCAGTGCGTGACAGCGCGTCCACCTCGCGATTGCTGCGCCGCACGCGCCACGATTTTGTATCCAGCGATAAATCGGCAAAACGCAGGACGACATTTTCCGTCGCGTCGCGGCGGCGCAACAGCGCGCGCACGCGCGCCAACAGTTCTTCGTAGGCAAAGGGCTTGATGAGATAATCATCCGCGCCGGCATCCAAGCCGATCACACGATCCTCCACCTGGTCGCGCGCGGTGAGCATCAGGATGGGCAGCGCGGCATCGGCAGCGCGCAAGCGGCGACAAACCGCGATGCCATCCAAACCGGGCATAACAACATCGAGGATCACCAGGTCGTAAGAAGTTTGCGCGGCAAGTTGCAAGGCATGATCGCCCGTGCTGGCGACTTTTGTCTTATGCCCTTCAAAGGTTAATCCACGATGCAACATCCGGGCGATTTTCTCGTCATCGTCAACGACCAATATTCGCATCGCCAACCATCTCGAATTCTCAGCCAACGGTTACGCTGGCTTTGCCAAATGCATTGTAAAGTTCAGCGCGGTCCCCCATTCCTGCGCGAGCCGAAAACCTACTTGCTCCGCCAAGCGACGAACCGTCGCGCGACTTTGGTAGTGTGGGTCAATCAACACTTCGGTCACCGAGAGAATTCCGCCCGGCTTGAGCGCAGAAAAAATCTCCTGCAACGCGTTTTCGCGTTCTGGAATTTCGCCCAATACAGTCGTCAGAAACGCGCGATTGTATTGCTCCCGCACAACGCTAGATCAGTCCGCTCGCCATTCCAACGCCGATGAGGACGAGCATCACGCCGACGATGATTTGGAGCGCACGCAGCGTCACTTTTTTGACGAGCCGCGCGCCCAAGTACGAACCGACGAACGCGGCAAGCGTCGCGGCAAGCACCAGCCCTGCGATGCTCGAATCGAGTTTGGCGAATTGAGCCGCGTAGAAACTCGCTCCGTAGACCAAAAGGCGCGCCACATCCACGACGACTGCCGCGACGGTGCCGGTGCCGATGAACGCTTCTTTGCTCAACCCGGCTTTGATGAGGAATGCCGAGCGCAGCGCGCCTTGATTCCCGGACAAGCCGCCGAAAAAGCCGGAAAGGATTCCACCCAACGGCAAATATCTGCGATCAAACGCGAGGTTTTGAAAGCGGGGAATCAGGTCGAAGCACGCGAAGAAAACGATCACCACGCCAATCACCAATTTGACCACGGTGATCTCGCGCTGGTTCGTTCCGAGCGCGTACACTGCGAGCGGCGTCAAATCGGCAAACCCATTCAGCAACGCCGCGCCAACCATCGCCGCCAGCGCGCCCGGAATGGCAAAGCGCGCCAACACATCCTTGTCCGCGTATCGTCCGACGAGACCGATTTTGAAAATGTTGTTGGCAAGATGCACGACTGCTGCCGCCGCAACCGCGACGGGGACCGGAAAAAATAAAGCGAACGCCGGCATCAACACGGTCCCCAACCCGAATCCCGAAAACAGTGTCAACGCGGCGACGCCCAACGCCACAGCACACACGACGAGATATTCCATAGCGCTCCTTCATTATCGTAATACGTTATCGGATAGCGATATTATAACAGACAAATCCAACCCGCGCAAATTCGCGTTTGCAAATTCTTTGCCGGAGGCAGACACAGTAGATCACAATTTTGTCATGCTGAGCGAAGCGAAGCATCTCGCTAATCGCAAATTGCGAGACGCAAAGCGTTCGGCGCAAAAAGCGCGCCTCAGAATGACAATCTGTGATGTACTGAGACAGGAAGTTCGGACCTCAGGAATATCAAACGAGCGCGCGCGCAATTCAGCGAGTCAATGTTTCGTCTTGGGTAACCGACGCGCTGGGCGCGCGGCATTTGACAATTCCGCGCGCCAATGGTAATATGCGAACCGCTTTAAGGTTGCCAAGCAACGTCGCTTGGCGTTTCTGTTGTCGGCAATCGTACGCTAATCTAAAATAGACAGGGGTGATTTTTTGTGACCGTCAGACTGCGTGATGGCGAATCGTTCGACAGTCTGCTCCGTCGCTTCAACAAAGAAGTGATGGAAGGCGGCGTAATGAAAGATTTACGCCGTCGTCGCTGGTTCATTCCGAAAGGCGAGCAACGTCGTATGGACGAACGCAAGGGTCGGCGCCGCGCCCGAATGATGCGGATGCGCTCGATGCAAGAGGAAGGCTAGATGTTGTTCGATTAGGGACGAAGCATTTGCGGAATCGCGGATGCTTCGTTCTTATTTCAGCCACAGGGGACACGGAGAAAATTCATGAGTGGCGCGAAAAAACCACCGCGCGATTGGGACAGACAATTTAAGATAAGCAAATCGTGCGGTTTTTCCGGTCAAAAACGATTGCGCCGGTCTGCCAGACGCCGCCACAGCCCGTTTCCGGAGCGTGCTTGGCGACTGCTTGCGGGACAGCTGACGCAAAAATCGCCAGAAATTGCTGTAGTTCTTATCTTAAATTGTCGTAACTGCTCAGGCTGTCATTCTGAGGAGCGGTTTTTGCGACGAAGAATCTCGCAATTCGCGATTAGCGAGATGCTTCGCTTCGCTCAGCATGACAATGGGCTGAGCAGTTACAAATTGTCTGCGATTGGGAAAGCGCGATTGACCAACAAATCCGCGAGGCGATGGAGCGCGGCGAGTTCGACAATTTACGCGGCGCGGGCAAGCCGCTGAACCTCGACGATGATCCGCACACGCCCGACGATTGGAAACTGGCGTACAAAATTCTCAAAGATGCGGGCGGCGCGCCGGAATGGATCGAGCAAGGTAAAGAGATTCGCGCCGAGTTACAAGCGCTCGCAACATTTCTCGAACAGCAGACGCGCTGGCAGCGTGAACGCGGCGCGCGCTTGGCATCGCTCTCACCCGATCAGCAACTCGCCGAGCGTGCGCGCCTTGCCGACGCGCGCGAACGCGCCGCGCGCGTCTATCGCGAGCGCGCCGCCGCGCTCAACAAAATGATTGACACGTTCAATCTCAAAGTGCCGGACGTTAGTTTGCAGTTGCCGCGCGTGCGAATCGAAGAAGAGTTGCGCCGATTTCAAGAAGCGTGCGCGCAATAACAATCACGTTGCCAGAAACACCCGTTGACAGCGCGCCGCCTTGGTGCTAGAATTGGGCACGAGTCTGAAATTGGATTGCAATTGTGTGCTCCTCAGGGAAGACACCAATGCCTCAAGCCCATCCAAGGTATCGTTTGTATCTATTCGGTACGTTTCGGATTGAAAAAGATTCTCACCCAATCCGATTTTCCACGCGCAAGATTGAATCGCTCCTCGCTTTTCTCGCGCTCCACCCTGAACAACATCCGCGCGAAAAACTTGCCGCGCTTTTCTGGGGCGACTCCACCGACGAACAAGCGCGCGGCTCGCTCCGTACCGCGCTTAACCTGCTCCGCACCGAACTCGACGACCACCTCCTCCTCACCAATCGCGAGATCGTGCAACTCAACTCTGATTTTCCGTTAGTGATCGACGCGCGCGAATTTGAAAAAATCGGAGATTGGAGATTAGCGATTGGAGATTCTGCCATCTCTAATCTCCAATCGCTAATCTCTCTTTACCGCGGCGATTTGTTGCCTGATTTCTACGACGACTGGGTTCTCCTCGAACGCGAACGACTCCGCGCGCTCTACCTCGATGCGCTGTTGCGCTTGATCCAGCAATTTCGTTCCGAAAGCAAATACGAGCGCGCGATTGAGTTGGCGCACAAGTTGTTGACAACTGACCCAGCCAACGAAAAAGCGCATCAGCATCTGATGCTCTGCTACGCGGCAGCAGGCAATCGCACAGCCGCGCTGAAACAGTACGACGAATGTGCGCGCCTGCTGCGCGATGAGCTGGGCGTCGAGCCGTCGCGCGAGACGATTGACTTGCGCGATCAAATCCAGGCAGAATCGTCTGGTACATCGCGCGAAGCATCGTTCACGAACTTGCCCAACCCGCTGACCAGTTTCGTCGGACGCGAAACCGAATTGGCGGAGATTCGCCAACAGGTAGAGACCGCGCGTCTGGTTACTCTGATCGGCGCGGGTGGCTGCGGCAAAACGCGACTCGCGATTCAAGTTGTCTCCGATCTTGTAACCGCGCAGCGTTTCAAGCATGGCGCGTGGTGGGTTGATTTCGCGCCGTTGAGCGATCCCGCGCTCGTCGCAACCGCCGTTGCCGCGGCGTTTCATCTCCGCGAATCTCCGCCTACTCCCCTGATTTCGATTCTCATCGAGCATCTGCGCGAAAAAGAAATCCTCCTCGTGTTCGACAATTGCGAGCATCTTGGCGATGCTTGCGCGCGCCTGGCGCAGACTTTGTTGACCGCGTGTCCGCGCTTGAACATTTTGGCGACGAGCCGCGCGCCGTTGGGAATCGTCGGCGAAGTCACTTGGAGAGTGCCCTCGCTGTCTACGCCCGACCCCGACGACGCGCCATCGTTGGAGCAAATGACGCGATTCGATGCTGTGCGCCTTTTCGCCGAACGCGCGACTGCCGTCGCGACGAATTGGAAACTTGCCGACCACGTTTCTGCCGTCGCGCGCATTTGCGCGCGCTTGGATGGAATTCCGCTTGCCATTGAACTCGCGGCGGCGCGGCTCAGAGTTTTGTCGGCGGAACAGATTGCCGCGCGCCTCCACGATTGTTTCAGTTTGCTGACCGCCGCCAGTCGCACGGCGTTACCACGCCATCAAACCTTGCGCGCCGCGATGGATTGGAGTTTCGATCTGTTGGGCGATGATCTTCGTTTCGGCCATTATGCCCCAGCGATAGCTGGAGCGAGATATGCTTTCGGTTTTGGCTTGGACCGTTTTTGAGCGGGCCAGCCCGGGAGATCCACTCGCTCCAAGACCCAGTCAAATAGACTCCTGGGCTTGGAGCCAAAGAATCGCTCGGCCGCGGTGGTGCCATCCTTCCGCGGCAC
>VGOB01000114.1 GCA_016865935.1 Chloroflexota bacterium | reverse complement strand
GCGGAATCGAAATCTGGGCGGCAGACATGGCATTCTCCTTTTTGGTGGGACCAAGATGATACCAACAATTCTACCACATTTCATGCCCACTAGATCTAGTGGGCATCACGGCAATTCCCAAAGAGCCTAAAAGTTTTCCCCCAAACGCTTGCATATTCCTGGCGCCAACCAATACAGGTACATTAGTGAAAATCAGGCGCGCATCGGGTGGCAAAGCAGGATGCAGTGACAGAACTTGCTGGGTAACCAATTGAGTAATCTGTGCCGCACGCGCCCAAGCCGTATTACGTGTGTGCAATCCATTCGCATACAACGCCAACACCACCAGACACAGTACGATTGCCACCCGGTATGACCGCCCTATCAAGGAGGAAAGCGGATCTGCTATGACGCTGGCCAACAAAATCCCTAACCCCACCGAAGGTAGATAGACATATCGGTCAAACACGTCGGCATCAAGACTGAAAAGAGAAGGAAGAATCGTGATGATCAACCAAGCAACCGCCAACCACACCTCTCGCCGTGAACGATAAACAAAGAGCAAAACCCCCACCACACCGAGAATGATCCAACGAATCTCATTACTCATATCCACCAGTAGCGGATCTACCAACGCCAAAAGATATGCCTGTGAAAAATGATCCCATGGGAACTGTGGCGATCTTGGCACGGGCGACATACCTGTCATATCCCACAACAGAATACGGACAGCCAAATAGACAACCAGAAATCCGCAAAAAAGCAAATGTGTGTACATCCTTTTCAGACATAACAATGCCTTGCGCTCGTAGAGCCAATCATAGATCAACAAAATCAAAGGCAGGGTTACGGATGACTCCTTTGCCAACAAAGCAAGAACAAAGGCAACGCTCGATGCGGCAAGGAACAGAATGCGATGAGACTTCGAAAAAAGGATAAAGAACAAAATGCTCATTACATACGCGAGTGCCACTAACACATCCGCGCGCGCGCCAAACCAAGATACCGCCTCGACATGGATTGGCATCACAGCAAATAATAACCCTGCCACACAAGCAACACGACGGCGATGAGTTAGTAACCAACTTAACAAAAAAGACGAAAACGCTGCTAAGAGGTGTAATGCCAAACTTGTAAGATGATATCCCAGTGGATTTAACCCCCACACGAGATAATCATACAAATAGGATAATTGAAATACAGGGCGGAAATAACTCCATGCGCCAAAACCCGAGAAAGTGGATAGCCAGTTTTCCCACCTTTGCCCATCAAGCAGATCAGGAAAGTAGAAAAAAAGATACCATACGTAACGAAAATCATCTCCTTGAAATGGCGCATCTATAACTGGGTGGTAAAGAATAACAATGACAATGAACAGTATACCCATGAGAATAATCGAAAAGGTACGCCATTCGTCTAGAAACCACTGTTCGGATTTACGAATTCCTATCACCTTGCCCCCTAGTCATTTTACCATCACTACCCACAGGATGGCAACATCCATTTGAACGCCCCTCAACGTCACCCACTCCTCCCCACTCCCCGCATCATACACCACAATCACCAACCGATACGCCCCCGGCGCGGCATCTGCCGGAACAAAAAATCCCGCGTCGTCCTCCACGATCTCCCCCGGCGCCCAGCCAATCGTCGGACGCGCGCCATTCGCCGGTTCCGCGTCGCGCTGATAGACGACGCGGTCTTGCGCGTCCACCACGCGCAGTGAAATCGTCAACCGCGCGCTCACCGCTTCCGGCGCACGCCACGAAAGCATCAGCAAGCCGAACTCACCCGCACGCAAATTCGGCGACGGATACACCGCGTAACTCACCAGCTCGATCCCGCTCCCCGCATGATCGCGAAAGATCGCGCCCAACTTGATGACTGGCGCTCCGCAACTTGCCCCTTGCCCCTCGCCCCTCGCCTCTCGCCCTTCGCAATTCACGATTCGCCACAACTCGCCCACGCGCACCAAACGAAATTGCTCCGCCAACGCGCCCAACGTCTCTGTCTCGTTCGGATGAACGGTAAAATACACCGGTCGCCCCGCGCGCACCGCGCGCTCGATGTCCGATTGCCGCGAACCATAATCGGTGAACTTTAATTGCTCTTGCTTGACGATCACCTTCCAGCGTTCCAAATCCGTGCGCCGATGCTCCACGTACTGCGCGTATTCAAGCGGCGTCAACGTCTCCCAGGGTCCAACGATCAGCGCGTTGTGTTCCAGCGGCAGCGCGAGATTTTCATCCCACGCGCGCGCCACTTCAGTTCGACCACTCCAATCATTCACCGAAAAATTGTTGACCGCCAGAAAACCAACTGATGCGAACAAACCCGCCAACAACAACGCACGGGCAAAAACCGAGCACCCCTCACCGATCACCCGACTTTTTATTTCTACCTTTTGCCTTTTGCCTTGTCCAAGCCAGTCCCCCACCACCGCGATCCCCACACCCATCAAGAACAGAAACGTGATGTACGAGGGCAAGAAAAATTTTTCCACGTCAATCGTATTGAAGAACACACAGAACGCGCTATTGCCGATGTTCGTCAGCGCGATGAAAACGAACGCGTCGCGCGCGGGCAACCCGCTCTGCCATCCACGCGGCACACGATTCGACACAAGCGCGCCAATGCCGATCAATCCCACGACGAAACCCAGCGGCGTAAATTGTTCGATCAGCAATGGAAGGTACACATCGCGGATGCGGTGAACGATCCAATCGAGTCCGCCGTAATACATCCAACGACTCGCGTTGCCCGCCAGAATCATCTCGTTGAAATCTTTGAGGTGAAACTCGACGCCGACATCGCTATCGCCGCGCCAAAAGACATAGCCGTACAACAAAAGCGGCAGCGCGAACGCGCCAGCCAGCGCGATCAACCGGCGCGGCTGAAACAGCGCGGCGCGCTCCTGCCACAAAATCAAAACCGCGATCGCCGGCGCAAACCAGATCATCGTGCGATGATTTGTCAAACTCAACCCAAAGATAAAAACGGGGACGGTCAGATCGACTTTGCCGGTGCGCCACAGAAAAAAGAAAAACGTAACCAGGATGACGAACAACGCGTTGAGCGTATACGGACGCGGAATGATCGCTTGCGACCACTCGACGCGCGAGACGGTGAGCAAGAGCGCGACCCCCAACGCGATCCAGCGCGTGCCGACGAGCCAGCGCGTAAACACAAAGAGCGCGGCGACCGCAAGCGCGCCCCAGAACGCCGCAAACAAATTCGCGCGCGCCGCCATCGTCCCCACCGGAACGAGCATCGTCCAGAGTTTGCCGAGCAAAAAGAAAAGCGGGTAGCCGGTGTGGCTTACGCCCAAGCGCGCGATGTTCGTCTGAAACTCGCCTTCATCACCGTCGAGCAAGCCAGGCGCGGCGGTGCGCGCGTACAGCGCGAACGCGGCGCCGAACAGCGCGAGCGCGAGCAACCAATCGCGCGAAACGCGAAACGTCAAACCTGAAACCTGAAACCTGAAACCTGAAGCAAGACGCGTTTTCATTTCGATCCGATCTCAATCGTCCCGACGAACGGCGTGATGATTTCGCCGCGCGGATCGCGCGCCGTCAGATCGCGTTTCCGCACGCGCTCGTACACTGCGATCTGAATTTGCGCGGCGCTCGGCGCGTGTGCGTCCGCGTTGATCGGCAACCAATACTCATCGCGAATCGTTTGCCCGGCGTACCACAAGCGCGTCGGCAACATTCCGTGTCCCGGATAACTGTTGCGCGCGCCGATGACGCGTTGTTGCGCGTCCACCACGCTGATCCCAATCGAATAATCGTCGTCCATTGTCGTCAGCGCTTGCCAGTACAACGTCAGTTCGATCGCATCGCCAGGCGCGACGCGCCGCGCCGAAACATCATAGCCGAGCAATTTGATCTGGTCATCGTACGAAATGTCCACGCGATTCGGAATGAGCGCGATGTCCCGATCGCCCAGGGTCGGCGGATACGCGTACGCTGGCTGCAAAATCAGGAATGGCGCGAGCGCGGCAAAAGTAAAAAGTAAAAACGCAAAAGGCAAAAGTAAACCCTGAAACGCAAAGCGCGATCGCTGACGGCTGACCGCTGACGGCTGACCGCTGACCCCTGTCCCCTGAAACTGCTCCAGCCCGAAAGCAATCAGCACCGCGAGCGCGGGCAACGCCGGGAAAAAGAGTCGTCCGTGCGGCGCTTGGGTGCTTTGCATCCAGTAAAGCAGCGCGCCCAACATCAACACAACCCACGCGAACAGAATCGCGAATTGCGAATTTTGAATTGCGAATTTTGAATTGCGAATTCCCAACACCCAACCAATCGCGCCGAGCGCGACGAAAATTTCAATCACGGTGTACACGATTGGCAATGCACGAATATTTCCCCAGCCGAACCCGACCCAGAAGGTCTCCCACACTTCGCGCAACTGCACCAGCAATTGATCGAACGACATTGGCGCGGCGCGCACGTGGAAGATTTCACTCATTCGCGCCGTGCCGGTCAATTCTCCGTACAGCACCAAGTTGCGCGCGTACCACCATCCGGCGACAAGTAAAAAGGAAAAAGTGAAAAGTAAAAAGCGAAAAACGATTTCTGACCGCTGACCGCTGACCGCCGATGGCTGATCGCTGATGGCTGATGGCTTGAAAATTTGCCACACGAATACAAGTGCTCCCAACGCGGACAGTCCCAAGCCACTCACTTTCGCCAGCGCCGCAAGTCCGCACACGACGCCAAGCGCGAACGCGGCGCGCTGGCTGACCGCTGACCGCTGACTGCTGACCGCTATCAGCCAAAGTGACAACGCGCTCAGCGCGACGATCGTACTATCGTTGCTCACCGCGCTGCTGATGAAAAGAAATTGTGGAACGAATGCGACAATCGCCGCTGCGCTTGCCGCGAGAAATTTTTCTCGGTTGTCATTGCGAGGACGGTTTTTGTCCGAAGCAATCTCCAAATCGCGGATCGGGGATTGCTTCGCGGAGTTTACACTGAGCGAAGCGAACGTGCTCGCAATGACAGTTCGCGCGAGCAAGTACGTAAACAACACTGCGAGCGCGCCCGTCAGCACCGAAAGTAATCGCGCGAGATGAATCGCCAACACGGCGCCGCGATACGGAAAACTTTCGAGCGACGTGTGAATGAAAAGATTCTTGTTATCGTTGACGATGCCGGGCACATCATAACCGTAATGCGGATTCTCCCAAACGATGCTGGGAAAATCGGACGTGTCAATCCAAAACGTCCCGCCCGCCGCGAGCAAATAGTACAACGGCGGCTGACTCCCCTCTTGCCGCGCGAGATGCGTCAGCGGTTCGGCTTGCACCGGCAAACCGCGCCCGGTCGCGATATGCTGCACAAACGCGAAATGCCACTGCTCGTCCGGCGCTTCGAAGAGCGGCGTCGTCACACTGTAAACGATCCCCAGCGCGACGAATAATGTCAAGACGATGGCGATCTCGCGATGCGCGCCAAGTGTCTGTCGAATCATCACCGAGCGACCTCGCACAGCGGCACACGATTTTGCGGAAATGCTTTGCCGTGCGCATCGAGAACAATCAAACGCTCGTGTGTCTGCGAATCGTACATTCCGATATGCACGAAATATTTTCCCGCTGGCGCGTCCGCCGGAAGTACCAACACGTACTCGTCCACGATGACCTGATCCGCTTGCCACTCGAGCGTCGGATACGTTCCGTTGACTGGCGCGTTGTCTTGCTGGCTCCACAACTTGCCATCGGCATCGTACAAATGCACGAACACCGTCGCCGCGCGCGCGGGACGCGCGAGCGCGTGCCAGTACAACGTCACGCGGAAAACGTTCGCCGCCCGCGCGTCACAATCGAACGCGCGCAACCGAATTTGCCCCGCCAGCGTCGCGTCCACCGGTTGCGCCTCGCGCAGCGCGATGGACGCCGGCGCATAAAGCACCAGGCGCAAACCGCGCGGTTCAATCACACTGATTTGACGCGCGTGGCGGCGCAGCCACATTTCGACCAAGCCCTCGGTGTCCCACGTCGAGTACGGCGCGGCTTGAAACCACACGCGCGCGTACTTGGTCGTCACGCGTTGCATATCGGCGTCAATCTCCGCCGCCGTCGCGAAACTCGAACGCGGCAACAACACGCGCGGCACACGATCTTGCAAATAGTACGGCAGCGCGGGATCCGGATAGTTTTGCAAGACGACGTCGCCGGGCTGCGCCTGATCGTCAAGTGTTTGCACAAAGGTACGCCAATCCGGGCTGCGCGCAAATTCGGGTACGTGAAAATAGTTGTTGAGCGCGTAGCCATCGGCGAGCAAAATGAACGCGGCGGCGGCAAGCGCGATCCAGCGACGTCCCGGCACATCCCAGAAATTCGTGAGACCGCGCGCGACCATCAGCGAGAACGCGGCGGAAATGTACAGAATGTATCGCTCGTCGAACAATGGAAAACGGACGAGTGAATAAGCGAAGAACGCGCCCATCGGCGCGCCGAGAAAAATCGCCAACGCGATGCGCGCCGCGCCTTCGGTCGCATTGCGCGCGAACGCGCCGTACAGAAAAATCGCGAGAAAGCCAAGCGAGAGCCAGATGCCGATCGTCGGATCGACCCAGGCGGGCGCCATCCGCGTATCGGTGCGTCCCACAGTGAACGTGACGAGCGCGCGCTGACACATTTCCAGCAGCGACGACGCCGGAATAAAATCGGAATGAAAAGTCGTCAGCAAGGGAAATGCCACGCTCACCCAGGGCAGGAACAGGATCACCACCGCACTTGCGGCAAGCGCGAAACGAATGGTGGTGCGAAAATCAATCTGCCGCGTCACAATCCACACCATCCAGAGAATCCCTTGCGCGAGCAAGATGAACGCGAAGAAATAGTGAAAGTACAATCCGACCGCGCTGGCGACAATGTACGCCACCCAGTGCGACCGCCGCGCACCGGACTCGAGGCGCAGAAATAGATTGAACGAGACAAGCGTCATCGCGGTGAGCGCGGAGTACATATAAACATCTTGCGCGTCCCAGATCAGAAACGGATTGAGCGCGATCAATGCCGCGCCGAGCAACGCGATCTGCCGCCGACGCGGAAAGAGTTGTTTGCCTAGCGCGTACGTGAGCGCAACACTCAAGACGCCGACGAAAATAGCGGGAAAGCGCACGGCGAGTTCCGAGATGCCGACTGCCAACATCCAAAAGTGCAAAATGAGAAAGTAAAGCGGCATGTGCGGATCGCTCGTGATAAACACGCGCACGATGGCTTGCGGGTCTTGCCGCGCGAGCAACAGACTGGTCGCTTCATCCGCGCGCAATGACATTTCACCCGCGCGATAAAATCGCAACGCGGTAGCAACCAAAAGAATCGCGAGCGATAGCCAGCGCGCGCGCGTCATCGTCCGACTCCGCGCGAAATAATCTCGATATGATCGCTCGCGCCGACCGGCAAGCGCTCGCCGGTCTCCGCGCGGTACAATCCGACGATCATACGTGCCACGATTGTTCCCGGCGGCAACGCGAGCGCGTAATCATCGCGCAGCTGTTCCCCCGCGTCCCACAACGACGTGGGATACGGTCGCGGCGGACGATCCGCTTGCGCGATGATTTTGCCGTTCGCGTCGAGCGCGTGGATGAACACAGTATAATCGCGATCGGGCGCGACGCGCGCGCGCCAATACAAGGTCAGTTCAAGCGCATTTTGATTCGCACTGACGTCGTAGCCGAGCAATTCGATTTGATCCGCAAAATTCGCGTTGACGCGCGCGCGCGGATCGAACGCGGCGCGCTCCACGTCGCGCGGCGCGATTTTGATCGCGGTCAACTTGACATGGCTTTCCTCGCTCCCCGCGAGTGGCAATCGCTCACCCGGCTTGCCGACCGGATACGCGCCGACTTGGATCTCGTACTTGCCCGGCGGCGCATCCGGGGCAATCGGAATCGCGACGACATCGCGCAGCGCATCGCCCGGTTTCCAGTACACCGTCGGAAACGCGCCGCGCGCCGGAATCACGTCCGCGCCGCCCGCGCTGCGATCGTCCGCGCCGATCAAATGCACGAACACGCGGTACGATTCAGCCATCGGCGCGCGCGCGCGCCAGTACAGCGCGACGCGCAAGGTATCGCCCGGTTTCACCGCGCGCGCGTCGAGATCATAGCCCAGCAATTCGAATTGATCCGCGAACGTCGCGTTCACCGGGTGTGCGATGCGCGTCAGCTCGTTGGACGATAACAGCGATGGGCGCGCGTACGCGGGGAGCGTGTAGGCGAACGGAACGTAGAGCGCGAGAAGAAAAAATGAGCCAATGAGCCAATGAGCCAATGAGCCAAAACGTGAGGCGAGAGGCGAGAGGCGAGAGGCATGTTGCGCGAGAGTATTCAGTCCCAAGCCGAAAAAGAGTGCGATGACGCTGATCGCGGGGAAGAGATAACGTCCCTGGTCGGCACCGGTGGTTGTGCGGATGAATTGAATTTGCGCGACGAGAATGAACGCCAGCCACGCGCTGAGAAGGAGAAGCGAATTGCGAATTGCGAATTGCCGCGCCGCGTTGCGAATTGCGAAAACGATCATCCCGATAAAAGCAAGCAGTGCCATTGCTCCAAGCACGATCAACAGCGCGGGCGCAAAATCGCCGGGGGTTGGTCCACCCCAAAACGTTTGCCACAACCAGGGCAGCGAAATCTGAAACAACTCGGGGAAGGTAAGTTCGCCCGCGCGCGGAAAAATCGCGGATGCGATCATCAGCCGATACGCCAACGGATCGCCGTAGAGCATTTGGTTGCGAGCGAACCACCACCCGCAGATGAGCGCGATGAGCGCGAGCATCACTGCGTTGCTGATGATCGCGAGACGCGCATCGCGCTTGCGCCACGCGGCGATGATGAGCACAAGCATCGAGAAAGGAATCAAGCCCAGCGCGGTCGTCTTGGTCAAGATTCCCAAGCCGATCAGCACACCGAGAAGCGCGGCGGAACGTGTCATTGCGAGGAGGCGTCCTGAGCGGAATCGGAGCGAAGCGGAGATGGAGTCGAAGGATGCCGACGAAGCAATCTCCAAAGTGCGATTTGGAGATTGCTTCGCTTCGCTCGCAATGACAGCGCCGGACGCGGTTTCGCCAGTGAGCAAGCGAACCCACAGCAGCACCACAAGCGACGAAAATGCGGCGAGCATCGCGTCGTTCGAGACGAGCGCGCTCGCGAAAAGAAAACTGGGATTGAACGCGACGATGGCGGCAGCGGCAATTGCCAATTGATAATTGACAATTGACAATTGTCTGGCGATCCCAAACGTTGCAGCGACCGTGATCGCGCCAAACAAAATCGAAAGCAGACGCGCGAGATGAACGGCAAGCGTCGTGCGCGTGTACGGAAAATTCTCGGACTCGGTGTGATAGTAGATGTTGCGACCGCAGCAGGATGGATCGCCTACAAACGTCGCGGCATAGTTACGCCACAAACGTTGCTCGTAATCGGACGTATCAATCGGCGCGAGGACGAGCGCGACGAGCGAATAGTACAGCGGCGGCTGCCATCCTTGGTGACCGGCAATCCCGCCCCCGGGCTCGAAAAGTTGCACCGGCAGTGCGCCGTGATCCGCAATGAATTTGGCGTAGCGAAAATGATTGTCCTCGTCGGGTCCTTCGAACAACGGGAGGATGATCGAATAGAACAGTGCGAGCGCGACAAAGACGCCGAGCAGGATGATCAGCGGCTTGTCTCTGCGATCTCGATTCGATTGCATTTCAGAATTATCTTTGCGTGCCAATTTCGAATTGTCCCAGATCGATCACATCGTCCGGCGATGACGCGCCGTTGGCGTAGATCACTGGCAAACGTTCCAGGTCTGGATAATGATACATTCCCACAATGACAATATATTTTCCGGGCTGGAGATCGGGTGGATGGATCGATCGGGAAACAGAATGCTGACACATCGGACAAAACAAAGCGGGCAATCGGATTGCCCGCTCATTTTCTACGCGTTGCCGCGTTTTTGCAAATTCGGATCGTCCGGGTCCACCAGCGGCGGCGCGCTGCCGAGCAAGCCGAAACGTTTGCGAAAGAGAAAGAACAAATTGTAAAAGCCGTCGCGCCAAATTCGCAATTTGCTGACGCCGTGCCGTTCTTTGTAGTAAATCGGCAACTCGTTGGCGCGAATGATTTTTTTCTTCGACATCGCTTCGAGTTTGAGTTCTTCCGAAAATGCCATCCCGTCACTCGTCAGACTGAGGTGCATCAACACCCAGCGACGGAAGACCCACATTCCTGATTGCGAATCGCGCACGCGAAACCAAAACAGAATCCAGATGAAGAAATTCAGCACGTCGTTGCCAAAGACGCGCAACCAGTTGCTGGGTTTATCTTTGTGTCCGGTGCGATCGCACGTGATGAAATCGAATCCCTCGTCAATCATCACGTCGAGCAGGATCGGGATGAAATTGCGCGGGTAGGTGCCGTCGGCGTCCATCGTGACGATGATGTCGCCGGTGGCGGCGCGCAAGCCGGTTTTGTACGCCGCGCCGTACCCTTGCCTGGTCTCGCGGATCACGCGCGCGCCAAAGCGTTGCGCCACCTCCGCCGTGCGATCGGTCGAGTTGTTGTCTACCGCGATCACTTCGTCTACGATGTTCAGATCGAGATCACGATAGACTTCGGGCAAGCCGTGTTCTTCATTGTAACACGGCATCACGAGTGAGATGCGATGGTTTTTGTACATTACGGTGTGAGCGCTCCGCGCAGTTGGGTTTCGAGTTCGGTTTCGGTGACACGCCCGGCTTTTTTCCAGACGACTTTGCCGGTTGGGTCGAGCAAGAAAAAGTGCGGCTGGGCAAGATAACCCAGGCGATCTTTCGCATTCTTGGTCGCGGCGTTGTCAATATCAAGATAGATGAAATCTACGCAGTTACCATACTTGGATTCGAGTCCGTGCACGACGGACGTAAGCGCGCGGCAGGTCGGTCACCACACCGCGTAAAACTCGACGAGTTTCGGTTTCCCGGCTTGATCGAGTTTCTTCGGGTCGTCGGAGCGGAAATCGTTGCCGGGCACTGCATACGTGGCTGGGCACGCTGTGACACCGGAAGCCGCTGGCGCCGTCGGCGGAATCGCCGGTGGCTTGGTCGGCGGCGGTGGCGTTGGCGTGGCGGGTACCGCGCACGCGGCGAGAATGAGCGCGAGCGCGCCGATCAGAAATCGAAATCGAATCATGCGTAGACCCTTTCTGATTCTGCATACGAAACGATGGAAACCTCAGTATGCAAATTTTTCACGCGACAAACCAAATCAACGAGACGATCTGTGACTGCCCCAATCGTGAACGGCTCACGACAATTATCGCAAATTTGCGCGGGGACCTGTTTGACCAGAACTGCCGTGTCGGCAAAAATAAAAGGAATCGTGGTAATCCCCGCCGAAAGATGTCCGCCACACAGCGGACAACGTCCATTATTTTCTTGATCGCCAATCATGGCTCCACTCTACAACTTCACCTGATAACTTTCAACCGGGCGCGGCGCGGCTTGCATTACGTCGGGCGAAAGCCCGTGCCGCAACTGCGCCCATTTCAGAGTTGCCCACTCTTTCAGAATGACCGGATACATCAACGGATTGAACAAAATGTTGACGGTCATAAAACACTCGTACGTGCAAAAACATTTCGTCTTGGAAATCCACGCGCGCACGTCGTCTGCTTTTTGGTTGCGCCAGATTTTCTTGAAATCGTAATCGAAATCGCGCACATTGCCAAGAACCTGGTCTTCGCCCATCTGCTCGCACGCGAGCACGTCGCCGTTCGAAAACATATTGCCGCCGAGCGTCCCAGCGTAGCACGGGATCACGAACCGGCGTTCCTTCACCATTTGCGAAATCAATTTCGGGCGGATGATGCGCTTGGCATTGATGAAATCGCCAAAGGGTAATTTGTAATAGCCCGATAATTCGCGCGCTTTGTTTTCGCGCTCCAGGCGATAGTGGAAATCGAGATAGTTGTCAATGTCGAACTGATTCGCCTGCGGATCGATCGGCGGCGTGTACTTGGCGGCAGGATCTTTCGGTCCGCCGCGCATCAACAACGTGAACACGGTGTTGACGCCGACGTGCGTTTTAAGGTAATCGTAGAGTTCGTTCAGTTTCGCGTGATTGTACGCGCTGACCGAAATTTGAATGCACGCCGAAAAATTCTTGTAATGCTTTTCGAGCACGCGCAATTCGCGATACGTCCGGATCGCGCGGTCGAACAAACCCTTGAATCCGCGAATTCTATCGTGATCCTCGCCGATGCCGTCAATCGAAATGTCAATGTGCAGATCGAGATCGGGGCAGGCGTCGAGCATTGCGCGCGTGCCGTCCACGACGCGGCTGGTGAGCGATCCGTTCGTCGGGATGCCGACGTTCGGCGCGTGGTTGTTCTTGTGAAAAATTTTGACGATCTCCGGCAAATCTTTTCGCAGAAACGGTTCGCCGCCGGTCGGCGTGAAGAAAATCATATCGTCCATCGAGCGGCTGACTTTTTCGATTTCGTCAATCGTCAGTTCGCCGATATGCCGTTCGTGCGAGCCGAGCAAGCAGTGCCCGCACCGCGCGTTGCAGTTCTTGGTCACGAACAACACAAAATATAGGGGCGACGCGCCGCGCTTGGAAAGAATGCGCGGCGCGAATTTCAGATAGTTCAGCAGAGACATTCGATATTCCTTCTGGTCTCGTTATTGCAATTTTCGATTTTCGATTTCAGATTGTAGATTTGCCGCGTGTATGGTGTCGCCTACCCACGCGGCATCTTCCGCGCTCAATTCCGCGAGCGCTTGCGCGTAATCGAGCAAGCGTTCATAGCCGACAAGATCAAAGCACGCGTCGAGCGCGGCTTGCAGATCGAGTGGCACATCGGGATCAGGCGATAACAGCGGCACCGGTACGGTCGGCAATTTATCGCGCAGTTGAATTGGATAGACCTGGGTTTTCGGGCGGCGCGTCGCGCGCGAGAGAAAGACGTAGTACGCCGCGCGCGGCAATTCGCCGACGAGTTCGATGCGTTGACCGTGTCGCAACAGATCAATTTCGAGCAGATGCGTGTCGGTCGCCAGAATCGCAGCGCGCTTGGCGTCGTATTCCAGGTATCCTTTGCCGCGTTTGTTTTCCGGCGAAAGAATTTCGATCACCGTTACGAGTCGCCGCTCCGCCACGTCGCGAATCTCGATCGCGAGATAAGGCATTGGCTCCGGTTCTGGTGGCGGATTTTCCAACTCGAATGGCGGCGCGATGGCAGTTGTCCATGTTGTGTCTGGCACGATATATGCTTCGCGCGTTTGCTTGACAATGTGAACATCCGGATAAAATGTCCGGGTGACGTTGAGCACGGGATGCTCAATCGTGTAACGCTTGGCAAGCAGCGCGACGTATTTGGGTTTCAGGCGCGGCAACAATTGGCTACGAATCGCGCCAGCAAACGTGCTGTGAAATTCTTGCCACATCTCGCCTTCGAGAAATGGATCCATACCGGGAAAGGGAGAAGGCATAGCAACTCTCATCAAGCCGGCACAAGAGTTTTCAAAAACTCTCCACCCAATGGCACAGGAATTGAGCGCGATTCCTTGCGTGCTGTTTCTAACCAAAGTTCCATTGCCACTTTGATCTCGGCAAGGGCTTGTTCTTCTGATTCTCCAAAAGCCGAACAGCCCGGCAACTCGGGTACGGTGGCAATATATCCTTCGTCTTCTTCGCTGTAGAAAATTTCGATTGCATATTTCGATGACATCTAGTCCTCCCACAATCGGTGTTGCTCAACCAGCCGCAAGAACTGTTTGACTTGGTATGGCTTGGTTTTTCCTTTGGCGTTTTGAAAATTGAGCAAGTCCCGCACGCCCGGTCTCACGTAGATGCGGTGGCTTCCCTTGCCGCCGCGAAAAGTGAAACCGAAAATTTCAGCCGCACGACATATTTCGTCGAAGCGAATGTTCTTTGGATTTCGTTTGAGAGATTCGTAAAGCTCGCGCTTGTTCAAGGGGTTTCCCCACCCAACAATCAGTACTGCGTTCCGCGCGCAAACAAAACTACCGCTTGCATCATCCCCAATCCTACCGCGATCACATCCAGCGGCTGGAACAGCGCGGCAAGCAACGCAAAGCGCGCGCCGCGTTCACGCGCGAGAAAAAAAAGCCAAGGCAAAAGTAAAAAGTAAAAAGTAAAAAGTAAGAGCGCGCTTGCCGCGAGAAAGATCACATTGAAGAACGCGAGTACGAGCGATGCGAGCGCGAGAAAAATCATCGGCACAGCGAGTTGGTAAAAGCGCGGGACGCTCGTGTAGAACCGCGCAGCGTGACCGCGCTTGCGAAGCCGCATCAACATCAACGCGCGCGCGCGCAGAAAATCGGTTCGCAGGACTTGGCGCGGCGTGTACTGTTTACAGTGCGTCACACTCACGCGCGGATCGAGGACGATGTTGTGTCCCGCCGCCCACGCGCGCTGACCGAACTCGGTGTCTTCGGCGATGCTCGCGCCGCGATAGTTCTCGTCAAAGCCGCCAAGCGCGAGAAATGTTGCGCGGCGGATCGCGGCGACGCTCGTGTAGAACAAGCCGATGCGTTTGCGCGGCATCCGTTCGTACGTAAAGCGCATCCAGAGATTCTTAAAATTGCTCGCAAAATCGTCGAACGGAATTTTGCGATCGAGCAAGCCGACCACGCCCGCGACGCGCGCGTCATCGAAATTCTCCGCGAGCCGCGCGAGCGCGTCGCGCGCAACGATCACGTCGTCGTCGGTGAAAAACAAAATGTCGCCCGTCGCAATTGCCGCGCCGCGATTTTTCGCACGCGCCGCACCGATGTTTTCGTCGGCGCGGATCACGCGGCAAGCGAATCGCCGCGCGATGTCGCCCGTGCCGTCGCTGGACGCGTCGTCCACGACGATGATTTCGGCGGGCGGAAGCGACGAGGCGCGGAGCGATTCCAAACACGCGGGCAGCGTGCGCGCGCCATCGCGCGTGGGGATGACGACGGAAATTTGTGGGCGGTTCATTTGAGCGGGGAGATTATAACACGGGGAGAATCGTTCGTCAAAGACGCGATGGATCCGGTTTTATGGAAACGGGGATCAGAGCATTGGCAAAAATAGAACCCTGTCTGTGGAAAGACAAGGTTCTTGGTGGGGAGAAGGTAACGGTCGGGTTCAGCCGCGTTGCGAAGCGCAGCGGAGCAACGTCGGCTGCAACCCGTTGTTAGCCCGCCATTGCTTCCATATGAAATGATAAAGTGTCTCCATCTTTTATATCGTTCTGCCTGAAAGTCAAACCATCGTCGAGCATTTTACCTGCTGATTTGCTGTAAAGGCGATATACAATTGACCAGCCGTTTTCGAGTTTGCGTGGAAGTTTGAAGGCTTCTATCAACTCGTCTTGAATGTGCCGAACTAAACCATCAAGTGGCACTTCGACAGTATAGCGGTCTCCAGTTCTTGTGATAACCACGTCAACCTTGATAGTTTCTCGCTTTGTGTCTACCATCTTCAAGGAACTAATTGCGGGTTTACCATTTGGTGTCGGAGAACCTGTCAATGACCAATGTGTTAGTGGGAAAAGCAGAGGATTCATTCTTGCCCAATCTGCCGCTTTGTGATTTGCTGGAGAAGAAAGGTCATAGATTTGATAATCAATCATCTTGGCGAGATGAATACAGACATCTGATAACTGGTATGGAATTTCAAACCACCCCAAACAAACTTTCCCACCACTCCAAATGTTAGGGTGAAATATCGGAGTATAGAATTGTACGAAGGGCATACTCATTGGATAATCATCGTGTATTATCATCTCGACTGTGTGATTCTCTGTAAATATAGGCAATAGCGCAAAAGTCACTTGGGCACATTGTCCGCTGGGAGCATTTTCCAACGCCGCACCATGTCTTTGAGTTGAGCAGTGGATTGTTTGACTGAGCGCGTGTGCATCCGAAACCGACGCCGATG
>VGOB01000113.1 GCA_016865935.1 Chloroflexota bacterium | reverse complement strand
CTCCCCACAAACTGGGAAGGTATTTTACCCGATCTTCTTCCGTCTGTCTGCTCTATCGCTGACACTCCGCCATTCAGCGAAGGCTACGCTCTAAAACTACCAAGTGGCCGAAACGAAGATCATCGCCGATGATCGTCATGTTTATGGTGATTTTTGCTCAGTTGTGGACGACAACCTATCGCGCGATCGGGCAGACGGTCATCGGCGGACTGTCCCTGAACGAGACGCTGTGGTACCTTATGGTAGCGGAAACGATTGTGCTGAGCAAACCACGATTGTCGAACACGATTGCAGAACAGGTTAAAGATGGCTCGGTCGCATATCTCCTCAACAAGCCGTACAATTTCCTGCTATACCACTTTAGCGTCGCGCTCGGCGATGGGTTGAGCCGTTTCGTCTTTAACGCACTCGCGGGGGGCATCATTGTGTGGCTGGCGGTGGGCCCCCCGCCGGATCCGCGTGGCATTCCATTCACGCTGATCGCGATTGTGCTGGCGTGGCTGATTGATTCGTGTATGACCGCAGCGATAGGGTTGGCGGCGTTCGTGACTGAAGATGTTGCTGCGTTCGATTGGATCTATTCCAAGTTCATCCTGATTCTCGGCGGCGTGCTCATTCCACTCGATTTCTTCCCGGATGGGTTGCGCAACATCGTGCAGGTATTGCCATTTGCGTACACAGCGTATGCGCCTGCTCGCTTTTTCGTATCGCCGGATCTATCGCGATTTGCGATGCTCATGCTGGGTCAAGTAACATGGCTGGTGGTTCTAATCACTGCGCTGACGCTGCTCTATCGAAAAGGTGTCTCACGGCTAACAATCAACGGAGGATGAGCGTTGAATGGAGCATCGCCGCGTGAATAACGTCAAGGTCAATCGTTGGCGTAATGCGCCAATTGTACTGTGTACGTGTTTCTCCATCTCTGGGACGCGACCTATCGCGCGCTGGGGCAATCGCACATCGCGGGGTTGTCGCTGAACGCGACGATGTGGTACTTGATGATCGCCGAGACGATCGTGCTGAGCAAGCCGCGCTTGACGAACGCGATCGCCGAGCAGGTCAAAGACGGCTCGATTGCGTACATTCTGAACAAGCCGTACGATTTTTTGCTGTACCATTTCGCCGTCGCGTTCGGCGACGGCGTGATTCGAATGGCGTTCAACGCGCTCGCCGGCGGCACTATCGTGTGGCTGATGATCGGACCGCCGCCGAATATTTTCAGCGCGCCGCTCGTTCTGATCGCGATTCTGTTCGGATGGCTGATTGACAGCGCGCTCACCGCGACGATCGGACTCGCCGCGTTCGTCACCGAAGATGTCGCCGCGTTCGATTGGATTTACGCCAAATGCGTTTTGATTCTCGGCGGCGTGCTGATCCCGCTCGATTTCTTTCCCGATTGGCTGCGCCACATCGCGCAAGCGTTGCCGTTTGCGTACGCCACGTATCATCCGGCGCGTTTTTTCGTCCAGCCCGATCTGGAGCGCTTTGTGTTTTTGATCCTGGGTCAACTGCTGTGGCTGGGCGCGCTCGCGCTTGTGCTCGCGTTGGCGTATCGGCGCGGCGCGGCGCGGTTGACGATCAATGGAGGATGAACTGAAGGATGAAGGCGGAAGGATGAAGGATGAATTTTCTTCCGCCTTCATCCCTCATCCCTCATCCCTCATCCTTCATCCTTCGAGAAAAAGAAACTATGAAACGCGAACTCACCTTCCTGCTCGCGCTCTGGAAAGCGAACCTGCTCGCCGCGATGGAATATCGCGTGTCGTTCATCTCGCAAGTCGTCGGGATGATGTTGAACAACGCGGTCTATTTTATTTTCTGGGTCATCTTCTTCGACCGGTTCAAACAAATTCGCGGCTGGGGACTCGACGATATGTTTTTTCTCTTCGGCGTCGTCGCGGCGAGTTTTGGCGTGGGCGTATTTCTGTTCGGCAACGCGCTCGATCTGGCGAACGTGATCGCGAACGGACGCCTCGATTACTATTTGGCGCTGCCGCGCCCCGTGCTGCTGCACGTGCTTGCCAGTCGCAGTATCACGAGCGGGCTCGGCGATTTCGCGTATGGCATCCTCAGTTTTCTCGTCGCGCGGCAATTCGCGCCGGACACGATTGCGCGCTTTATCCTGGCGGTCATTTTCGCGACGACGATCTTCATCGCGTTTATGACGCTCGTCCAATCGCTCGCCTTTTGGCTGGGCAATGCCGCGCAAATCAGCCAACAAGCGTCGAACGCGCTGATCACGTTTTCGCTTTATCCGACGACGCTGTTCGATGGAAGCGCGCGTTTTATTCTCTTCACGATCATTCCGGCCGCGCTCATCGGCGCGGTGCCCGCCGAATTCATCCGCGCGTTCGCGTGGGAAACGCTCGCGCAGCTCGTCGGCGCGGCGATGTTGTTGCTCGCGCTCGCGCTCGTCGTTTTTCGGCGCGGCTTGCGGCGGTACGAAAGCGGCAGCGCGATCCAGATTCAAGTATGAAGACGAATGACGAATGACCGATGACCGTCGTCGGTCGTCCGTCATCCGTCATTCTCGTTATGAGCAAGCCCTTTCCTAAAGATCAACCAGTTGCGCGTCTCTCACCCGCCGCGCAAGTCAAATTCTTTGCCGACTTGTACCGTCCGATGCTCGACCCCGCCGCGTTCGCGCGATTCCAAACGCGTGTGCGCGACCTGGGTTTACGTTTCGACGACGGCGAGTTGAGCGTGCTTGCCGCGCTCGATCACCCCGACCGAGTGCAGGAATTTCTCGACACGCAGATTTATTACAACGACGATCATTTCTCCGTCGAGCAAGAGGAAACGGCGATGCCGCCGCGCCGCGTTCTGCAAACCGGGGCAGCGCATTGTTTCGAAGGCGCGCTGTTCGCGTACGCGGTGAATTATTTGCACGCGCATAACCCGCGCTGGGTTCTGCTGGAAGCGAGTCAGGACTCGGAACACAATTTGATTCTCTGGCGCGATGCGCGCACGGGGCTGTACGGTTGCAACGCGCACTCGGCGTACCCGCACCTGGACGGACGACGCGCGCAATTCGCGACGCTGCGCGCGCTCGTGCAATCGTACGCGCCGTACTATTTCACCGATTACACGCGCGACCCGAACGATCTCTCGCTGGTCGGTTACTCCGAGCCGTTCGATCTGATCGCTAAATTCGGCGTCGAATGGATCGCCCGCGACGCGCCGCTGTGGGACATTTACTACACCTACATTGACGATACGTGGCGATTTCATTATCTGGACGACGAATCATCCGCGCCGCATTTGTATCCCGTCATTCGCGCGCTGAAAGAAAAATGGATCGAGATCGACGCGCAGGGCAAGCCGTTTGTCAACGTCGCCAACTTGCCGCGCGACGCGCAAACGCTGTGGCGCGCCTTTTGGAATCTGCACGGCGACCATCAAACCTATCGGCGCCCGCGCGGCGAAGAAGCGGAAATCGAAAAACGATTTTTCCGTCTCACCGGCACCACGCCGATCGATCTGGAAGACAACGCGTTCGATCTGCAATTTTTTCTCGCCGCCGGTTTTCACTTGGGGCAAATAGTCGTCAACGAATAGTGTTCAGTATTCAGCGTTCAGTATTCAGTTTCTTCTGGCTACTGAAAACTGAAAACTGAATACTGAATACTGCATACTGTATACCGAGATTCTCATGAGCCAAATCTTCATCCCCGACGCAACCCACTTTCCCGCGACTGCCGACCTGGTGATCATCGGCGGCGGCGTGATTGGCGCGGCAACCGCGTTCTACGCGACGCGCGCCGGACTGGAAACGATCGTCGTCGAAAAGCGCGCCGCGCTCGGCGAACTGACGACGAGCGCGAGTCTCGCCGCGTTTCGCGCGCAATTCGCCGAGCCGGAAAATATCGCGATGATGAAAGAGTCCATCGCGGTCTTTGAGCGCTTTGCCGAACTGACCGGCGCGGACATCGGGTTGCATCAGCAAGGATATTTGTTCGTGACGACCGCGCCGGATGGCTATGCCACAGCGCGCGCGCGCGTCGAATTGCAACGCGCGCACGGCTTGGACGATGTGGAACTGCTCACCGGCGACGACGCGCGCGCGCGTTTTGCGTACCTCGCGCCGGAAATCACCGCCGCGACGTTTCGCCAGCGCGATGGCTGGCTCTCGGCGCACGAACTGACGTACGGCTACGCGCGCGCCAGCAACGCGCAATTTTTCGTGGACACGACCGTGCTCGGATTCTGCCGCGAGCAAAACAGAATCGTCGGCGTGGTCACACCGCGCGGCGAAATTCGCGCGGCGCGCGTCGTCATCTGCGCGGGACCGTTCGCTGCGCCGCTTGCGAAACTCGCCGGGATTGAATTGCCGCTGGAAAATATTCGGCGGCATCAACTCACGCTCGGCAAACATTCGCTCATTCCGCGCGCCGCGCCGATGGTCGTGGATGCGGACACGGGCGCGCATTGGCGACCGGAAGGAGCAGGCGCGGTCTTCGGCTGGTCGCAACCCGAGCCGCCGAGCGTGCCGCTGGAGTACGTCCCGACCGATTGGGAATTTCCCGCGCGCGTGCTTGACGGCGTCGCGCGTGTCACGCCGTTTTGGAACGATGTGATCGAAAATCTAAAGCGCTCCGATCTAGGTCTGGTCGCCGGGCAATACACCGAAACGCCCGATCTCAATCCGCTGATCGGCGCGACGGCGATCGAAGGTTTGTGGCTCAACTGCGCATACGGCGGGCACGGCGTGATGATGAGCGCGGCGGGCGCGCGGGTGTGCGTGGATGAACTGCGCGGCAAAAACACAGACCACGCGTTTCGAGTGAATCGCAAGTTCAAGACGGGGGAGAAAATGGTGCTGTGAGCGCATCGCGGTTGCGCGTGTGACAACGAGCGCAGGGTGCAATTCGGTTTGGGGGAGAAATTGTCACGCTGAGCAGTTCGGCTTCGCTCACTGTAAACTCCGCGAAGCGTCTCTCAAGCAACTCGCGAGATTCTTCGCTTCGCTCAGAATGACGGTTGCCCCCGAAGGTGAATTACACCCACGAACGCGCGCGCGTTTGCTCGAATCGAAATTTTGATGTACAATTCGCCCGCTGGTCGTCAGAGGAAACGATGCGTGATTCGCCCACACCGATTCGCCTAGTCCTGCTCGAACGTCACGCGCTCGTGCGCGCGGGCTTGCGCGCCTTGATCGAGCGCGTGCCGGGGTTGTGCATCGTCGGTGAGGCGGGGCAAGCGGCGGACGCGCTGGCGGTGGTCGCGCGCGCGCAACCGGATGTCATCTTGTTCGAGCCGAACGCGACCGACGATAATGAATGTGAATTGATTCCGCAACTACTTGGCTCGGCGGCGCAGGCGCGCCTTTTGCTGATCACGGGATCGGCGGACGCGCGGTTGCATTGGCGAGCCGTGCAACTCGGCGCGATGGGAATCGTGCTGAAGGATGAACCGATCGAAATTCTGATCAAGGCGATCACCAAGGTCTACGCCGGCGAAGCATGGTTGGATCGTTCGATGATGGCGGATGTGATCACTCGTTTTTCGCATGGGGAGAAAAGGTCGCCGCCCTCTCCGGAGCAGAATCGGATCGCGTCGCTCAGCCAACGCGAACGCCAAGTCATCGGGCTGATCGGCAAGGGAATGAAAAACAAACACATCGCCGATCAATTGTCAATCAGCGAGTTTACCGTGCGCCATCATTTGACTTCGATCTTCACAAAGTTGCAGGTGGACGATCGTCTGGAGTTGATCATTTTTGCGTATCGGCACGGACTGGCAGTGTTGCCCAAGTGAAATAGCGTGCGCGATGGTTTGAATCTACCCGCAGGGAATTTCGTACCCTGCGGGTTTTCTTTTTGCGATTCCGCGCGGGCACAATTGTGCTACTAGAGTGTGTTAGTTTAGCGATGGCGTGCCGCCGAAAAATGGTCGTTCTGAATATCCATAGATGTCGGTTGAAACGATGCGCCGCGCGCGCGATTTTGTTATAGTGCGGTTATGTTGACGCAACAGGCGACGTTTGCAAACCCGATTTGGACGGGCGTCCCCGAACGCCGCCGCAAGCCGCGCCTGGAATGTGTGTGTCCGGCGATCGTGCGCGGTCGAGATGCCTGTGGGGACAAATTCGAAGAGCCAGCCACGACGGTGAATCTCAGCGCTGGAGGAGTTTACCTCCGAATGAACCAGCGCTTGGAATACGGCAGTAAATTGTTTGTGTTGGTTCGTTTGGTGACTGCGCTACGCGGTGACGGGTTGGGTTCTTCCATCGCGATGCGCGGCGTCGTTGTGCGCAGCGAACCGAGGGCAGATGGACAATGTGGCTTGGCGCTCAAGTTGGATCGCTACCATTTTGTCTAGCGCAAGTTCGTGCGCGGAAGGAGAGCAAAATGGTTTGGAAAACGCGTCTCTTCAAGATGGGCGCGCTCGTTGGCGTCTGCTTGATCGTTTCCGTGATCAGTGTGGCGGCAGAGCCACTCTGCCACATTACGATCAACACGCAAGTCAGCAGCGGCGTGTGGCCCTCCAGCATTCCCCAAGGACAATCGGTCTTTGACACGGCAACGATCAAGCCCGATTCCACCGGGTTGCTTCAGGGCACGATGAAATTCTACGTCTGTGGTCCCACGACGAGCGTCACTCCTTGTTCGAGTGAGGGGACGCTTGTCAGCACGACGACCCTCAACCGTAATGTGACGGCAAACGTGGCGTTTACGGTTCAATCAGGAAACTATACGCCGACTGCCACCGGCGTCTACTGCTTTCGCGCGGTGTTCACTCAGACCGGCGGAATTTTTCCAAGTCTGACGCACGTTGGGGGGAATTCCGGTACGCTGTCGGAATGTGTCACCGTAACGCCGTTGTTCAGCATCGGCAACCTGGTCTTCAAAGACACGAATCAGAATGGCATTCGAGACAACGGCGAGACGGGGCTGCCGAACGTGGCGATGCAACTGCTGAAATATCCCAGCGCATCGTGCGTCGGCGATCCCACGTTTACTTCAACGACCACAGACGCAAATGGATACTATCGGTTTGATTTTACGCAGACCGGATATTACAAGGCGCAAGTCGCCGCCGCCAATTTCAACTCGGGGGGTGCGCTCTTTGGCTACCTCAACAGTAGCCCCACCTTCTCCAGTTATAATCCCACGACTAACAGCAACGATAGCCGCGATCACGGCGTGTTCCCCGCAGTGGGAGGCGCGATTCAATCCGAATGCGTCACGATCAACCAGGGCAGCGCGCCAATCGGCGAAACGAATTTCGGTCCCGGCGATAGCGCCGCAGCGCCGGACGCAAATTCCGATCTGACCCAGGATTTCGGGTTCTGGAGTTCGCCCACCGCCGTCACGCTCTCGTCGTTCAACGCGCAACCCGATGCCGGGAACAACTTGTGGGCATCTTGGGCTGGCGCGGTGGGTTTGATCGTCGCCGGATTCGGCGCGTTCCTGTTCGCGCGGCGATAATCCGCTTGTTTGTCCAGAATCGTGTAATGTTGTTGAGGCGCGCGGATTGTGCGCGTCAGCGCACCCACTTGCACAAAATCGGCAAGATGCCGATAATACAGCACGATCGAAACGTGGTCGAAAACCATCCTTGACGCGTTCAGGCGCGGCAAATCACATTTCGTCATTGGAGGAAATTCATTATGAACGATCCAAAAATTCAGGATGAAGCGCGACAACCAGAAGCGGACGCGCGCAAGCAAGCGTACGAAAAGCCAGCAATCACCTACCGCGCGCCGCTGGAAGCGACGGCGGGGGCATGTGATGTCCGACCACCGGGCAAAACTAACATAGGTTCGGACGTCTGCTCTAGCACTGCAAGTTAGTCCTAGTTTTGCTCGTTCTAGAAATCTATTTTGATCTCTGACTGCGAACACAAGACAATTCTACGCGTCTTGTGTCGTGAATGGTCACGCCGCGTATGCAAAAACGCGAACAGGCAAGCGGAAATTCCCGCTTGCCTGTTTTTCTTTCTTGCACCAAATCTGAGTTGTTTCAAGCGATCTGCTTGCCGCGCTGGAGAAACAACGTCGCGCCAATCACAACCAACGCGCCGGCAATACTTGGGAAGATCCAGCGCCCCGCGATCGGCTCGCTCGCCGCGCGCGCGGTGAACGACGACAGCGTTACAGCCGTGGGCGCTCTATTCTCGACGGTGAAATCAACGTCTGCCACGGAAGTCAGACTGCTGACCCCACGCGGCGCGCGCGTCACCGCGCCGATGCGCGCGTTCCAGGTTCCCGTCGGCGCGCCAGTTGGCACTAGACACGATCCTTGCGCGCTGCCGCTCGCATCGGTCGTGCCGGAGAGAGTGCATTGCGCAGTTCCGCCCGGTTGATTGACGGTGTAGTTCACAGTCGCGCCACTCAGATTCGCGCCGTTGGCATCAACGACGTGGATGCGCAGAACGACCGTATCGCCTGCGATGAACGCGCTCGTCGGCGTGAACGTACTGCCGAATAATTTCCCGGTCACGAACGAATCAACCCGCGCCGTATTCGGCGTGATCAAGAATTGATTGTTCGCCGTATTCCAGTGCGTCGCCAGATAACTTCCGGCGGGCGGATTGGTGTGATAGTAATCGTCGTGATTGCAATCGAACAAACTATCGCCCGCGGGATCCGGGCAGACGATCTGAATGGGGCGCCCGCCGTGATCGCACATATTATCGTAGCCGTCCGTGCAATGCCAATTCCCATCGGAATGAGGCGCGCTCATTTGCACGCCCCCCAGGTTGTGCATCAACTCGTGCGCCGCGATCACGCCCGACCAACACCCGGCGTCAGTTCTGCCATAGTGCGGACCCGTGTTGTTGCGGTTGGTCGCCCCGGGCGAATCGTCGTACTCGATCGTTCCGATCCCGCAGTACACACGCGCGTCCATAAAGATGATGTACTTGCGGTCCGTCCGATTGTACCCCTTGTTCCAGAGTTCGCTCAACGTGTTGGAAAAATTATCGTCGCCTGTTGTGGAAAGTACCACTTCGGTGATCACCGGATTGCAATTCGCGTCGGTGACAAAACGGACGCGGCGATCGCCGCCGGTTTGCGCCGCGCTATTCCGAAATTCGGCGTCCACGTCTGCCACCCATTGCTGAAACGCGGCGAGATAGGTCGCGTAACGACTTGCCACATTCGACGCGCGCGCGTACAGCACTTGCACGCGATTGCCGGAAACGCCATCGCCGTCGCAGGTGAGCGCGTTCGACGCGCGGCTGGCAGATTTGGGGAGCGGCGGGACGCTTTGGCTCACGCGCATCTGCGCGGGCGCGGCATCGGGACCGTGCGTGCATTGCTCGCGCAATCCTTGCGCGCCGGGCACCAGAACTTTGAATCCGCCGCGGCAATTGCCAGCCGTCGCAACCGCGAGTCCGTCATAGACGAGACCACGCGCAGGATCGTTGGGTGGAAGTGGACGTTGCGCTTGCGCGCCAGGCACGAGCGCGGCAACGAGGAGAAAAACCAGCGAGGCGAAAACAAGCGCGAACATAGAAAGAACAGCGATCTTTTTCATACAACCCCCGAAAAAGAAAATCGCGCGGCAGTCGAAGCAGCGGAATGTGCCCTTCTATGTTCTTCGGCGGCTCGGCGATCATAGTCGGACGGACGTTAGACCCGTAGCTTTGCGTCTCCAGCTTTCGCTGGGTTTGCCATTGTCGAAAACTTTATTTTCGTCTCCATTATACGCCGCGCGGAATTTCCAACAATAGGATGATGGTCTTAGGACTAGAGTCATACCGCGCGTTTCAGAATCGGCGCAACACTTTTTTCCAAATGTGCTATAATCGCTTCGCGATTCGTACTGCTCACCCTGTCATTTCGAGGCGCGCTCTTTGCGCCGAGAAATCTCGCCTCCGCAAAAACGAGATTTCTCGCTGCGCTCGAAATGACAAAGGGCGCAACATGCGATTCAATCTTCGTCCGAAAGGAATTTGATGACACCCGAATCTCTCCCGGTCACGCTTGCCGATGTGCGCGCGGCGGCGGAACGATTGCGCGGCATCGCGAATCGCACGCCAGTGCTGACCTCGCGCACGTTCAACGCGCGGACCGGGCACCAAGTTTTTTTCAAGTGCGAAAATTTCCAGCGCGGGGGCGCGTTCAAATTTCGCGGCGCGTACAACCGGCTCGCGCAACTCTCCGCCGACGAAAAACGACGCGGCGTCGTCGCGTTCTCGTCCGGCAATCACGCGCAAGGCACCGCGCTCGCCGCGCAACTGCTGAACATTCCGGCGACGATTGTAATGCCGGACGACGCGCCGCGCGTCAAACTCGACGCGACGCGCGGCTACGGCGCGGAGGTGATCGTCTACGACCGACTGACCGGCAACCGCGAAGCGATCGCGCGTCAACTGGTGCAAGAACGCGGCGCGACGCTCGTGCCGCCGTTCAACGATCCGCACATCATCGCCGGGCAAGGCACTGCCGCGCTCGAACTGCTGGAAGAGATTCCGGATCTCGACGCGATCATCGCGCCAGTGGGCGGCGGGGGCTTGATCGCCGGTTGCGCGATCGCGGCGCGCGCGTTGCGTCCGCAAATTCAGATTTTCGGCGTCGAGGCGATCGGCGCGGATGACGCGAAACAATCGTTGCAACGCGGCGCGATCGTCCACATCGAACCGCCGACGACGATTGCGGACGGTATCCGCACGCAAGCCATCGGCACACTGACGTTTCCGATTCTGCGCGCGCTGTTGAACGACGTCGTGATCGTGAGCGACGATGAAATTCTCGACGCGGTGCGATTTGCGTTGACGCGAATGAAAATCGTCGTCGAGCCGACCGGCGCGGTGCCGATTGCCGCCGTGATGCAAAATCGAATTCCGGCGAATCTCGCGCGTATCGGAATTATCGTGAGCGGCGGAAATATCAGCGGGGAGTTGATTCGTTCGGTAGTTGGGTAGTTGGATAGTTGGATCGTTGCGGCGGTCAGCCGTCAGCGGTCAGCGGTCGTATTTTGGAGGAAGAATCACAGTGCGAAGAATTTTATCATTGATAGTTGTGTGGCTCGCGTTTGGGTTGGGCGCGTGCGCGTCGCCAACGCCGACGCCAACGCCCACGCTCGCGCCCACCGCGACGCGCACAGCGACCGCGACGCGCGTGCCCACCGAAACACCAACCAGCACGCCAACGCTGACCGCAACGCCAACGCTGACGCCGCGTCCCAGCGCAACGCCGACGCTCGCGCGCACGCGCACCGCGACGGCGACGCGTACGCCCGCAGGACCCAGCCCCACGCCGAGCGCGGCGCAAATGTGCGCGGGGATGCTCGGCAAAGTTCCGGCGGGTATTTACGTGATGTACTTGCAACCGGTGACTGAATTGAAATGGGATTTTGATCCACGCCAATTTCGCGTGGGGTTGTGCAACGCGAATTCCCCGTCGGCGGTGCCGCAAGGGAAATACAAGATCGCGATGAGTTTTTCGGCGAGCGGCAGTCATTCGACCGAAAGCAAGCCCTCGACGGCAGAACTCAAACCAGGGTTTAACGAGATCGCCGTCGGACCCTGGGTGCCCGGTTTGGAAAATCATCTGGCGCAGTGCGCGGTCAAGTCGAACGCGGAGACGCGCGTGATGTACAACGATACGCCCGATCCGCTTTATCGCGCGCTGATGTGGCACGATGGCAAGGATCGCGTGACGATGCAAATCAAGTGCGGTGGGAATTATCCGTGATCGCAAGCCGACGCGTCCAACGCGTCGGTTTTTTCTTGTGCGCATCAGTGTCATTGCGAGGAGGCGATTTTTGCCGACGAAGCAATCTCCGATCTACATTGGGGATTGCTTCGTCGCGGACTACGCTCCTCGCAATGACAGTGCGTGTTGCATTTTGCTCCAGAAAAATTTGCGCGATAATTATGCCGTGAATTGGCATAAACCCGTGCTACAATCTTGTCAGTTGAAGGAAAATTGAATGTCGAACACGGCTACGCGGCTGATCACGTTGCTGATGCTGTTGCAAAGTCAACCGAATCAAAAAGCGTCCAATCTCGCGGAGAAACTGGGCGTCTCGGTGCGCTCGCTTCATCGCTACATCACGATGCTCGACGAAATGGGCATTCCGATTTACTCCGAGCGCGGACCGTACGGCGGCTTTTCGCTCGTGCGCGGCTACAAAATGCCGCCGCTCGTTTTCACGCCCGAAGAAGCGGTTGCGATCTACTTGGGAACAAGTTTGGTGCGCGAGATGTGGGGCAAGTTGTATCAGGATGCCGCGCAAGGCGCGCTCGCCAAACTTGACAATGTTCTGCCGGAAGAACAGCGCAACGAAATCGCGTGGGCGCGGCGCACGCTCATCACGACCGGAATGCGCCGCGCGCAACTCGATCCACTGACGCCGACGCTGGAAAAATTGCGTCGCGCGATTCGCGAACAACGGCGCGTGCGAATGGCGCATCGCAAACAAAACGATCCGGACGCGCAGACGCGCGAACTGGAGCCGTACGCGCTCGTGTATCGCGCGGGTTGGTGGTACGTCGTCGGGCATTGCCGCTTGCGCGACGCGCGCCGCTCGTTTCGCTTGGATCGCATCGTCGAATTGACCTTGCTCGACAAGACGTTTCAACTGCCCGCCGATTTCAACGCGCAAGAATTTCTGGCGCAAGGATTCGAAACGGAAACCAAAGTGCTGATCCAATTGCGCTTTGCGCCGGACGCCGCGCACATCGCGCGCGATAGCGGCGTGGCGTGGGACAGCATCGAACCGCAAAGCGACGGCGCGTTGATCGTCACGCTGACAATGCCGGATTTGCAATGGGCAACTTCGATGGCGCTGGGATTCGGTCCGATCGTCACGGTGCTGGCGCCGGAGGAATTGCGGCGCGCGGTACGTGAATCGGCGCGTGCAATCGCGGAGCAATACGCGAAGATTTGAATTTTTCAACCAGGAGGAGACGATGCCTAGACCCACGAACAAGGAACAAATGTTTGTCGCCGCGCAAACTGAACGCGCGGCGTTGGAAAAATTATTGGACGCCTTGTCGCCGGAAGAGATGAGCGCGCCGAGCCGCGCGACCCAGTGGTCAATCAAAGATGTGCTGGCGCACCTGCTCGAATGGGAGCAGATGTGTTTGGGATGGTACGCCGCGGGCTTGCGCGGCAAGACGCCCGCCGTTCCGGCAGAGGGCTTTAATTGGGGACAGTTGCCGGCGTTGAACGCGCAAATCTATGAAAAGTACCGCGATGTTCCGCTGGCGCAAATCCTGAAGCAGAGCCGCGCGTCCTATCGCCAGATTTTGAAAACGATGCAAGGGATCAGCGAAGCCGATTTGTTTACGCCGGGCAGGTATGCCTGGACGCGCAAGAACACGTTGGCGGCGTATTTCACTTCCGCGACCAGCAGTCACTATGTTTGGGCGCGCAAAGAAGTACGCCAGCGTCTGAAAAAATAAAGATGCTGCACGCGCGAAAATCTTGGAGACAAAAAATGTTCGAGTTACCCGAATTCACGACGCTCGTCAAGCAAATGAACGAAACACTCAAAGGCAAAGTGATCCGCGAAGGCAAGTTGGGCAATCTGCCGCACAAATTCGTGTGGTACAATCGCAAGCCGGACGAGTTCGCGCGATTGACGCAAGGCAAGCGCGTCGGCAAAACCTGGGCAAAAGGCAAGTGGTTGTTCGCGCCGCTCGAACCTGGGTACGTGTTGGTCTTTGGCGAATGCGGCGGCAAGATTTTGTATCATCCCGCCGGAAGCGCACCACCGAGCAAGTATCATTTGCTGATCCATTTCGACGATGGCTCGGCGCTCTCGGCGACGACGCAGATGTGGGGCGCGATGGAGCTGTACGAAAAGGGCAAAGAGCGCCAGCGGCAGTACATCAAAGATATGCGGACGACGCCGGTTGAACCTGGGTTCACGTTCGCGTATTTCAGCGCGCTGATTGACGAGGTCACCCAGATCGAAAAGAAGAGCGCGAAAGGATTGCTGACCCAGGATCAACTCATTCCCGGCTTGGGCAATGCGATCGCGCAAGATATTTTGTTCCGCGCGCGCCTGTCGCCCAAACGTCCGATCGGCGATCTCACCAAGCCGCAGCGCCGCCAGCTCTACAACGCGATCGCGCAAACCGTGCGCGCGATCATCGCGCAAGGCGGACGCTACGACGAATTCGATCTGTACGGCAACCCCGGCAAGTATGTTCGCCTGATGGACAAGAACGCGCTGGCGCGTCCCTGCCCGGAATGTGGCAGGCGCATCGAAAAGATCGCGTACCTGGGTGGCGCGTGTTATTTTTGCGCGAATTGCCAAAAATAAATCACCCTGCTCTGTCATTTCGAGCGAAGCGAGAAATCTCATTGTTGCAATGACGAGATTTCTCGGTGCGAAGACCGCGCCTCGAAATGACAGGCGAGCGGTTAGGTCTCAATAATCAGGACATCGTGTGCGCTGGAGCACTCAGGACATCGCGTACACATTAACAGCAAAACGTAATCAGGACATCGCGGGCATTTTTCGATTTTCGCCCAAAATACCGCATGATTTTTGTGTGAAAGACTTGAAATCGCACACGATGTCTTGACTACTTGCCCGGTTAGAAATTTAACAAAAGCCGCACACGATGTCCTGATTATTGACAGTTAGGAGTAACTGAATGAAAAAAGCAATCTTGCTTGTGGTAGCCGTCTTGCTCGTCGTGATCATCGGCGGCGGGGTATGGTTGTGGAACGCGATGCAGCAGCCGTTGTACGAACCAGGGATGGTGCGCGCGGAGAGAAATTTGCGCGCGCCACTCGCGCCGCCCGCACAATCGGCGAAGCAAGATTTTTGGAACGTCGAGAGCGACATCCAGTTGTATCACTTTGCCGATGGCGCAGGCGCGAATGTTCTCGTTGTTCACGGTGGTCCCGGCTTTCCGTTCGCACAACCTTTGCCTTCGCTCAAAGCGTTGACGACGAATTACAAATTCCACTACTACGATCAACGCGGCTCCGGCAAATCATCGCGTCCGATTGACAAATTCGCGTCGTCGAACTTTTACGAGAATATGCAGATGCTCGACAAGACGTTGGGACTGGGCGCGCAGATCGCGGACATTGAGCGCGTCCGCCGGATCCTGGGTGACGACAAGATCATTTTGGTTGGACATTCGTTCGGCGGATTCATCGCGTCGCTCTACGCGGCGGAATTTCCTGAGCGCGTCCGCGCGCTGATCCTGATCGCGCCGGCGGAAGTGTTGGTGATGCCGCCGGAAAGTGGCGGGCTGTTCGAGCAGGTCAAGCCGTTGTTGCCGGACGCGATGAAACCGGAGTACGACGCGTACCTGAAACGCTATCTCGATTACGGCGCGATCTTTTCCAAGAGCGACGCGGAACTTGCCGCGCTGAACGCGGAATTCGCGCGCTATTACGCGATTGCCGCGCAGCGCAAGGGGTGGAATGTCTCAATGGACAATCCGGTGAGCGCAGGCGGCTGGATGGTGCATGCGATGTACTTCAGTATGGGCTTGCGTCACGATTATCGCGCCGCGCTCAAAGCGGTCAGCGCGCCGGTGCTGGTGATTCACGGCGACAAAGATTTGCAATCGGAAAAAGCGAGCCGCATCTACGCCGACGTTTTCCCGAACGCGGAATTTCGCGTGATCGCGAACGCCGGGCACTTTGTCTTCAACGATCAGCCGGAGGCATTTGCGCGCGTCGTCGTCGAGTTCTTGGGGAAAGTGAAGTAGCAGGGATTGGTGATTAGTGATTGGTGACTAGTATTACAACGTTACTTTAGTTGGGCATGAAGTTCCCGCAGTTTGCGTTTGCGGTGGGAAAGATAGGCCGCGCGGTTCCGTTTCTGAATCCGCTCCACCTCGTCTAACGCGGACTGCACATCAAACTTGCGCTGTGGCAAGACGACTTGGAGTAACTGGCGTACCTGGGAAACAGTCAGGGCAGGTGCATCCACTCCCATCTTCACCCGCAAGCGCACGAGAAAGAGATGCGAGAGGAAGGTCAT
>VGOB01000112.1 GCA_016865935.1 Chloroflexota bacterium | reverse complement strand
AATGCCGGCAACAGGGCACTGAACTCTTTGAGCGTTAATCCAGTCAGTGCAAGAAACTTGCGACGATCTCGTTTCAATTCGGAGTATTTGAGCATGCATACATTTTACCTTATTTTTGATAACGTCTATTGACCGATTGCCTCGCTATGCTATTGACAAAGCAGCCGTCTTGTGGATAATATAGCCAGAATGATTAGAATGTCTTGTTGTGAAATAGGAGGTTTGAATGAATAAAACAGTTAGTGTCGTTGAGGCGAAAAATCAATTCTCCGATTTGCTCAACCGCGTGATCTATCGGCGGGAACGCGTGATTGTCAACAAGCGCGGCAAGCCCGTCGGCGCGATTGTCAGCGCGCAGGATTTGCATCGGCTGGAAGAGATCGAGAACGCGCGCGATCTCGCGCTCGTGCGGCAACTGAAAAAATCGCGCAAGAAATTCGTGCCGTTGGCGCGAGTCATCGAGAACTATGAAAAAAAGTGGGGCGTGGTCGTGGGGGCGAAGGAAGAATAAGAGGCAGCGATGTACAGTATCCAAGTCGCTCAGGATGTCGAACGGCAACTCACCGACTTGCATCCTAGACGCTTTCGGCAGGTTGTCCTCCGTTTGTACGCGCTGCAACACAACCCGCGCCCACCCGATAGCGTCATTTTGGATGTTGAGACATGCCGCGTCAGCGTGGGACCCTATCGCATTTTGTATCAGGTAAACGATTCGACGCGACGCGTTCAGATCATTGCAATCAGAGAACAAGAACTGGCGAGATAGATACTGCTGGAATCTGTCAGCCATCCGTCAGGATTTTTCGGACGGAATATGTTACAATCTCACCAAATAAATTTGGACAAGCGCGCGCGTTCCGACATTTATTTCGCCTCGCGCGCCGCTTGTCACATTCCACAGGAGGAACCCCATGGCTAGTCTACTCGAAAAAGTTCAAACGCTGGTCGCGGCGAATTTGCACGCGCTCGTCGATCAGGCGTTGAAAGCCAATTCGCTCGCGGTGATCGATCAGTACATCCGCCAGGTCGAAGATAATCTCGAAGACCTCGAAGATGCGGCGGCAACGATCGGCGGCGAAGTGAAAACGCTCAAGCGCAAGTTCGACGAGTTTACCGCGAAATCCGCCGAACTCGACCGCAACATTGACTTGATGCTCAAAGAAGGCAAAGAAGAACTCGCCGTCGCCGCGCAGAGCAAACTCAACTCCACCACGCGTCTCGCCGAAACGTACAAGCAACAGTTCGAGCGTCAGCAAACCGAGTACGCCAAGTTACTCGACGCCAAACTGAAACTCGAAGCGAAACTGACGACGGTCAAGCAAGAGCGCGAAGAAATGCAAGCGCTGCTCGATCTGGCGAAATCGAAAGAACTGACCGCCAAGACGATGCAGTCGCTCGACAACCTGCTCGGCTCCGGCGATCAGGATGTCGCGCGCATCGCGGAAAGCATTCGCGCGCGCCTCGACAAAGCATCGGCGCGTTCCGAAATGCAAGCGCAACGTCTCGACGTGCAGATGGACGAACTGCTCGAACGCACCACGCTGGAGACACAACTCGCGGAACGCAAGAAGAAACTTGGCTTGTCGTAAACGCAGTGGATAGTGGACAGTGGGCGGTGGTCAGGCAATTTCTGACCACTGCCCACCTCCCACTGTCCACTTGGGAAGAAACTATGAACCGAACCCGACTCATCTTCTTCGCCGTGATCCTGCTCGCGCTGATCATCGTCGGCGTTTCGTTTGTGGCGACGCAACTCAGCGGCAACATTCCCAACCCAACCGCGCAGCCGATCCAGGTGCGCGTCGTTTCCGCATTGCCGATTGAACCCTGGGTGCAAGACGCCGCGACCAAATTCAACGCGGAGAAGCGCACGCTCGACGGACGCACGATCATCGTGACGGTGACGCCGATGGACAGCGTGACCGCGCTCGGCAAGTGGGATCGCGGCGAATTCAACCCTGTGCCAACCGTGTGGATTCCCGACAGCCGCTACCTGGTCGAACTGGTCAACGCGACGTACAGCGCGAAACTGGGTCGCGACGTCTTCCTCACCGACGGCGAATATCGCGCGCGTCCACTCGTCACCTCGCTCTTCTCGTGGGGAATGTACAAAACGCGCGCGGAAACGCTCGAAAAGAAATTCGGCAAGGACAATATCAACTGGAAGACGATCCACGACGCCGCCATCGCCAAAGGCGGCTGGCGTGAGCTGGACGGCAAAGCCGAGTGGGGCTATTTCAAATTGATCGTGCCGAATCCGCGCAAGAACGCGGCGGGCTTGCTCGCGATGGTCGCCGCGGCGGGCGAGTACTATGACAAGGCGACGATCACGACCGAAGATGTGACGAATCCGCAATTCCAAAAGTGGCTCAAAGAGTTGATGGGTTCGGTCACCGATTTTTCGTCGCTCTCGTCGTACACCGTCGAAGACCTCGCGCTCTTCGGCTACTCGGTCGGCGACGGCGGGCAATTGCTCGAAAGCGATCTGCTGGTCAATATGCAAGGGATTCAAACGCGCTGGTCCGATCCGCTCGTGATCGTGTATCCCAAATACCTGACCTGGTTCGATTTTCCGTTCACGATTTGGATGGGGACCGAAACGAGCGCGGTCGAAAAAAACGCGGCATTGCAATTCCAAAAATTCTTGCTCTCGACGCCGATTCAGTCCACGGCGGCGGCGCGCGGTTTTCGCCCGGCGAACGCCGAAGTTTCGATTGCCGGCGCGGAGAGTTTGTTCGTCAAGTGGAAAGATCAGGGCGCCAAGACACTCGTCCCTTCCACCGCGCGAATGCGCGCGCCGGATCGCGAGACACTGCAAACGCTGTTGCGCTGGTTCGATTTGAACGTGGCAAAGTGACTCACTGTCATTGCGAGGCGCGATTTCCGCGCCGAAGCAATCCCCAATTTGCGATTCGGAGATTGCTTCGCGGAGTTTACGCTGAGTGAAGCGAACGCGCTCGCAATGACACTAGACACAATATGAAGAAAAAGAATCCCGCAATCAATAAAGGTAACAGTTGCGCGCTCTTCGTCGTCCTCGCCGTCATCGGCGGAATGGTGGCGATGCTGTGCGGCATCAGCGCGTTGATCGCGCTCGTCAGTTCGCCCGAGTCAACGCCCGCGCCAACAAACGCGACGCTCGATCTGGCGTACTCGCCCGAAAAAGACGCGCTGATGCAAGACATCATCGCGCGCTTCCACAAGGCGAATTACAAAACGCCGTCGGGCTTGCCAATGAAAATCATCGCGACGAAAATGGACGCGGCAGACATCGTGGACGCGGCGCGCGCAGGCAAGTTCACCGCGATCAGCCCCGATTCGTCGCTGTGGCTCGCGCAGATCGACGCGGGACGCGAGCGCGCGCTCGTCGGCGAATCATCGCGCTTTGCCGTCACGCCGATTGTGATCGCGATGTGGAGCGATGCGGCGCAGGCGCTGGGCTATCCGCAAAAACAAATCGGCTGGCAAGATTTGTTGAGCAAGGCAAAGAGCGACGCGAATTTCAAGTGGAGCCACCCTTCGACAAGTTCCGCCAGCGGCTTGCTCGCGACGCTCGCCGAATTTTACGCGGGCGCGAACAAGACGCGCGGGCTGACCGAAGCGGACGTGAAAAATCGCGCGACGCTCGATTACGTCGCCGCGCTCGAAAAGACGGTGCGCTATTACGGCGAGGGCGAGCAGGCGACGATTGATCAGGTGCTCGCGCGCGGACGCAGTTACCTTGACGCGTTCGTTGTCTCGGAACGAATGGTCGTGTATTTCAACGGCAAGTCATCGCAAAAACTCGTCGCGATTTATCCCGCCGAGGGAACGCTGTGGCAAGACCATCCGCTCGCGCTGCTCGAACAACCGGGTCTCACCGACGATCAGCGTTTGACGTTCCGCCGGTTTCGCGATTTCGTCCTGTCGCCCGAAATTCAAAAACTGATTTTGCAGTCGGGCTATCGTCCCGTGGATTTGAACTTGCGCCTCGACGATCCCGCGTCGCCGATCAAAACATCGAACGGCGTTGATCCCGCGCAACCGCAAACGACGTTGCAAATGCCAAGCGCGGCGATCATCGAAATCGTGCAGTCGTCGTGGTATCTGGCAAAGCGCCCCGCGAACATTTATCTCGTCGTGGACACATCGGGCAGTATGGGCGAGCAGAACAAGTTAACGCAAGCGATTGACGCGCTCGTCACGTTTCTCGATCAAGTGCAAGGCGACCGCGACCGCGTCGGCTTGGTGCCATTTTCAAATCGCGTCTACAACGCGATCCCGTCGCAAGACATTGGCGCGCAGCGCGCGATGCTGAAAACGCAAGTGCGCGCGCTGAAAGCGAGCGGGCAGACCGCGCTGCTCGACGCGGTGTCGTACGCGTACGATGATTTGCAAAAGCGCGGCGACCGCGAACGGATCAACGCGATCGTCGTGATGACCGACGGCATCGAAAATCAATCGTCCATCAAACTGAACGCGCTCACCGACAAGATCAAACGCGGCAACGCGAGCGGCGTGCCGATTGTGATCTTCTGCATCGGCTACGGCAGTGACGCGGATTGGAACGTGTTGAACGCGCTCGCGGACGCGACGGGCGGCTTTGCGCGCCGCGCGGATCCGGAGACGATTCAGAAATTGTACAAGATTTTGTCAACGTACTTCTAATAAAGGATGAAAGCAGAAGGATGAAGGATGAATGAAATTCTCCTTCATGCTTCGAGGAGGAAGAATGACTCAAACACTTGAGGCAACTTTTGACGGGCAAGTATTGCGTCTTGACGAACCGTTAAAGTTGCAGCCCAATACTCGCGTTCGCATCACGATTGAGGCGGAAGTTCCGCATGAGAAAAAGGCGCGCTCATTTCTACGGACAGCGCGCTCACTCAATTTGGAGGGTCCGGCGGACTGGTCGGCGCGGATTGGAAACTCAAGAACCTAAATCCTTGTTTCTTTCACAACACATTGGAGGATTATTAAATGGCAACGAACATTTCATTCGAGATTATTGAGAACCGAGGGCCAAACAATCTTCGTGACGTGTTGCGCGCCAAATTTCCAAAAGCGACGGAAGTGTGTATCGCAGTCGCGTTTGTGACGGAATCAGGAGTACATGAAATCATCCAAGCGTTGCGCCAAGTTTCTGCACACGGGAAGGTACGGTTTGTGACAGGATTGTACCAATCCGTCACAGAACCAGCAGCACTCCGAACCTTGCTCAAACTCCAACAGGCATCGCGCGGCAATTTATCAGTGCGTTTGTCCAGAGAGCCGAAGTTTCACCGAAAGATCTTCTTGGCTGAAGGCAAATCGCGCGCGACTGCGATCATCGGTTCTTCCAACTTGACCAGAGAAGGTTTGAATAGCGGCGGCGAACTCGATGTGATGGTTTCTCTCCCGAAAAGTACTGGCGCGTACAAGCGGTTGAAAGACTCGTTTGAAAAAGACTGGGATAAGCGCCGCGCTGTGCCACTGACCATCCAGCAGATTGCGAAGTACGAGAGATCTCGCGCGAAGACACCAATCCCACCGAGCTACTCACAAGGTCAACTGAAAAGAATCTTGGGAACTGACCCCAAACATGAGCGGTCAAGTTCTACGAACAAAGCAGCGAGATACTGGCGTGACTATTTTGAATCCCACGTGAAACCACGCACAGAGAAAGTTATCGAGGAAGAAACAAATTGGGATGAGGTTTATGATGGTTGGTTTGGAGGCAATGTTTCTCCTGGGTACCAAGAAGGGGACCGTGTTTTTTTCTTTGACCTCAACTCCAAGCGTAAATGTGTGTACCTTGTCGAGATCAAAGAGACTACGCGCACTGCAGTCCCCACGCCAGATGGAAGGCATTTCGCCGCGTACAATTGCATTGGTATGTATAGACGGAATTTCTCTCAGGGCTTGTGGAAAGACACGAAAACTTTGGGAATCACCGAAAGTGAAATACGGAAAGCCCAAAAGTTAGATTCTGTAGCTGCAAAGCATTTGATGAGAAGCATACAAAAAAAACCGAAATGATTTAAATTTGAAATGGGTAGATGAACCGTGAAAAACAACCTCCGTTCCCGCGCGACCTCTGCGATTCTCACGCACGCGTTCTTTCGCTTTGAAAGCGCGGCGACGATCGCGTTGACGATTTTGCTCGCGTACTTTGTCCCGCGCCCGTTCGAGTGGTGGCAGTGGTGGTACTGGCTCGTCATCGGCGTGGTCGCGGAAACGCTCATCATCGTCACGAGTTTGCAAGACGCGAACACGGGCGCGCAAGTCGTCGCGGAAATGCTGCGCGAAGAGTACAATCCTGCGGCGATCAAAACGCCGAAACTGCGCGCCGCCGTGCAACGCGCGCTCGATTATCGCCATCGGATCGAAACGACGATCAGCCAGAGCGAGGCAGGCGTTCTGCGCGATCATCTCAAAAATTCGACGGCGGGCGTCACCGATTGGATCGCGCAAATCTTTCGGCTCGCGCAGCGACTGGACGCGTTCGAGCGCGACGAGATCATCAAGCAGGACGCGACGAGCGCGCCGCGCGAATTGCGCGAGTTGAAAGAACGCGTCGAGCGCGAAGACGACGACGCGGTGCGCGAGCAAGCGCGGCACGCGCTCGAATCGAAAAAGGCGCAAGCGGCGAATCTCGACAAACTGACGAACACGATGGAAAAAGCGGAACTGCAACTCGACGCAACGCTCACCGCGCTCGGCACGGTGTATTCGCAGTTGATGCTGATTCGCTCGAAGGACGACATCGAAGACAGCCGTTCGCAGCGTTTGCGCGGCGACATCGCGGAGCAAGTCGCCAAGTTGAATGAGTTGCAGGGCGCGATGGATGAAGTGTACTCAAGTAAAAAGTGAAAAGTGAAAAGGCAAAAATAAAAACTGGAGGCAAATCATGGAAGCGCTTCTTTCAACGCTCGGTTGTTTGATCGGGATCATCGTGCTGCTACTGTTCTTCATCGTGCCGATGTCCGTGCGGTTGCTCTACCAGTACGAGCGCGGCGTCGTGTTTACGCTGGGCAAGTACGCGGGCACGCGCGAGCCAGGTCTCACGTTTATCGTTCCACTGATCCAAACGATGCGGAAAGTGAACATGCGGATCCAGACGGCGGAAATTCCGCGCCAAGAAGTGATGACCAAGGACAACATTCCGATTCTGGTCAACGCGGTGGTGTACTTCAAAGTCATCAGCCCGGAGACGGTCATCGTCAAAATCGAAGATCACGTTTTTGCGGTCCGACAATTTACGCAAGCCGCGCTGCGCGACGTCATCGGCAATAACGAAATGGATTTCGTGCTGACGGAGCGCGAACAGATTGCCGACAGCATCAAAAAGATCGTGGACACCGAAACGAGCAACTGGGGCGTAGATGTCGAGTCGATCAAGATTCAGGAGATCGAACTGCCTGCCGAAATGAAGCGCGCGATGGCGAAGCAAGCCGAAGCGGAACGCGAACGCCGCGCGATGATCATCGCGTCGCAGGGTGAGTTGACCGCGTCCGAGAATCTGCGCCAAGCCGCCGAGACCTTGTCCAAAAGTAGCGGCGCGCTGCATCTGCGAACGCTCCAAACGATTCGCGACATCGCGGCAGACCCGTCGGAGAAAATCGTGCTGTTCGTGCCATCCGATCTGGGACGGGTCTTGGGTTCGGTCGTCGAATCGAAAAAGGAATAGGCGGGCGCGATGCTCGACTACAAGATTCGCTATTTGCAGATCGCGTTCAATTACGATCTCGCGCTCGTCCAGCGCATCTTGCCGACGATCGCGTTCAACGAGCGCATCTTGATCGAAGCCGGGACGCCATTCATCAAGCGCGAGGGGATGCGGGGCATCCAGGCGATCCGCAAACTGTGGCGCGGCACCATCGTCGCGGATATGAAAACGGTGGACGGCGCGCTCGGCGAAGTGGACATGGCGAAGCACGCCGGCGCGAATGCGCTGACGATTTTGGGGAGTTCGCCCACGGAATCGCTGAACCTTTTCATCGCGCGCTGCGCGCACTTGGAAATGCTCTCGATGATTGATATGATCGGCGTCAACGATCCGCTCGCGGTGATGCGTCCGCTGAAAAAGCCGCCGAACGTCGTCATCTTGCATCGCGGGCGCGACGAAGAAAGCACGCGCGGCAAAGTGATCGAGTACCGGCACGTCAATCGGATTCGCAGCAAGTACGACGTCGCGATTTCGGCGGCGGGCGGCGTCGATCTCAAAGAGGCGCGCAGCGCGATTTTCAACGGCGCGAACATCGTCGTCGCGAATCTGGTGCAGCCGGGCGATGCGTGGCAGGGCATCTTGACGACGGATCCGGTAGGCGACATCGCGCGCAAGTTTTTGCAGACGATTGAGTGAGACAAGGCAAAAGCGAAAAGTAAAAAGGCAAAAGTGATGCGTGAAACGTGATGTATGGTATGGCAGCAGTATTGACAGCGGATGTGCTACAAGACGAAGTGGCGGTGTCGCTTGCGCGTGTGGTTGCGGCGGCAAACGCCCGTGCGCGCGAGGCGGGAGTTGACCTGCGGCAGAGTCTTGTCAGCATCACTCAGCAATCTTTCGACGGCGGCTTGATCTGGCGCGTCAACTACGGTCCGAGAGATTACGTCAGTCGTCGCGGCGGCGATTTCATCGTCGAGGTGGATCCGACGAGTGCAAGCGTCAAGCGCGTGTTGCGCGGGCAGTGAGACAGTGTGCCAGCGGATACGCTCCGCGAACGGATTAGCGGATTCGTGGCGCGCGCCACGAATCCGCTGAAACGTGTTTCCACCTGCGCTAGCCGTCTGTTTCAACCGATGGCGAGTTGCAGGCGCGATGGATGAAGTTTACCGACAAGGTGACAAGGAGACAAAGTGACGGGGAAACAAGGAGACACGGAGAAAGGCGATCGTATGTTGATTCCAACTTTCACTTTCGAGCAAAATCGTTCTGAACGGGCAATTCAGGCAGAACTGTTGGTCTCTGCATTGGCTGCAAAAGACACTCGGCGGAAATTACTCGCAGCAATTCAGACTCCAGCCGGATTTCCGATTGACGCGAATGAGTCAGACGCAGCATCTGTGATGCATTTTGTCTGGGTGTTGCGTGATACATTCTTTGCAGAAAGGGAGGAAGCCGCAAAAAACAAGCGATGGACTACATTGCGCGGGAAATGGCAAACAATACTCGGCTTGCAAGAATGGGCAAGTGAACCTGGTTGGTGGCGGCATCCAGATGGCTCTTACAATAATGACGTTGACTATGTGGTTCATCCCTGCAATCGTGAAATTGGATGGACAGAGCATTCCATCACCAAACGAATTCGAAAATTCGGATTGGATGCTGGAGAAGATAGAATGGCGAGGTTGGTTGAATCGCGCAAGATTATGAATACCGAATGCGATTGTCTGATTCAAACGCCAAATCGAATTATTGTTGTCGAATGTAAGGATAAGACGGATTTCATCCCGGAACAAGAAACTCGGCAGCGGAGGCTATTCGAGTGTCTCGAAAGATTACTTGTGCGTCCCCAAAAGCTTCTTTATGTCGAAATTTCATCACAGCCACTAAAGAGTCGTCCCAATCAGTTCTGGTCTTGGGATATGCTGCGTCACCTTGTCTTCGGAGGGAATGAATGAAACGATTAGCAATCCTATTACTCTCGCTACTCACGCTGACCGCATGTGCCTCACAAACAAAAGGCGAAGTCCTCGTCTACGTCGTCGCGCCGCTCTCGGGCTGGCAGGCGAACGGCGGGCAAACTGTCGTCGGCGGCGCGCGCACGATGGCGGATCAGCTCAATCGCCAAGGCGGTCTGCTCGGCTACACCGTCAAGGTCGTCGCGCTCGACGATCAGGCGGACTCGGACGTCGCGGCGGAAAAAGCGCAAGAAATCGCGGACGCGATCAAGCAAGGCAAAAAAGTGATCGGCGTCATCGGACATCTGAACAGCGGGCAGACGCTCGCGGCGATGCAAATCTACAAAAACCTGCCGCTCGTCGTCGTCACACCGACCGCGTCCGAAGTGTCGCTCACCAAGCAGGGCTATCGCAATTTCTTCCGCGTCAACGCGACTGACGCCGCGCAAGGTCCCGCGCTCGCGCGCTTTATCGTCGAGCAACTCGGCGGCAAGCGCGTCGTCATCGTCCACGCAGACAACGAGTACGGCAACGGCTTGCGCGATCAAATCGCGAACGCGTTCAAATCGCTTGGTGTCACGCCCGCGGCGATTGTGAAAATTCCCGAGGCGCAGACGACGTACGCCAAATTCATCGCGCCGATCAAAGACGCGCAGCCCGATGTCGTTTTCCTCGCGGGCTACGAAACCGAAGGGATGGTACTTTTGCCCGAGCTGCGCGACGCGGGCATCGCCGCGAAATTTATTTGCTCCGACGGCTGCTTCAACTCGACCTTCGTGGACGAAGCCGCGCCCGCAAGCGAAGGGACGTACGTCGGCGCGATCACACCCGATCCGAAACTCATCGCGGACAAAATCTGGTGGAGCGATTACCAAAAAGTCGAAGCGCGCAACCCTGACACGTACAGCGTCCCAGGTTACGCGGCGACGGCAGTTCTCGCCGAAGGGATCAAAAAGGCGAATACGTTCGACGCGGCGCGCGTCGCAGACGCGATCCGCGCGCTCGATTTCAACGCGCTGATCGGCAAAATCACGTATGACGCGAACGGCGATTTGAAAGATCAACGCGTCTATATTTTCCAAGTGAAAGACGGCGCGTTCGTCCAAGTGTATCCCAAGTAGACCGACGACGGAAGACCGACGACCGAAGACAGACTGTTGCACGCGCAACGGTCTTCTGTCTTCGGTCGTCGGTCTTTTTTTGTCCACAAAAATCGCAGAATCTCTTCACATCTTCTTCACACGCGCTTGCTACAATCACGACAGAATCAAACGAAAAACCGCGACGGTCGTCCGTCGTCGGTCTTCGGTCAAAACACAGGAGACACAATGACCAAACGAGGATTATCACTCCAAACGAAAACGAACTGGCTGATCGACGCGGGGCTGTTCATCAGCGCGCTCGTCGCGACGATCACCGGCATCTACTTTTTGTTCCTGCCGTCAGGCGGGTATCGTGGCGGACGCAACCCGTACTACGGCATCACGATTTTGTTCGACCGCCACACCTGGGATGATCTGCACACCTGGTTCGGCGTCGCGATGATCGCCGTCGTCGTGATTCACCTGGCGATTCACTGGCGCTGGGTCGTGTCAATGATCAAACGCACGCTTTGCGCGATGTTCACGCCGTCGTGCCGCTTGTCGCAAGGCGCGTGGATCAACCTTGCGATCAACACGACGATCGCGCTCGGATTCTTGCTCGCGGCGATTTCGGGGCTGTACTTTTTGTTCGAGCCAGCCAAGCGCGCGTTCATCTTCACCGCGACGACCTGGGATCTGATTCATACCTGGTCCGCCGTCGCAATGGTCGGCGCAGCGGTGTTACATCTGGCAATTCACTGGCGTTGGATCGTCAACGTAACAACAAAAATGAAAGATGAAATCGAAAAGATGAAAGATGAAAAAGCAACTTTCATCCCTCATCCTTCATCTTTAACTTAACGGAGGATACAATGTTCAAGAAAATTTTGTTCGGCACGATTTTGTTCGCGCTGATCGCGGTGCTAGGCATCGGCGCGGCAATTCGGACGATGGATCGCACGGGCACGAGTACGTATAGCGGCGGTCAAGGACAAGGACGCGGGCGCGTGAGCGAAGCCACCGCGCCGGTTGGTGGCGGAAATGAAACGGCGCTTGGGGAAGCGCAAACCGAGTCGCCGCGCTGGGGTCAGCAAACGCAAGCGCAAACGATGACGACCGTCGTCGGATCGGCTGCGAGCGTGGATGAAAACGCGATGACGGTGAAGTTGGCGGATAGTTCGCAAATCGTCGTCGAGAATCGCCCCTGGTGGTTCGCGCAAGAGCAAAAGTTCGCAGCGCAAGTTGGCGATCAAATCAAACTGACCGGGTTTTCGTACAACGGCACGTTTGAACCTGCCAAGATCGAAAATGCCACCACCGGCAAAACCGTGCAATTGCGCGACGAATACGGTCGCCCCGGCTGGTCGGGACGCGGACAACGCGGCGGGTAAATATCAGAGGGGTCAGGGGTCAGAGATCAGAGGTCAGAAAATACGGCGTTTACTTTCGTCACCTGATCCCTGTACCCAGACCCCTAACCTGGGCTGATGAAAATTGGCTCTAAACAACGCGCCTTCTCAGTGAGCCGCGATCTCGATTTTGTTCCTGATCAAAGCTACAAACTTGAGTACCTGGTCAGGTATCGTCGGCAATTTACAGCACAATCTTGCGCTCGATTACGGGTTTGGCACTCGCGCACACTGACTGCTGGAAACAAAAATGGGATCATGGTGGACACGTCGCCCGAACGATTTTTCATCACCCCACCCCTAACCCCTCTCCGGAGAGATTAAATGTCTACACAAAATCTATTTCGTGAAATAAAAATGCCCAACACGCCCGCCGCGCAACGGCGTTGGCGAATGGCGTGGACGGATCGAATTCGTCACATCGTACAATTTGGATTTGCCGCGTTCATCATCTACGCGGCGGTCGTGCACAATCTGGCGACGGAAGACGGGATGGCTGCATCGGTGGACGCGTTGTGTCCACTCGGCGGGATCGAAACGTTGTGGCGATTCATCGTCACGGGCGGCACGCAGTTCGTTCCCAAGACGCACTTGTCCAACATCATTCTTGCGATTGGTTTGCTGATCGGCGCGCTGATTGCCGGTGGCGCGTTCTGCGGCTGGGTGTGTCCGTTCGGCGCAGTGCAAGATTTGATGAACTGGGTACGCGCGAAATTGCACTTGAAAGAAATCAAGGTGCTAGAGAAATGGGATCGTGTTTTGCGCTATGGACGTTTCCTTGTCCTCGCGCTGATCTTGCAACAGACGATCTCGCTCACCAAGTTGTGGTTCGCCGATTGGGATCCGTACCGCACGTTGTTTGGTCTCGGCTGGCTGTTCGAGTTCAATCTCGAAATGAGTTGGGTGGCGTACGCGTTCGTGATCGGCATTCTGGGCATTTCGCTCTTAGTCGAGCGCGCGTGGTGCCGGTATATGTGTCCGCTCGGCGGCATCATCAGTTTGTTCGGCAACCTGAGTTTCTTGCGGATTCGCCGCAACGGCGATACATGCAAAGGGTGTAACATTTGCGAAAAACCCTGCCCGGTGAAATTGCCGGTCGCGACGGCGAACACAGTCAGCAGTGATTGCATCGGTTGTCTCGCGTGCGTGGAATCTTGCCCGCGCCCCGGCGTTTTGGAAGTGCAGCTGGCTCCGGCGTGGCTCGCACCCTTCCGCAAACGCGCGGAGCAAAAATAATGACGAGTGACGGACAACCGATGACCGAAAATTTTCCCGTCGTCGGTCATCTGTCATCGGTCGAGGAGATTCAAATGCGTATCAATCCATTCTTAATGCCAATTCTTTTGATCGTCGCGTTGCTGGGAACGACGTTCGCCGCGCAGGCGTTAGGCGCGTGGAGCGTCAGCGGCAAAACGGCGGTTGACGTGACAAACCTGACACCCACCGATCTCAAGGGCTGGATGACAATCCAGCAAGTCATTGACGGTGTGAAATTATCAAAGGAAGAGGTCTACGCCGCCGGGAATATTCCCGCCGATGTGCCGCCGAGTACCGCGCTGAAAGATCTGGAGGGGCTCGTGCCGGGATTCGAGACTTCGGTTCTGCGCGACGCGCTGACGAAAAAACTGAGCGGCGCGGCGCCAGCAAGCGCGGCGCAAACGCCGGTCGCCGCAACACCGATCGCGACGATCAGCGCGACGCGCGTGTCGGGAAGCGGTAGCGGATCGGGCGCAACGCCAACGCCCCTGCCCGCCGGTCAAGCTCTGCCCGCGAGTCAAATCAAGGGAAGTATGTCGCTGAAGAGCGTGAGCCAGCAGTGCGTCGTCCCGCTCGACAAAATTCTTGCCGGGCTGAACTTGCCCGCCGACACGAATCCGGAGACGTTGCTCAAAGACCTGGTCGCGCAAGGCAAGATCAAAGAAGTGAGCGACGTGCAACAAGTGGTTGAAAAGTTGCAGGCAAAGTGAGCATCCAGATCGCTGGTGGTACCCATAACGCGGCAAAGCCGCAACCAAACTCATTGGACACTGACCAACACTGAAGAACACTGATTTTTTCTTTATCTGTGTTTGTCTGTGTTCATCTGTGTCCAAAAAATCCTCGCGGTTGTGATAGTTTTTGTAGAGGAATACTATATCCTGCCACAGAGGGCACAGAGAATTCTATTTTCCCTCTATGTTCCCTGTGGCTAATTCGACAATGTCACATTTCTTTTCTGCCACCGAAACACACAGAATCACACGGAAGAGTTTCTTTTTCTGTGTGTTTCCGTGTGCTTCTGTGGCTAGTCTGACATTGCCAAAGTAATCACCAACCGGATCGGATTTGACTTTTTCTGATTCGTGGAGTACACTGATGATGCAAGTTTGACCCTGGCAATTGGTTCGCGTTTGGCTCGCCGTGATGAGGGAGAAATGATCGCGCTCCAGACCGTCCACAATCGCAACGAACGTCCAAGCACTTGCCGTTGACGCGTGCCCTGTATAATCGCAGGACGCGCGCCGATGGCGGGTGCTTTGCGTTTTTCGGGCGCGGAGTTTCGATGGCGACCTTGAAGATCGAAGCGGGATCGGACAACCAAGTGTGGGTGACGCTGACGCGTTTCTCGGACGACGATTTGGCGCGCCTGAAAAAGATCCCGGGTCATCGGTGGAATCCGGATCGCAAGCAGTGGTCGTTCCCGGCGACGGAGGAAACGCGCAGGGCGTTGGCGGAGATTGTCGCGCTGCCGCCTGCGCCGCCTGCGCCGATAATCGCGGTCAAGCCCAAGGTTGCTGCGCCGCCGCAAAAAAAGCCGCACAAGAAATATGTTCCGGGACGCGACAAGCCGCTAACAACCAATCCGCCGCATCCATTCATCAAACAAGTAGACGACGAATTGGTTTTGCGCGGGATGGCATACGGAACGCGGAAAGCGTACGGACAGCATCTGCGGAATTTTTTCGAGTGGCTGACGCGCGAGCGCATCGAACCGGCGCACACAACGCGGGACCAGATTCGCGCGTATCTGGTACAGATGGCGATGAGTGGACGCGTATCCGCCGCGTATTGCCGCGGCGCGCGATCGGCGTTGATCTTTCTGTACGAGGTGACGCTGAAACAGCGGGACAAGGTGTGCGACTTGCCGCGCATGAAACGACCGCAACAATTACCGGTGGTATTGAGTCGTGAAGAAGTGGCGCGAATACTCAAAGTGACGTATAATCTCAAACACAAGGCGTTGTTGATGGTCGCGTATTCGGCGGGGTTGCGGGTGGGCGAAGCGGTCCGGCTGCATGTCAATGAGATTGATTCCAAGCGGATGCAAATTCGCGTGACGGCGGGCAAAGGCGCGAAGGATCGGTATACGCTTTTATCTGAGACAGCGTTGGTGGTGTTGCGCGAATATTTTCAGGCGTTCAAGCCGAGCGGGTGGCTGTTTCCGGGGGATGCACCGAACGATCATTTATCGGAACGCGCGGCACAGGAGATTTTTCAGGAGGCGCGTAAGCGCGCAGGGATTCGTAAGCCCGCGACGTTTCATACGCTCCGCCATTCGTTTGCGACGCATCTACTGGAAGATGGCGTTGACGTGCGATACATTCAGGAATTTATGGGGCACGATAGTATTGAGACGACGCAACGGTATACCCACGTGACGGAAAAGGGCTTGGAGCGGATCAAAAGTCCCTTGGACAATCTGAAGATGTAGGAGGCGCAATGAGTGGTCCTTGATGGTTTTCCATTGCGGAAAACCCCGTTTGGTTTTCCGCATCAAAGATGCGGGAAGCACGGCAAAATGCCATGCCCCACGCATCTTTAGTTCGTGAAATATATGTTGAACAGAAATGCTTCGCATTGTATTGCGGGTGTTTGAATTGCGCGTAATATTGCCGTCATGATTCGCCTCGCCGAAATTCTGGACGCACATTGGGACGAGTACGTGCACAAAGGTGGACG